>CALFEP010000065.1 GCA_937950125.1 uncultured Bacteroidota bacterium
CCATTGTTAGTTTTACCATTGATTTGGATGGAATAATGTACGCGTTGGATATCGTGACCGATAACATTTTCATTGTTGATTTGGAAACAGGTGTTGGCACCGTACTTGGTCCCGCCGGATTTAATGCAAATTACGAGCAGGGTATGGGCTATGATACTGAAAATGATATTGTTTACCTGGCAGCCTACAGTACCCAAGCCCAGTTGATGATTTTGGATAAAGCTACCGGAGCAACTACTTTTTTGGGTCTGTTACCCGGAGAGACAGGTGCATTTGGCTTTTCTTATATCGGCGGTCAGCAAAATGACATCGATGTGGGCGTTCAATCCTTTGTAAACCCTGTTTCCGGTTCAGGGCTTGGCTATGAAACCGTTACCATCAGGGTTAAAAATTATGGGATGACTACACAAAGTAACATTCCCGTAAGTTACACTGTGGACGGGGGAACACCGGTTACAGGAATAGTACCCGGCCCAATAGCCTCAGGAGGAATGGTTGATTATACATTCCAGGGAACGGTAAATCTGTCGAACCTGGGACAAACCTATATTTTTGAAGGCTGCACATGGCTTGAAGGAGATGAAAATCCCGAAAACGATTGCAAAACTTATTATGTAACAAATTTACTTCCTTACTATTGCGGTGCCTCCACCCAAATCGAAGATGAATACATCGCCAATGTGTTGTGTGGTGAAATAGACAATTCCAGTGGTTGGCAGGGTGGCGTAGCCAATTTCACCAACATTTCTACAATGTTTGAAGAAGGTGGTTTTGAAGAAATTACAGTGACAAACGGGAACGCCTGGGCTTCTGATATTGTGTATTGCTGGGTTGATTGGGACGAAGATTTTGAATTTGAAGGTGGAAGCGAACTTTACATGCTCAACAATGTGGGTGGAACAGGGCAAATTTTCACAGGCACTATTTATGTACCATCCGGTACCCAGTTAGGAGAATACCGTTTGAGAATCAGGATGACCTACAGCACAGCGCCCCAACCCTGTGGCGATGCTACTTACGGTGAAGTAGAGGACTATACGATCATTGTTGGAATAATAAACCCGGAATCCTGGCTTTCAGCCATTCCACTCACCGGCACCCTCGAACCCGGCCTTTCAACCGACATTACTGTTACTTTTAATACAAATTATTTACCTCCAGCAGTATATTCAGGACTACTTACTTTTACAAGCAACGACCCTGTGAATCCGGTGGTGGATGTGCCGGCTATTTTGACTTGTGGTGGTACTGAACCAATTATTAATGTAAATCCTGAAGACTTTTATTTTTACATGGTGACAATTCCTATTCAAACACAAATACTTACCATTTCCAATATTGGAACTTCAACGTTGGATTGCGACCTGAGTATAACTTTGCCATGGCAGACCCCAATTCTTCCATCCTTTGATGTGACTGAATACCGGAATAATCCATCTTCAGCATACCAGAACAATGATTGCGCACCATCAATACCTCCCGGAAATAGTGGGTCACTGACAGATGCGATGTGGGATTTGCAATTTTCAGCGCCATGTGGCGATGGGAGTGGTGAAGCGGGCATCGAAACAGACGGAAACTACATCTATACCACCAAATGGAATGGCGCCGGGTTCTTCAAATATGAAATGAACGGAACATTCCTGGGCGCCATGATGGTTGGAACGGTACAAGGAATCCGCGACCTTGCTTTCGATGGTACCTACTTTTATGGTGGAGCGGCAGCAACAACCGTTTACAAAATGGATTTCAGCACACAAACACTTGTTGGCCAGTTTACTGCTCCAACAGCAGTAAGAGCCATAGCTTACGATTATGACGAAGATGCATTTTACGCAAACAACTGGTCAACGCCCATTGTTTTGTTCGATGCATCGGGTGCAACACTACATACGATGCCAACAGCGGGGGATGAAAGCTACTATGGTTTTGCTTACGATAACAACGATGGGGACAAATATTTGTATGGCTTCAGTCAGAAAGTGGGATTAAGCGGTGGTGTGATTTTCGAGTTGGCATTACCAGGCGGTATTCCAACCGGAGTAACCCATGATGTTGTAGCAGAACTGGCAAATCCGGGTACTGACCTGGCTGGTGGACTCTTCATCTGCGACAATTGCTTCGTAAATGAAACAACTTCAATTGGTGGTTTGGTTCAAAACGTTGTATTATTCGCTTATGAATTACATGATACCCAATACATACCAGATGAATTGCTTTCACTCTCCGATTATGAGGTGACTGTTAATCCAAATGAATCAGTTGACATTGATGTAACTTGTAATGCAAACTATGGAAACGGAATTGGACTGGTTGCAAAAATCTGGGTTGCAAACAACTCAGTGAATAATCCTTTGGTTGAAATACCTGTTCAAATTGAGTTGCCTGATATTATAAATAATCAGGAGGCTGAGGCAGTTTTATTATTTCCAAATCCATCAGGTTCTGTTGTTATGGTAAAAGCACCTTTTGACATACTTCGGCTAAGTATTTTCAACCAGGCAGGACAAATGGTTCTCAATACAAATGTTAACGGAAATGAGGCAACAATCAACACCTCCGCTTTGCCGCCAGGAAATTACATCGTCGAAATTACCACCGAAGGAGGAACTTCAACACAGAAATTGATTGTGAAATGACGGTGGTTTTTGCCCGAAAACCTGGAAAAAATTATGCGACTCTGTCTGCCTGCCAATGGCACGATGGTAGGCAGACAGGGTTTTTGCGAATTGTAGAAAAATGAGAATTAATTTCGAAAATGAAAATTTTCCCGGCAAAAAACCTCCAATCATTTTTGTCTGGTTCAATCTTTGTAACAAATTGATAATGATTGTTCCAACCAACAATTTAAACATTTAATTTAACCACAAAAAATTCTCAAAAAGCTATGAAAAAATTTATCTTACTGTTGGTTATCCCCTTGATTTGCTCAACAGGCTTTGCCTATACCTGGCAAAAATTCGGACCGGAAAATGTAAACATCACAAAAATCTGTTTCGGGGTTGTCATACAAGGCCATGTTTTATGTGCCGATGATGGTTTTTACCTTTGCAATTACGGTACCAATACCTCCGAATTTTACACCTATGGAGGTCTGCCAGTATCGGGCGCGGCTTACTTCAGTCCTGACAAAATCATGGTAACCATGGGCGATGGCAGCTGGAGCGACGGCATCTACACCTTCGACCTGAACACCCACCAGTTTGAGGTGTTGGAATGGATTGTCTGGCCAAATTTCCTCCATTTTCATGAAGCAACTTCCACCTGGTGGGTCGGCAGCGACTGGGGTGGAATGTTGAAATCGGAAAACGGGACCAACTGGACGGAGGTGACCGATTTCATGGCAAAACCTTGTTATGCCATCGCTTCTTTTGGCTCAAACATGGTGGTTTCAGCAATCAGCAACCTTACCAATGTTTACTGGTCAGACAACGATGGCCAAACCTGGAACCCATCGGAATTGTCACCTGGTTTTCCTGACATGGGTTTCGGTTCATTTGGTTTGCTGTTCGGCGTTTTCCCGGGATATTCCAACTCATCCGGCCTGTGGAAATCCACAGATTTTGGCCAGACCTGGCAAATCGAAATTTATCAGGATAATCTGAAAACGTTAGGATTCGATTGTTTCTCCGACATTTTTGTAGGATACGACGGGCAGGGATTGGCGTATTATCAGCCAGGCCAGGGTTTGGTTTTCATGAACGAAGGTTTACCGGGACTTCATATCAACAAAATTCAGGTAAATCCCACCATGAGTGCACCCGCTTTGTTTGTCAGCACCGACCAGGGCGCCTGTTACAGCCTCGATTATTATGTCGGGATGGACGATTTTCAAAACTGCAAACCCAATGCAGTAATTACTCCCAATCCCGCGCATGATTTTGCTGAAATTGCCTGCGATGCCAACATTAAGATGATTACCGTTTTTACCCTTTCGGGGAAAAAAGTGATGGAAAAGCCAAGTTCCGAAACCCAGGAAATACTTGATATTTCAGGGCTTTCACAAGGGGTTTATCTTATAAAAATTGAAACCAGTGAAGGAAACACAATTCAAAAACTTATAGTGAAGTAAAATGTTAAATGTTCAGACTCCCTGATATGATAAATAAAAAGTTTTTTACTTTTGAACAAGTCATAATACACTCATTTATAGAAAAATAAATTCACTTCAAAAATTCCGAAAAAATGAAAAAGATTGTCTTTCTGATGGTTTCTTTTACTTTGAGTTCATTGGTTTCAGCTCATTCGTGGGAAATGGTTGGTTCGACAGCCAGTGGCGCAAATTTGATTTGTTTCAGAGTAACGTCTCAGCACCATGTTTTTTGCCGTGGCAATTGTTTTTATCTTTTTAATTACCTGAATAATACCTGTGAATATTTTTGTTGGAATAACAAGGCTGTTGTAGGCGCTGCTCCATTTCAGCAGGGTAAAATACAATTAGCCATGAGAAATGGTGCAATGGAGGATGGTATTTACTCTTTCGACCTTGAAACACATGAGTATGTTTTGTTGAAGGAATTTGATTATCCGGAGTTTCTTCATATTCAACAATCAGATTCATCATTATGGGTAGCCAGTGTTTTTGGTGGAATGATACATTCGCCGGACGGTGAAAACTGGGAAGACATACCTTTTTTTGACACAATACAATCATTGAATATGGTTTCGTATGGCCAGAATTTGATGATAACTTCAGGTATAAATTGGGCAAATCTGCTTTGTTATTCACTTGACGGTGGTGAAACCTGGTTTTTAAATCAACCACCTGGCTTTTATTACTTTCCGGATATATGTTTTGATTCTCAGGGTAGTCTTTTCGCAGTTTACCCTTTTTATGAATGGAGCAGTGGTTTTTACAAGTCAGAAGACATGGGTATTTCGTGGCTTCAATTGGGTTACTATTCTGGATTGAAGACAATTTGTGTTGACCAATATCGGGAGATTTACATTGGATGGGATAATGAAATTGCTCATTGGCATTTTTCTTACCCCAATCCCAACCTTCATTTTATCACTGCCGGATTGCCCGAAGAAGCAGAGATTTTAAAAATCCAGACTGACCCTTTGAGTACAATCCCTGCACTTTATGTTTGCACCGATAAAGGCGTGTTTGTCAGTTATGATTATTATGTCGGGATGGACGATTTTCAAAACGGCAAACCCAATGCTGTAATTACCCCTAACCCCGCCAACGATTTTGTGGAAATCGCCTGCGATGCCCCAATTTCTATGATTACCGTTTTTACCCTTTCGGGGAAAAAAGTGATGGAAAAGCCAAGTTCCGAAACTCAGAAAATACTTGATATTTCAGGGCTTTCACAAGGGGTTTATCTTGTTAAAATTGAAACCTCAGAAGGAAATACTACCCAAAAACTTGTGGTGAAATAATATTCTTAGCAGACACATCATAAATGTCTGGGATAATATCTTAGCGATAGCATCGCCTGGAGCGATACTATCGCTTTTCGCGATGGTATCGCTAATGGCGCCAAATTACAAATCAACCAATTCTTTCCGTGCCGATTCAAATTCCTCCATCATCTCCTTCACAATCAAACCAGCCGGTTTAATGCTGTCGATGATGGCCGAAACCTGGCCGATTTCCAGTTCGCCTTCGTCGGCAATGCCCTCAAACATACCCAATTTGGCACGGCCATGACCCAGATGTTCCCTGATTTCATCGAGAGAAGCGCCCCGTTTTTCCATTTCTTCCACTTCATTAAAAAACTTATTCCTGATCAACCGAACCGGGACAATTCTTTTCAGGGTGAGTTTGGTGTCGCCATCACCGGCCTCTACAATTTTTTGCTTGAACACAGGGTGCGCCGACGATTCTTCTGACGCTGCAAACCTGCTTCCCACCTGCACTCCGTCAGCACCAAGGGCAAAAGCAGCCAGCATCTGACGGCCTGTGGCGATGCCACCGGCAGCAATCACCGGGATGTTCACCACTTTTTTCACCATCGGGATTAGTGCCATTGTGGTGGTTTCTTCCAGTCCATTGTGGCCGCCTGCTTCAAAACCTTCGGCAACAATGGCATCAACGCCAGCTTCCTGTGATTTTAGGGCAAACTTGGTGTTGGCAACTACGTGAACCACCACGATTCCGTTTTCTTTCAGAACCGGCGTATATTTTTTGGGATTTCCCGCCGAGGTGAAGACAACTTTCACCTTTTCACGGAGGACAATCTCCACCATCTCGTCCATCTGAGGGTAGAGCAGAGGAAGGTTTACACCCCAGGGCTGGTTGGTAGCGGTCTTCATTTTGCGGATATGTTCCTGAAAAACATCCGGGTACATCGATCCGGCGCCAACAAGGCCAAGTCCTCCTGCATTTGAAACCGCCGAAGCCAGTTTCCAGCCCGAGCACCAGATCATACCCCCTTGTATGATCGGGTATTTCGTTTGAAAAAGGTTTGTTATTCGTGTTTTCATTTTGTAGTAGTTTATTTTAAAGGAAAGTATAAACGCACATTGGAAAGTATAGACGCACGGCCGTGCGTCTCCATATTCCAAGGCCGTGCGTTTCCACATTCCAAGGCCGTGCGTTTCCACATTCCAAGGCCGTGCGTTTCCACATTCCAAGGCCGTGCGTCTCCACATTCCAAGGCCATACGTCTCGACATTCCAAGGCCGTGCG
>CALFEP010000066.1 GCA_937950125.1 uncultured Bacteroidota bacterium
AATTCGTATGCGCTTTTTGAGAGGTCGTGGAAGGTGTTGGTTTTGGTGTCTTCAAGGATGGCGGTATTCAGGTCTGCGATTTCTTTAATCCCGATGGTGTAGGTACCGGCTTTATCGTTGGCAAAGCCCAATTGAATTACATCGGTTGCAGGGCGCACATCAATGCTCAGATTGCCATCGGGGCACACCGACCAGAGTTGGCTGATACCGGGGGTGCTTGTTTTGAGCTTCCAGGCGTCGCTCATCAGGTCATAACTTTCATTTGTCGTGTCGTTTAAAATAATCCAAAGCTCGTCATTATAGCTTCCATTGGATGCCTGAAGCACCAGCCCGTTGCTGAGCGGATTGTCATCTCCTGACTTATAATATGCAGTTGCTCCTGTATGTGTACGGTTGCTGTTGGTAAGGCTGAATAAACTGCTTTTCGTGCTTAATATCGAAGTAGTAGCCACTATGAAAAATCCCTGCATAGGTGCAATATATCGCGAACCACTTCCGGAACTATTCCAGCTAAGATAAGCGGTTCCATCCCAGTAATAAACCGCACCGTAGGTTCTCAATCCGTTCCAGTCAATTGCTGATGGGTAGGGATTTCCAAGCAGATTGGCTCCATTGTATTCACCTCCAGTGCCATTCACGGTTATCGGCTGGTTTTGATTCCCCGAAACCGGTGTACCTGTAAAAGTATAGGTGGAGTTTGATTTAACCGGTGTTGCCCATAAACTGTATCCCAGCAAAGGATTAAGTTCTGTTGCTGGATCGGTAATCTGAGTCCATCTATAGGTTGTTTCATCCCAACTTTGCAAAAAATCCCCTAAAAATATGTTGGCAGTGGTAACACGGTTTGGTACTGAGATAAGATGCCAGGTTTCTTCAGCCAATGTACGTTTTAAGTGAATGTTACTATTGTTGGTAATAGCCCCGGAAGTGATGAGTGAACCACCCGATTCAACAGTAAGAGTAGCTCCGGCGTCCACCTTCAGGTCGTTGCAGGTTACACCAACTCCGGATTCAATTACCGGTTGGTTTGCCACAATGGGGATACGGATATTGTTATAACTTAAAGGGAGTATAGATTCATCCCAGTTTGCAGCAGTTCCCCAAACAGTACTGGCAGCTCCGGTCCATATTCTTTCGAGTGAATTAAGGAAAGCATACCCGTTGTTTGTAGTGCCATCCATGTTCCAGACGGAAACAAAATCCCATGAAGCATTTGTAAAGGTACTTTCGGTTTTCATTTGCAAGGTTGTTTTGCCAGTGGCCCCGGTTCCTGAGCTTTGCAGAGAAGTTTCAGAATCAAAGAAATTTGATGTATATGTACCTGAAGAATTATACGCAACAAAACCTTTGTCGGTAGGTGCAGTAGCGCCATCATAAACTACCTTACCGGTACAATAACAATAACGGATTGTGCTACTGTTGTAACCACTAAACGAACCTGTAGCGGTTGAGGTACCTCCCAGGTGTGTCACATCACCTCTGCTGTAACAATTTTCAATAGTAGCATTTCGAACGTATCCTCCAAAGCCGCCTATCCAATTTCCTGAGCTGTTTACTGTTGCAGTTGTATAGCATCTTGAAATGGTTGAAGTGGAATTGATATATCCAACAAATCCCCCGGCATATCCAATGCCGGTTACCGTACCTACTACCTGGTTATCACTGATAGTACCCGAATAGAGTTGACCGATAAGACCTCCGCAATAATTACCTGTGGCAGTAATGTTAACATTTACGGAAACATTGCTGATTGTTCCACCATATGAGTACGCAACCGTACCACCCACATTTGATTTTCCTGTAATGGTCATATTATCAAGTGAGAGGTTTTTTACGGTACCAAATCTTAAATATCCAAAAAGTCCGATATTATCGGTCGCCGATCTGTTTATATAAAGATTGGAAATGGTGTACCCCTGACCATTATAATTCCCCGCAAAATTCTTGGTAGTGTTACCAATGGGCGAAAACCCATAATATCCGCCATTCCCGTCAGGATTCCACTCTGATGTTTCAGTAGCATTAATATTGGCAGTTTGTATGAAATATCCTGACCAGTAGTCAGAATTTGTGGAAAGATTTTCAAGATCATCAAGATTGGCAATCTCGAAAGGTAAATCAAAATTGCCGTTTCCTGAAAAGATAGCGGAAGATGTAGTAAACGAAACTTCATCACCGTAGGTTGTACCTGTTATATCAATAATGTACGCCCGCAGATAGTAGGTTGTATTGGGTAATAAACCCGTTATATTGTAAGAAAATGAGCCTACTGAAGCAGTTCCTAAACCCGCTTTGGAATTTAAAGTGGAAACATCCGGGCTGGAATTCCAGCAAAAACCTTTTGATGTTGTTCCGCTTGGAGATAAAGAACCTACACTGCCATTCGCTGTCACAGATACAGCTGAGAGATTGGTAACCGGCTCTGTGCTGACCGTTCCGGGTTCATTTGCCAGTGTTGAAAATGATACCTCATCACCATAAATTGTTCCTGTTACATCCGTGATGTAAGCACGCACGTAATAGGTTGTATTTGCTGTTAATCCCGTCATTGACGAAGTAAAGGCCCCAGTTGAGGAAACCGCACCATCACTGGTATGACTATCAGAAATGGTTGGTCCTGAACTTGTTTTCCAACAAACACCGTGTTGGGTTGGATTTACTGTCCCTAAAGAGGTTACATTACCATTCCCGGTAGCCGTTGTTTGCGTAATGTTGGTAGCATCCTGTGTGCTTACAGTTCCGGGCACATTTGCCAGTGTTGAAAATGTAACTTCATCACCATAAATTGTTCCTGTTATATCCGTTATGTAAGCCCGCACATAATAAGTAGTATTTGCAGCCAGGCTTGTCATTGAAGAGGTAAAAGCTCCGGTTTCCGTAACTGCTCCCTGACTTGTATGGCTGTTGGCAATGGTAGGCCCTGTGCTGGTTTTCCAGCAGACGCCGTGTTGGGTAGGATTAACTGTACCAATCGAGGTAACATTTCCATTACCGGTTGCAGTAGTTTGTAAAATATTGGTAACGTCCTGGGTGGAAACTGTTCCGGCAACATAGGCCAGTGTTGAAAAAGTTACTTCATCCCCATAACTATATCCCATGTTATCGTAAATATAGGCCCGGATATAGTAAAGGGTATTGGCGCTCAGTCCTGTAATGGATGAAGTAAATGCTCCTGTTGAGGTTGCAGCACCTTCATCTGTATGCGAATTGCTAATGGTAGGGGTTCCTGATGTGTTCCAACAAAAACCGTGATGGGTTGGATTGTTGGTGCCAAGTTCAGTTATGTTGCCGTTTCCTGTTGCAGTGGTATAGGAAACATCACTGGCATCTTGTGTGGTAACGGTTCCGGCAGTTCCACAAAAATAGGAATATGTGATATTTCCCGGAATTGTACCTCCCTGGCCCGATTCAACTACAGTTGTGCCGGAAGGATTTACAAGGGTGTATTCATTCTCATATGAATAATTTCCAGGGTAGTAAAATGTCGTAATCACCTGACCGCAGATGGCTTCAAAGGGATAGGAATCTGGTCCGTAACCATTTTCCATCGTTTTTGACAAGCTAAGCACTCCGTCAACATACAGGTTTAGTATTCCTCCATTCCAGCCATCACCACCGGTATCGTACATATTAAGGACCCAGGCTTCGGTTGTTGAAAACGAAACCTCAGCGCCGTAGGCTGTTGCTCCGTTTGATGCAGTGGCGTATGCTTTCACATAATAAGTGGTAGTGCCGCTCAGTCCTGTCATGTTTGAAGTAAACGCACCTGTGCTGCCGGCAGCACCTTTGTTGGTGTGGTCGTCGCTGAGGGTTGGACTGCCGGAAGTATTCCAGCAAACACCATGGGCTACAACATTGGTTATCCCAAGATTTGTGATGTTTCCATTTCCGGTGGCTGTAATTCCGCCAATATTGCTTACCGCCTGCGTGGTAACAACCGGTGGCACAGGAACCCTAAAGCCTTTTTGACTACCGGAATTTTCAACATAGCCAACAATGGTTCCTGTTCCTTCAATACCGTAGGCAAAAGTATGTACAGCACCGGAGTAATCATCAATGAGCGTAAATGTACCTGTCGAAATTTCATAATAAAAACTTTTTTGCACCTCTATTGGAATTGTGTAATAACCCACAACATGGGTTGCATCCACATTGTTAAAAGTTATTCCTTGTGAGGCTTGTTCCGGATTATCTTTTATTGTCCAGCTATTGGTGGAAATAGTGTAGATAAAACCATAGTAAGGACCATTGTATCCATGCCTGTATTGCCCAACAATATAGTCACCATAGATACCTTGAATTTCGGTAAGGGACGAATTGGGCGGATCGAGGGAAGTGTAAGTTGAAGTTGATATATCGTAAGTAAATCCAAAATTGGCGGTGCCGTTGTAGTAATAACCTACAACTGTGGAACCGTAAACATCGGATGCATAGGTTCGGGTGGCGCCTGGGTAGGTAAGTGAATAGTAATTTTCACCTTGACTGTAGAATCCATAATAGGTGCTTCCGTAGAGGTAATATCCGGCCAGTCCGCCACTTCCCTGGGCATCTATTCCGGTTACCCAGGTTCTGTCAGCGCCAGGATAGTCTACCAATGTGTAAGTACTGCCATCGTAAATAAAACCATGATTGGCTACAAAACCAGCATCATTGGTCTGACCCACAATGGTTGAACCATAAATATCGAAGGCATTGGTGTAAGCCATTCCCGGATATTCCAAAATGGTGTAGTTTAAGCTGGTAGTGCCTTTGTTGTTGTTAATATTCGTGTTATTTGATGGTACAATGGTCTGATTGTCTCCTTTGCTGCTTTTGCCTGCACCAGCAATAGCCATAAAACTGTTCAATATTAATATTGCTGCCAATAATTTTTTGTAACTTACCTTCATTTTCATCAATGTTTAGTTTAAAAAATTTAACATCTCAAATTTAGACTTTGGTTTTGACAACTTTTTTTTAACTCCTAAAAAACTTGTCCAATTTGATAAATCTGAACAAGATTTTCTATTTTCATGGATATTGGTAGAAAACTTAAAATTCACCGTCCGTTTTTGTTGTTGATTATTAGTGATTTGTGAAATTATCAAACTTGTGGATGGTTAATTAAAACTGGTTAACTGCTTTTAAAATGCAATTCAAATCACGGGCTTTTGTAAGTTTGCAACATTTCGGGACTATAAAATGGCGATAAGAGCGATAATTTTTAATGTTTTACTGATTAGTTTCCCTTTCTATGCATTGGGAAATCCTTCGTTTGAACAAAGGATTCATTCACTCCAACAGAATAATGAAAGATACCGCCACGATACATTATCAAAGATTTTGTACGATCTGACGCTTCAGAATCGGGAAACCGAATTACGGTTTACAAATGATATCCTAAAAATGGGCAAAAAATTAGACGACCTGAGTTATTTCATCGTTTTGCGGCACCATGCCCGAATAGCACCTTCCGGAAATCAGGCGCTTTTTGATTCGTGTATCACTTTTGCATACAAGCATGATCTTGACGCTTATATCAGCAGTTTGTATGTTTTAAAAAGCACTTTTTTTAAAAGAGATGCCATTTACGATAGCGCGATGATTTACACACTGCGCGCCAGAGACGAAGCCATAAAATACGATATTCTTGAGCAGCAGGCCAATGTTCTGCACATCCTCGGAGATTTGTATTACAGTACCGGCCTTTATTTTAAGGCAGAATTATATTACAGGCAGGTTCAGCAAGTTAAAGGTAATGACAATGTATGGAATGAATGGCGGCGAAGGGTTATCCGCAATAATCTCGGACAAATAGAATTGTTTCAGGGTAATTATTCCTGTGCAATGACCTTTTTTAAAGAATCACGTCAGGAAATGGGAAGCAAGGTCAGAACTAAAATAGATTCGCTCGCGCTTGCATACATCTATCAGATGATGGCCGAAACTCATTTGCAACTTAACGAAAATAGCAAAGCCGAAGCCTTTGCCGATTCCGCATTGTCCATTTATGCTAATCTTAATGAAAAGCATGGGCTACATGAAACCTTTGTTTTAAAGGCTAATATTGCTATCAACCAGAATTTCCCTATAATGGCTAATAGTTTTCTTGATGAGGCAATCAGAATAATCGGTTCTGATATTTTCGGAAGACTTGATCATTTTAAAATCCTACTGCTAAAGTCAAAGATTTATCAACAACTTAACGATACCGACAGTACTGCGAAATACCTTTGGCAATATGTTGCGGCCAAAGATTCACTCGACAAAGATTTATTTTCAGCCCGGATTCTGCAAATACAGTCAGAAAATGAATATGAATTGTTGAGTAACAGGTACGTCCGGCTAAGAACCCAAAGGACTCTATTTATTTTGCTGACTATAGCAGGGATAGCAGTTTTTACTTCAATAGTTTTTCTGTATTCAAAAATCAGACAAAAAAACAAACGATTGGTCGAAATTTCCGTTGATTTGACAAACCGAATCAATTTTACCCATTTTAAAGAAACAAAATCTTTACAAGATACCCCCGGAACCCGTAATTTACAACAATCAGAAATAATGCAACATAAACTGTTTGATGGTTTTATCAGGCTTGTAGAAAACGAAAAGCTATTTCTGATGCCTGATATTTCTCTTCAGAAGATTGCCGAAAAACTTGAGACTAACCGCACCTACCTGTCAAAAGCAATAAATACAGAATTGGGACAGACATTCTCTTGTTATATTAATAAACTCAGGATTGAAACAGCAATCCAATTAATTTCAGCCGGAAAATCAGAGAAATTAAGCATCAACGGCCTGGCTTCCGAAGTTGGTTTTGTGAGTCGTACCACGTTTATTTCGGCGTTTAAAAAGCAAACCGGTATGCTTCCTTCAACATTCATCAACAATTACAATCAAATTATTGAAGAAAAAAATCACCTTGTTAATAATTCAGATTGTCAGGATTATATTTCCGATAGTTCTGAAAACGATTAAAAATCAAGCCATTCAAATGCATTTTCTGTAAATCTCTTACTAAAAAAATAGCGAAGTAAGAAGCAAACTACTTCTTATCAAAGTCATATATTTTTTTGCCACCATAAGCCACTCCCAAAGCAGTTAAAATAAGCAATCCGCTGCCAATGGGTGCGCCGCCGCCAACGGGGGTATTACCACTTCCGGGATTGCTTCCGCCATTGGGTGGTGGCGGGCTTTGGGCGGGGAGGTTTATGGTTAATAGTGTAATGGTTAATAATGCCGCTGCTGTTTTGATAAATGTTTTCATGATATTGTTGTGTTAATATGTTTCGTTGATGTTGTTTGTTAATCGATAACCCTGACAGGGTTTAAAATCCTGTCAGGGTTGGCAAAACAATTATTTAATAATTACTTTTTCTGTTTTAATTTTCTGACCATTTTGAACACTCACCAGGTAAACCCCTGTTTGCAGGTTTACCGGAACAGAAATTATCCCGTTACCAGAGATTTCTTTCTGCAAAACAACCCTGCCCATCACATCCGAAACGGTAACGTATTGTATAGACGGACGGCCGTCCGTCTCAATATCGTTAACGTTTTTTACAAAAATTTGCCCGTTGGCAGCATAAATCAGCAAGTTGCTTTCGTTGATTGGAGTTTCTTCGATTCCAACGGCGTTTAAATGGAGTTTAAAGCGTTTTTCATCGTCTGTCAGCGGGTCCCAGGTAAATTCGTATGCGCTTTTTGAGAGGTCGTGGAAGGTGTTGGTTTTGGTGTCTTCAATCACAGCGGTGTTTATCCCGGCGATTTCCGCCGCACCAATGCTGTTAAAGCCTGCCTGGTTGTTGCTGAAGCCTAACTGGAAGGTTTCATATTCAGGACGGACATCAACAGCCATTTTTCCATCATTACAAAACGACCAGATTTGTGACAGACCTTCGGTGCTGCTGATCAATTTCCATGCATCTCGCTCAAGCTCAAAATTATCTGAAGCTTCATTATCGAAAACAATCCACAAGGCATCTTCATAGCTACCATTGAAGGCAGTGAGGACAATTCCTTTTTCGAAAGATTTTGAACCTACTGCTCTCTTTGAAGAAGAATTGGTTCTCATGGCATTGGTCAGACTAAACGTACCAGCATTTGCCGTATAAATAAAAAAGCCTTCCATGGGGGCTACATATTTTGAACCAAGACCATAGCCACCCGTTTGGGTATAGGTTAAATATGCAGTTCCGTCCCAGGTATATTTTGAACCATAACCAGTAACTTCGTCCCAGTCGAGATAAGAAGGATATGGATTGCCCATGAGATTGAAACCGGCATTTTCGCCACTTCCTGAATGAGTGATTGCCAATGATTTGTCTCCGGTATTGGGTGTACCAGTGAATGTGTAAAGTTGATCTGACTTTGTGGTTCCCCAAAGGGAGTAACCCTTTACTGGTGTAATACTGTAATCTGGTTCCGTAATATCATTCCAGGAAGTTGTGCTTTCATTCCAATATTGCAGGTAATCACCCATAAAAATTGATGCTGATCCCTGAGTTACGGGCATTGAAATAAAATGCCAGGCTTCATTTGTAACAGATGTGCTGATGGTAATGGTCCCGTTGTTGCTGATGGCTCCTTCTGTGATGAGTGATCCGCCTGAATTGATAGTCAGTGTTGCACCAGTCATCACATTCAGGTTATTACAGGTTGCTTGTGCCCCTGAGCCAATCACAGGATAATTTACAAGGCTTCCTGGTATGTTTGCATTTGCTCCCGTACCGGGAACGACATTTGTAGCCCAGTTGGCAGAAGTGTTCCAATTGGTACTGGCACTGCCATCCCATATTGGTCCGATGATTTCTATGGCACCCATATAAGGTTGGGTACGTGTTTCACCGTAATAATCAGTTGTGATGCCAGTAATCGCCACTCCGGTTTGAAGGTTCTCCGGAAGATAATCAGAAGCATAGGTTCCGCCGGCGGTTGCAAAGGAAGGATCACTATTCACACTGTTGGCATCCTGGCTTGTTGCTGATTTGAAGTCAGACAGTGTGGTATAAAACGTAGAAAAGCCAATACCTCCAACGGCTCCTCCCGTATTTGGCGCATAATAATTATTGTGGTCTAATGTTACTCCATCGGTTGATACCCTAAGCCAGAGACAGATATTATTTGCTGAACCGGATGTTCTCGTTCTGCCATTGTATAAAATGTTGTTTTTTAGAATGACAGGTTTAGTATTATCATAATTCCACAAGATGATACAGGAAGTGGCATTGGTTCCGGTAGCCGTACCAGATAGATAAATGGAGTTGTAGTATAAATTCACCGAATTGTTATTACTGATACCATACGTAACTTGTGATACATCCCGATGGATTGAAATGATGTTGTTATTTATCGTATTGCCTCCAGCAGTTGCCCAGGTTGAGTTTATGCCGTAGATATAATATCCGGCAGATAACTGGGATATGAAGTTCCCTGAGATAGTAAGGTAAGTTTCTGTTGTATACCCTGAAACTGTAATTCCATGCACTGTGTTTATTAGGGAATTTAGTAATCGTATGTTGTTTCCGCTGCATACCGTATTATTACTGTTTGAGAATAGTATTCCATAAATTTCTCCATTAAAACCGTTTGAAGTATAAGTCCCGAAATTAGTCGAAAGACCAGAGATAGTATTGTTGTTTACTGTCGCAGGAGAGTTGGAGCTATATGCAATCGCTGCCATGTTTCCGATTCCTGAATTTAAAGTACCCGTGACATACATGGTAATGTTTGCAATGGTATTACCTGAAATGGACAGTGCTGGAGATCCTGAGGCCGAGGTATAGGTGTAAATGCCTCTGAAACCATATGCATTTGATGGGCTGACGCCTGTGTAATAAATGTTGTTAGCAACGGTAAGACTTCCAATTGTGTTATTATCAATATTTTTCACATAATCGGAATAAGTATATATAGCTGTTGAAAAGGTAGATGGAGAGTTTTTGTTACCCAAATTATTACAGGACACTTTCAGTCCCCCCATCTGGTTTTCAGATATATTGTCGATTTTGACCCCCGTATTATTCTCCCAAATAAAGCCTATATAGTTTGAATAGGTTGATCCGGATGCAGTGATTGAAATTGATGGAGACGTGGAGGCATCCACATCCCCTGATCCGAATCGGTTGCCTGTGATATCGTAATATCCGGCTTCAACCAGGATAGCTGTAAACCTTGGTCGTGTTGTATTGGCGTAGTTTTGATCCACATTGGTTGTGAAACTCAGGTTTTTTAATATATTTCCTGAAATAGTTGTTTTGTTGTCGGCGCCAAGACCTGTGGTTTCGATGGCATAAAAACTCCATGCGCTTCCTGTGTATGTCATGGTTCCGCTGTTATCGCTTGCTGATCCGCCGATGGTATTACCTGAGATGGAGTGACCTTGTCCGCTTTGGACAAGGATTACGGCTGTCCTATTCCCATAGGTTGATTGTGTTCTGGATGCGGACTGATAAATCCGGTTTCCTGTTAATGTCCATGCGTTGTTGTTGCTGGAAAGGAATATTGCCGCAATTCTGTTATTCAAACTTGTCCCACTATAACTATAATGAAAATCATACATAATGTTCTCAGATATCGTGTTCTGGTTTGGATAAGAGGCATTCCCATATGAATAAATAAGGCTCCAGGGCAGGCTTGTGGAGTAAGGGCCAATATGGCATGTTTGAATAATATTGTATGAATTCCCGACTGAACTTGCCGAAGCTCCAAAATAAATTACCGCTCTTGTGGAAGTGCTTTGAGACAAGTCGCTACCAGACAAAGTCGGTGTGGTCGAGCCTAATACAGTACATTTTTTAACTGTATTATAGGTAGCATCAGCATTAAAACTGATCGTGGAGGCTGCATTGCTTGTGCTGGTATTCTGAATGATCAGACTGCTTCCTCCTGAATTGAGTCCGTCAATGGTTACATTATCGGCACCATTAAAATTAATAAGCGCTCCCGCGATAGTTCCTGAAATGGTTCTTTGAGCACCTCCACCTGGTTGAATAGTAATGTCTGTGTAACTACAAGAACCTGAACCGCTCTCATTTAATGTAGCCGTTGCTGTTTCTGATGTATTACCAGTGATACTAAGCGCAATGCTTCCGGTCAATGTTCCGCTATTTATTGCATCAAATGCATCTTTAAGCGTTGTGAAGTCTGCTCCGGAACTGGCAACTGTTTTGGTTGTTTGTGCATGTGCTGTTTTGATCAGCATCAATACAATGCAAAGGATGGTTAAATTAACCAAAAAGATGTTAGTAAAAGTTCTTTTCATAAGTTTAGTTTTAATGAATGATTCTATTAATTAATTTTCGGTTTCTTACTTATAATTTTTATCTGAATTAAGTTTAGTATGGTATTAAAAATCAGGTTAAAAGAGTAAAAGTTCATCTGCTTGCTCAGGTCATGTATTATCTGACTTGATTACATTAGTGAGTGCCATAGTTGTTTTTGGACGTCAGTATCATAAACGTGATAACCCTAAAAAGATCTACCAGGAAAAATGTCATCTTTAAATTGATTTACGAGGACTTCAATTCGAGTTTTCAAAATTAGCGCAAATGGTTGTTAAACAGTTTCCTTTTTCCGCGGATTTTCAGCAGCCATTGGTTCTTTGAACGGCTATTTTTTTTGATGCAGCCCTTCTATTTTCATTTGTTGTGGTCAGATGAGACTTATTTCTATTGATCGGTTTAGAACTTTTTTTACCAGCGCTTTCATTTTTGCCACGGATCAATGTTACCAACTACTCATTCGAGAATAGTTAGGGACTGACGCTGCCAGTGCAAATTTCGATATTTATTGCAGTAGTGCTATCTTGTCAAACCAAGTCAATTTTAGTAAGTTATTGTATTTCAACAGTGTATTTTGTTGCCATTTGGTCAATTTGTTTTCCAAATCAAACATCAAGTTTTTTTGCTCCTGATAAATGGTCTAATCATTTTTAACTGAAGCCGGTGGTGTTAAGTCAGATTTTCTTCTTATGCATTGCGTTTCTCTTCAATTTCTGCCAAGGTTTTGTGAAAAACTCTGAGCAAATATTACACCCTGAGTTTCCCTTCCATGATAGAATCAATAATTTTTTTTTCATTAATACTATCGGATCTTCCTACTGCACTAATTTTGGTTGTGGCATCTTTCAGTTTGTTGTCAATCCGGTTGTTCATCGTTCTTACCAGATGGATATGTTTCTATTTGTATCGGACAATTTCCAGTGGATATCTTATCACACAAGAAGGAATTAAACCACCTTTGACATCACCTTCAAGCAAATTGCAGAGCTATGTGCGATCTTTCTTTTCGTTGATTTACTCTGGCATGTTAATAACTTGACGCGCATTAACCAAAATTTCTACTATGTTTTGTACAGGAGTATTAAACACTGGTCTCAGATAAATCCTGGTGCTTCTTATCACATTGTGGTTGACTCCTTGACTAAGGCATCACTCTCTCAACTTTTTCAAAGAACGTGCGAATGGTTCAATTGTTCGTGCCTCAAAAACAGTGTCAGTCTTTCAGATTGTGGCCATTATTTCTGCTTGATAAACCATTATCCTGTATCCTACTTTAACTATTTGTGTTGATGATACTCGTTATGTTTCAACATTTCTATGTTCTTACCTCAATGGTGTAAATTTTGAAAAATTATTCATAAATAGTGGGAATGATTAAAATTACATGAAAACTTCATAAAGCTATCATTATTAAGTATTTTCATTTGATAAAATATTAAAAGCAAAAGCTAAAAAAAGGTGTGAAAGTCAACCGGAATCAGCAAGCATGGCAGAACAAAATTAGCCTACAACAAATTTCAGATAAAAATTCCTGTGATGGGGCTTTAGGGGGGATGAGATATTTTA
>CALFEP010000067.1 GCA_937950125.1 uncultured Bacteroidota bacterium
TTGTGTTTTGGAAAATGTCACTCGGGCATGTCTGCTAAAGTCACGAAAACCTGACCGCCTTCCAAAGACATGTGGGCTGGCAGGTTTTGGTGTTGCTTAGGCAAACTCTGTCAAGGTTTTTTGGCAGAAAAAATTGATTTTTGACTGAACTTATGTTTTAAAACAATCAGATTCGCCGAAAAATCTGATTCACAAAATTTTATATTTTTGTCCCAATTATTAACCAGCTTAAAATATAACAATATGAAAAGATCGTTTTTACTGCTTTCTGTCATTTTGCTCTTGAACGTTTTGTTGTTTGGCCAGGCACAGCGCCGGGTTCTTATCGAAGAAGCCACCAATGCATCGTGTGGTCCCTGCGCAGCACAGAACCCGGCCTTCGATGCTTTATTGAACCAAAACCGTGAGCACATTGCCGTCGTTAAGTATCATGCCTCATGGCCGGGTTACGACCCGATGTACAATCACAACACCACCGACAATGGGGCAAGAATATCGTATTATGGAATAAACAGCGTTCCACGTGGTGTGATGGACGGAACCTATAACAACCTGCCAAATACTTTTACACAGGCATTGATAAATCAGTATGTTGCAGTTCCGTCGCCTTTTTTGATAGATATGTATCATTATTTATCAGCAGATCAGGATTCAATTTATGCAATTATGAGGATTCAGGCTGCACAGGACATCAACGATGAAGGGCTGAAAGCTCACATTGCTGTGGTTGAAAAACATATTCATTACAATTCTCCTCCGGGCAGCAACGGAGAAACAGATTTTTATGATGTATTGAAAAAACTACTGCCGTCAAGGTTCGGAACAAACCTGCCATCAATATGGCAATCAGGTGATTATCAGATGTTAATGGAATCGTGGAAGCTCGAAAATGTGTATGATAACGACCAACTGGGTGTAGTAGGGTTTGTACAGGATAACGACAACAAACAGGTAAGACAATCTGGTAACAGCAATGATGTTCCTTTTAATGCACTTTACACACACGATGTTTCGATGTTAAAGGTTGAAAATCTTACCGAGACCAATTGCATGGGTAATATTACGCCCAAAATAACATTTGCAAATTTTGGTTCAGAGACGCTTTCCAACGTCAACATTGTTTGTGCAGTAAATGGTGAGGAGCCTTATGTTTTTCCATGGAACGGTAACCTTGCTTATCTTAAAACTACAACTGTGCTGCTTCCACAGGTCGATTTCACGCTCTTAAATGATAATGAGCTTAAAATTTATCTCGAAACCCCCAATGGCTTTGTTGATGAATACATGAAAAATGATACCCTGACCGTGAATTTTGAAGCTGCCATGGAAACTCCTTACGAGGTTAATCTTATGATAAAACTTGATAATAATCCCGACGAAATAACCTGGGAAATCACTGATGAATACGGCGCAATTGTTTTCAGCGGAGGACCTTACACGCAGGCAGGAGCCACCATCAACGAACAATTGGTGTTTGAAAATTCAGGATGCTACTTGTTTAAAATTTTTGATACTGGCGGCGACGGCCTACTTGCGCCCGGATTTTTTGCGTTGTACTATGGATCTGGAACCCAGGTCATTGTTGGTTCTCAGTTCGGAAGCATGCAGCAGGGGCAATTTCACGTGGATGGTTATGTTGGAAATGCCGAAAATTTGAGCTTACAAAAAGTTGAAATCTACCCCAACCCATGCCAAGATAGGGCTGTTATTGTGTTTGATACTTTTGTTTTAGGTGAAATTAACATTGAAATTGTCAATACTACCGGCCAGGTGGTTAAGACTTTCGTGGTAAACAATCTGGATGTGGCGGACAAAACTTCAGTTTTGACACTTGACGGTCTTAACAAAGGAATTTACCTGATAAGGATTAAAACCGAAAACAGCCAAATCACCGGCAAAATATCAGTAATTGATTGATTTTAATTTTTCTGATATTTTTCTTGTTTAAAAATATCCTGCATTCGATAGAAATGTAAGAATTTATTTTTTTAATTTTGTCACGCATTTTTTGATGAATAGAGATGTTTTTTACCAACTAATAATTAACTAATACACAGAGAAATTTATGAAAAGGTTAAGTTTTTTACTCATCGGCTTGTTTTTCTTATTTCAGGCACTGAATGCTCAGGTTGCCCGTGATAAAGTTATTTTTGAAATCGGTACTGGTGTAAACTGCCCGTATTGCCCGGCTGCAGCCAATGGTGTTCACCAAATGATTGAAGAAGGTTTGCAGATTGCAGTAGTAAAATATCACACAAGTGCTTTCAGTATTCCACAATTCTACACCACCGAAACCATTGCCAGAGTTTCATGGTATGGTATTTCGAGTTATCCAACCACAAAAGTTGACGGAATTTTAACTCAGGTAGGTGGAGGCGGCGCCGGCCAAACCAACTATGGGGCCTACATGCCGCTTTATAATCAGAGAATAGGAATACAAAGTGCTTTTACAATTGATCTGAATTGGGAAAACACAGGTGGAACAAATTATGTTGCACATGTAACCATCAATAAAGTTGGTACAACCACCGCCACCAACATTAAATTTGTCCTTGCGCTCACCGAGTCTGAAATTAATTACAACTGGCAGGGGATGTCGCAGCTAAATTATGTTTGCCGCGATCTGATCCCTGATCAGAATGGTACTGTCCTCGACTTCTCATCAACCAGCACCATCACGCTTGATCTGCCATTTACATGGAATTCAACCTGGGTACGCAACAATTGCGAATTAACAGGTATTGTTCAGAACTGGAGTACAAAAGAAGCGCTGCAAGGCACAAAAAAAACCATGAGAACACCTGATTTTGCGCTTGATGCCGAGTTGTTTGAAGTTAAAAATATTCCGGATGAATTGTGTGCTGGACTGCTCGAGCCCGAAGTTACGATTCAAAACCTGGGTGGCGATGTTCTAACTTCACTCAATGTTAATTTCAAGGTTAACGGAACATTGGCTTACACATACCCCTGGACGGGTTCACTCGAATTTTACGAAAGCGAAAGTTTCGAAATTCCAGAATTTACATTTGCAGCATTGGACGAAAACGATATTGAAGTTTATATTTCATCACCAAACGGAGGTATTGACGAAAATCCGTCAAACGACTCAGAGACATTTGAAACAGCTCTTCCTGAAAATGTGGAAGATATGATGATTTTAATCATGAAAACCGATGACAACCCACAGGAAACTACCTGGAAAGTTTTTGACGCCACCGGCAATGTAGTTGACCAGGGAGGGCCTTACACCGTACCCCAGCTTTTCTTCAGAGATACCGTTTATTATCAGACCCCCGGCTGCCACCAGTTTGTAATTTATGATGCTGCCGGAAATGGTTTATCAACCTATTACACCGTCAGGTCGTTTATCAATGGCACACTTACCTCAATTGGCAGCGGTGGAGCCTTCGGTTATAAAGAAGCTACTCATTTCTCTGTTGAAATGGAAGGTGTTTCGGCAGCCTTTACCGCTGATGTAAACGAAGGTTGCGAAGAGCTTTCCGTTCATTTTATGGATAATTCGTTTGGCAATATCACCTCATGGAACTGGTCGTTCCCTGGTGGAAATCCTGCCTCATCAACCGATCAGAATCCAACCGTTTTCTATGCACAGCCTGGTGTTTACGACGTAACCCTTACTGTTTCTGATGGCACAAACAACAGCACCTACACCGATGATGACTGCATTTCGGTTTATGAACTTCCAGTAGTTACTTTTGAAGCGATCGACCAAATGTGCGTAAGCTGGCCAGCGTACGAACTGGCTGAAGGTTTGCCTGCAGGCGGAACATATACAGGAAATGGCGTTGTTGATGGCTGGTTCCATCCCGAAGTAGCCGGTGTTGGAACGCACACCATTACCTATGCTTTCACCGATGCCAATGGTTGTGAAAATTCAGCACAACAGGATGTGGTGGTTGATGCCTGTACCGGAATCAGCGAATTATCAAAGTTTGGACTTCAGATTTATCCAAACCCGTCAGGCAACACAGCAAACCTCAACTTCTTCCTCGAAGAGGCTCACGCTGTGACAATAACCCTTTACAACAATATCGGTATGGAAATTAGTCAACTTGCAAAAGGATATTTCAATGCCGGTCTCAATACCATTACAGTTAATTCATCAGAATATCAAAACGGCGTTTATTTCGTAAGGTTTGAAGCTGGTGATAACTCATCGACACAAAAAATTACCATTCTGAAGTAATCAGAACAGTATTTTAGTTTAATAAGCCATTCAAAGGTCAGTCCTTCGAATGGCTTTTTTTATTTCTTAAGCTCAGTCCAAAAACAAATTTTTCGCCACTAAACCTGTACTGAGCTTGCCGAAGTAACACAAAAACACAAATTTTTTAATATGTTAATTTATTGTTATACAATGTTTTGTGTCATTTAGGGTTTTCGTGCCTGTCTGCCTCAGGCAGGTTTTTGTGGCAAAATCTAAAATTTGACCTTTTTAGACTAGACTCATTTCTTAAAAAAAAGGAAAAAAACTTTTTGTGGGTTAGTAAAATGTCTATATTGTAATCTGTTTAATGATTAAAATATAAACAAATGAGGCCTCAAATTGGTAAAAGAGCTGACAGAAGCGAGGAAGCATCAGTCGAAAAAACCCTTTCGAGGGAATTTATCGAGAAAAACCTTCGGAAAAACCTTGCCATCCGTGAGGAATACCTTCCGCTTCAGGAAATTAAAACTGCTATCAACATCAACGCCATCGAACAGCGGATTTTTACAAGAAACCGGATGATTCATTTTTTAAAAGAGAACATTTCGCAGGAAACGTTGATTAAAAAACTCGAAGACGAAAATCATTTCGACAGGCACCGGATGATGAAAATGCTGTGACGGATTAAGGCTGAATTTGTAACTGATGGCGGCAAGCAATGACTGTTTGACCATTTTGCTACATTTGCATAAAATCAAAAACTAACACGATTTACAATGAAAAGAATGTTTGTCCTGATTGCACTCTTTTGGTTAACGGGTCTGGCAATTTCGCAAAATGCTGATTATTATCTGCCCATCAATATCAAAAGGGCTTATCAGGTTGAAACCAGGAATTGGGATGGTAAACCAGGGAAAAATTACTGGCAAAACCATGCCGATTACAAAATAAACATTGAGGTGTTTCCGGGTTTGGCAAAAGTAGCAGGAAATGAGCAAATTACCTACTTCAACAATAGCCCCGACACCCTGACCTACCTGGTTTTTCACCTCTTCCCAAACGTTTACAAAAAAGGCATTGCCCGCGATTTCGATATCGATTACACCGATGAAAATGATGGTGTTGAAATTGGAAACATTGCGGTGAACGGTGAAATTTACACCAACCCCATGCAAAATCATTTTATCAGAATTAATGGTGGAAACATGGTGCTTTTTCTGCCTGAGGATTTATTGCCGGGAAAAACCATCAAACTCGACCTTGGCTGGAATTATCAACTGAACAGAAATTCGCATTACCGGGAAGGTGCTGTGGACGAAACCACATTTTTTGTGGCTTATTTTTTCCCCAGAATAGCTGTTTATGACGACACCGATGGCTGGAACAATTGGGAATACAAAGGAACCATTGAGTTTTACAACGATTTCGGGAACTTTGATGTTGAGATTACTGTTCCGGGCGATTTTTTTGTTTGGGCAACCGGCTTATGGCAAAACCCCGAAATGTTGCTCAGCAGCAACTATCTCGAGCTTTATCAGGCATCCTTTGCTTCGGATGAGGTGATTCAAATTATTAAACCGGGTGATATTCCCTATAATAATAAGGTGTTGAAAAAAAGCGAAAAAAATACCTGGAAGTTTGTGGCTGAAAATGTTACAGATTTTGCTTTCGGGATGAGCGACCATTATTTATGGGATGCCCTTAGCCTTGAGGTTGAGCCGGAAACCGGCAGAAGAGTTTCAATAAACGCTGCCTACAATCAAAATTCAGAGGATTTTCATCAGGTGGCACAAATTGCACATGAGGCCATCGGTCTGATGTCTGCTTACTTTCCCGGAATCCCTTTTCCGTATCCTAAAATGACAATTTTCAACGGATTGAGCGAGATGGAATACCCAATGATGGTAAACGACCTGTCGATGCCAGATTACACAGAAGCTGTGAAACTTACCGTTCATGAAATTTTTCACACGTATTATCCATTTTTTACCGGGCTTAACGAAAACAAATACGCCTGGATGGATGAAGGCATAACAAGTTTTGGGGAGTCGATGCTTGTTAAAAAAATGCTTCCAGGCGAAAGCCTGGATTATTATTTTCTGAAAACCTACAAACCATTCATCGGCAACGACATCGACTTGCCTCTTTTTGCGATAAGCGAATATTTGAAAGGACCGGTTTATTATTCAAATTCCTATCCAAAAGCAGCTACATTTTTCTCAATATTAATGGATTATCTGGGAGAGGTTGAATTTAAAAAATGCCTCACAGCTTTCACCGGTCGCTGGCAAGGCAGGCATCCCACACCTTTCGATCTGGTTTTTACTTTTGAAGATGTTACAGGTGAAAATCTTTCGTGGTTGGCAAAGCCCTGGTTATTTGATTATGGATACATCGATTTTTCGCTGGGTGAAATCAGACGGGTGAACGACAAAATGGTGGTAAAGGTTGAAAAAACGGGGCATTATCCGGCGCCCATTGTGCTAAAGGTTTGGTATGAGGACAATACTTTTGATATTTTTCATGAAAATGCAGGCATCTGGAAAAAGGAGAATGATTTTTATGAGATTTCTATTTTAGCAAAGAAAAAGGTTAAAATGCTTGAATTGATTGATTTTACAGGTTTGGACGCCGATCCGGCAGGTGACAAATTAATCGTTGAGTAGCTCGTGAACTGGCAAATCTACATAAAGGGATTCAGGGCATTTTTGCAGCTTGAAAAGTCGTTGTCGGCCAATTCGGTTGAGGCCTATCAACACGATGTAACAAAATTCACCCAGTTTCTGAGCCTGAAAAACCTGGATGTCATGACTCCCGAAAAGGTTGATTTGCAGGTTTTGCGTGATTTTTTGGTATTCCTTAATCAGTTAGGCATAAGTGCGGTAAGCCAGGCACGAATCATTTCGGGAATCAGGGCATTTTATAAATATCTTCTGCTTGAAGATTTGGTTGAAAAAGACCCAACGGAATTACTTGATTTGCCCAAAACAGGCCGCAGCCTTCCCGACACGCTGGATGTGATGGAAATAGAAAGTATGATGGACGCCATCGATATGTCGAAACCTGAAGGCGCGCGAAACAGGGCTATCATCGAAACCTTGTATGGATGCGGTTTACGTGTTTCAGAACTTGTTAACCTTGAAATTTCAAACCTCCATTTCGACATCGAATTTATTAACGTTACCGGCAAAGGAAACAAACAGCGCTGGGTTCCTGTTGGAAGCCAGGCAATTAAGCAGGTCCGGCATTACATCAATTATGTCCGCCCTCATATCGAGATTAAAAGAGGAAACGAGGGCTTTGTTTTTCTTAACCGGCTGGGTAGCAAACTTTCGCGTGTAATGATTTTTTACATCATAAAAGAATTAGCCGATAAAGCAGGAATTCGCAAAAACATCAGTCCGCACACTTTGCGACATTCATTTGCAACACACCTGGTTGAAGGAGGCGCCGATTTACGCGCAGTGCAGGAAATGTTGGGTCACGAATCCATCACCACCACAGAAATATACACACACCTCGATCGCAGGATTCTTCACGACACCATCGAAAAATACCATCCCTGGGCAAACAAATCCAGGTAAAGTTACTGGATCAGAATTTTTTGCACCTTGACCTGTGACTGACTGGTCGCTTTCAGAAAATAAATACCCTTGTCTAACCCGGAATAGTTGAGTGTTAATGAATTCATTCCAGGCTGTGGCGCAATCACTTTTTTATCCAGCAATTCACCTTTTAGCCCTGTGAGTTCCAGGGCAACATCTCCTGTCAGGTTGGAAAATCTGATGGTAAAAACACCGTTGGAAGGATTCGGATAAAAACTGATCTGGTCGACGTGCGCTTCGGTAATTCCGAAAGTACCAATATAAGCACCTTTAATAATCGAAAGTCCGTTGTCGTTGAATAATGATGTTTCAGGCATGGTGGTTTCAAATTCAATTTCAACGGGTGCTTCGAGATTTACCGCGGGTCTGAATACTTTGGCAAACATTGCATCGCCAACGGCAAATCCATCTTTTGTGCCAACGGTGGTTTCATCGTCGGCAAAGGCCACCAGTACTGTGTTTTCATTTAACAAACCTATATCAAGAACTCCAGCGCACAAACCTTCGGGTGTAAAAAATCCCAGAATATCGCCTGTTTCGAAACCGGCTTGATATACGACATTTTGTGGCAACAGGATTAAATGTGATGAAGCGGTTTTGACAGGCTCGTTCCAGTTGGAAGGCACAAAATTGGTCGCTTTTGGGTGGTTTTTTATATAAACTTTTGTACAGTTGCTGAAGGTAATACCCCCCTCTCCGAGCATAGACACAAAGTAAGCACTCCCGGGTTCAAGGGTTTGCAATGTTTGAATTCCATAGGCCGGCCAATAAACGCCTGTTCCTGCCACTTCCTTAACCACCCTTAGTTCTTCAACTGCCTGAAACAGTTCTGTTACCTGCGCTCCACATTCGCTCAGAACGGGTACCAACGTCCATCCTGAATCGAGGTTCAGGGTGAGATTTGTTGGGTAAAAACCGGGAAGGTTTAAGGTGAAACCATCTGTTGTTTTTACCTTATAACCATGCTGAAAATCCCAGTTTACAAGGGTATTCACGCCCTGCGAAGGGTAATACACCTGGTATTGATTGACGAGAATGATAAAATTTTCTCCAAAAGGTGTAAAAATGTTTTCAACCTGATTGTCAAACGGATCGATAAATGTGGAAATCCCGCTCCATCCCGAAGGTACATCAATAGATTGTGTGGTTGATGAAAATGCCTGTAGGCTTGACAATTGCGAAAGTCCGAATGGCTGAAATGTCCCGTCGTGGTTGGGCATGTCGGGATTGTAGGCAGCAATAGCGTAATATTCCTGTTGGTTTTGTTGCCTGTATATTTTCCATAAAAACGGATCGTTTTGATGAAAACCATCTTTTTCGGGAGTGAAGGCATCATCGCCAAAAGCGGCTAATATTACCGTATTGTCAGGCCACTGGATAGCTCCGCCACATTTTTCAAACCCAGTATTATCGGTATAAAACAGCCCGATGTAATCGCCATTCTGAAGGGAATTTCCATTGACTTCAGGATTTATTTCGTAAGGAACCGACACGATATGTGAGGAAGGTGTCATGGAAAATTCCCAGCCCGCAGGCAGTGGGTAGGAGAGTGGATTCAGGTTGAAATTCAATACATTTGCCCCTTCATTTATTTCAACATTGTTTAAAACAGCAGATTCGTAACCTTGCGCATGACATTCAATTGTGTAAGCTCCGATGGCGATATTTTCGATAAGGTAGTTCAACTCAGGTGCAAAGCCATTACCGGTTGTTGTTGCATAAATTTGGGTTCCGTTTGTTAAAGTTACCGAAGCTCCCACGATGAAAAAACCACTTGCCAGCGATTTTACTGCACCCTGCAAATTGCCAGTAACTGAAGCTTCTGTAATATTTATGTGATAATCCTGACCATTGTTGTTGTTCCAGGTGCCATCGTTAAAGTTAATAACAAAGTCTATAACCGTAACTTCCTGAGCGGGATTATTGAACGGCCCTATTTGCAGTGTGAGTTGATTGGAAGCATTTGGGCCGTTCATGGGTGTTTGAACTGCTGGGCCACTCCCACCGAAAAGAAAACTTCCGGCAGGCCAGTAAACCTGATTTGGGCTATTCCAACCATTCACACCCCAGTGCAATTTTCCACCAACCGCAGCCTGATTTACCGTAATGGTAATGGTTTGAGCCTGGTTGGGGGTTGCCGGCAACCATTGAACAATGTCCGTTCCTCCAGGTCCTATGTTTATATAATAATCCTGACCATTGTTGTTGTCCCATGTATCATCATTATAATGAATTACAAAACCGATTTTAGAAACATATTGCTCAGGATTGTTAAATGGTCCGATTTGAAGGATTAGTTGATTGTTTGAATTTGGGCCGGCAAAAGGCGTTTCCACTGCCGGGCCGCTGCCATTGAAGATATAGGAACCTTCGGGCCAGTAATCCTCGATGGGCGTATAAAAACCATTGACACCCCAGTGGAGTTTGCCTCCCTGGGTGGCATTTTCAATTACAATGGTGATGGTCGAATTATTGTCGGGCTCTTCGGGTGTCCAGGTTACATTGCCCTGCCCGCCGGGTGAAGCAGTTCCAACATAAACATGCTGAATGGGTGTTTTAAAAACATTTCCGTAGGTGTCGGTAGCCTCGATATAATAATCAACCAGCTTTTCAGAAATCCCTGTAACCTCGGCGTAATAATGGAAAGCGATATAATCGGGCATGACGAAAAAGTTGATATCAGGATTGTTGGTAACATTTCCAGCCGGGAAGAGGCGGTATTGCATGGTAAGATTTTGCCATGTGCCAACTCCTGAACCACCTGTGTAGGTATCGTTAACATTGTCTGATAGCGGGTTTGTCCCATCTTCGTCAATTCTGTATTTCAACACAACATTCTGAAGTCCTGAAACATCGTAAGCCAATGTCCACACAGAAAAGTCGTTAGAGTTCTGATGCTGCTGGTAGCCGTAAACCGGGCCAAATCCAATTCCGCCGGGGTTGTAGGGAAACCTTTGCGGAATGAACACCGTGGGTGGCGTGTTGTCTTCGCCCGGGTTAGCCGAAATAACCTGGTCGGCATAATCACAGGCGGCGTTGCAGGCAAGGGTTTGTTTTACTTCCATGTCAAGCGAGGCTCCGTAATACATGTAGCAACTCGCAAAACCCGGTAAAAGATGATGCCAGGCTTTGGCGGCAAGAGAAGACGTGCTGGATGGATAAACAATGTCGGCAATTGGCGGAACCGATGTCAGGTCTTCTGCCATTTGAACGCGGTTTTCGGCGGCAACCAACACAGCCCAGTTTCTTACATCCTCGGTCCAGCCGTCAGGGTTAAATTCATGGCTGGTGGTGTAGAGTGGCCAATTCCAGTTTATAAATTGCGGATGCCCCCAATCGTTGGCTGCATTTACCCACGATCCGTCCTCAACACGTACAACGTCGTTTTCGGGCACCGGATGGTTTGTCAAAAACTGCTGAATGGTTGAAGGAACGTAGCCTTTGTTAGCACAGGCCTGAGCAAATTGCGGAACCGAATTGTGGTAATAATCGTAACCGCCGCCCCAGGCATTATCGCCGTCGTGAGCCAGCAGCACCATGCTGGGGTGCGCAGGGTCGTCAAAAGGCGCAATGTGTGAATCTATTTCACCAGTACCCATCAGGGCGTACCCATTCATATAACTTAATACATCGTCCATAGGCACAACAGTAATTTTGAACACTTCGCCAGTGGCGGGGTCAACATACTGGGCTTTGTGTGCCTGGTAGCAGTAGGGAGCAGCAAAAGTACCACCACGCCCGTCAATTTGGCCACTCCACCAGTTCGATCCAATGGTTGTAACCTTATCGGCGCCGTTGGGCGGCTCCATGTTGCAGCCCGAAGTTCCGAAAGTCAACGGGTAATCCGACAAGGTGCGGGCAAGGTGCGAATTGGCAATCACGCTCCACTCAAAACCTTCCTGTGCCAATACCTTTATTATTCTTTCGCTAAACGAACATTCTGCAGGCCAGAAACCCTCCGAATAGTTGGGTGTGGCTCCAAAAGTCTGCCCGTAGATGTAGCGGTGAGCCTGAATTTCTTTACGAAGTACATTTTCACTTACCAGCGGAGCAATCACATGGTGAAACGTAAATCCAACAATATCCATCCGTGGCTTTCCACCCGACGTCTGCCAATTGCGGGCTGTTGTGAAATTATTTTGCCAGCCATTGCTGTAACCCCACTGACCTGCGCTTGCAAGGCTGTTTACGTTTTCGATAAGCACGCCCGAATAGTTGACCTGAGCACCAGCTTCAGGCAATCCTAACAAGGTTTGCACCGCATCTTTTGCACGATATTGGTAAATGGCTTTCCTGTCATCTTTGCCAAAGATTTCTTCCAGGTCGTTCAATGGATGTGCCTGGCCATCAGGATAAATATTCCCGCCATGGGTTTTTAAATAGTGCGATTCCCACACATACTGATATTTTGGCGCATTCCACTGGCTGTTTTCGGGCCAATAAATGGGTTGCTGCAAATGCCACAGATACGTGGTGTGTACTTGCGTAAAAAGCTGAATTGCAAACAACAGCAAAGCAGAAAATATGAGTAACTTTTTCATAATCAATGTTTATCTTTTGTTATCAAAAAACTTGCAACTGGTCAGATTGTAATTTTAATTCTGAAAAACAAATGTATTTAAAATCGTGGATTCAACAACAGATTTGTATGTTTTGGCTGGAGGTCAATCACTTCTGGTGGTAAAAAAAACTCCCGAAAGCTTCTAACTTCCGGGAGTCGATATTTTAAACCAGGGATTTGGTTTAACGAATCACAATTTTTTTGGTTTGGATAAAAGTCTGGTCAATCAGTTTAAGAAAATAAACCCCGTCAGGTAGGAAACTTAGGTTTAATTCCAGCGAAGATCCATTTGGCCTCTGCCCCGGTTCTAAAAGTTTAATGACCTGACCGGCAGCGTCAAATAATTCAATTTTCATATTTTCGGGCCAGTAGTTCATGCTCAGGTTGAAAATTCCGGAAGATGGGTTGGGAAATACTTCTGCGGAAATTTGTCCTGTGGATGCTCCGCCTGAAAGATTCACGCTTTTCATGGCTGAGAGCCCCTGTTGGGCAAATGTTCCCTGGTTTGGAAGGGTCAGGTCGTAACCTGCAACAAGGTCCAGTTCTTCACCCGTTCCTGGCCTGAAAACTTTGTATTGCAATAAATCGCCCACCTCAAATCCATCTTTCTCAGGGGTTGTTTCATCGTCGGCGAAGGCAACAAGTGCGATGTTTTTGCCCGGATTGGTAATTTCAGTGAAACCCGCGCACAATCCATCAGGGGTGAATACTCCAATGATATCGCCAATCATGAGTGATGAAGCGCTTATTACCTCAGCCTGCGCGGCAATGGCATGTGAAGCAGACGTAAAATGTTGTTCATTCCATGGGTTGAACTGATGATTGACTGATAATGAAGCCGGTGTCTGCTGTGTACTCTTGGAACAGGCCGGATAAGTGAGATTTTCGGGGCTGGTCATCAAAACAAAATAGGCTTTTCCAGGGGCAAGTTCCTGCAAAGTATTAATATTAAAACCAGGCCAGTACAGCTTAACACCTGCGACCTCCTTCACAATGTTTACTCCGGTCATGCCTGAAAAAAGTTCTTCAACACTGGCGCCACATGAAGTCAGCACCGGAATCAGGTTCCAGCCCTCACTAAGTTCAATCGTGGGGTTGGATATCTTTGTTCCAGTGAGGGTGACATCAAAATTGTTATCTGCTTTTATTTTATACCCGGTTGCATAATTCCAGTTGCCAATGGTATTTATACTTTGTGATGGGAAGTACATTTCATTCATCGAGGCGAGTAGGATAAAATCGGAAATATAATCCGAGAAAATCCCTTCCACACCTTTATTCAATGGGTCAACATAGCTCGAAACACCACTCCATCCTGCCGGGATATTCAGTACCTGCGACAGGTAAAAACTGTAGGGTTGTTGAAAGCCCTGTGTGAGGATGACATTCGAACCCGAAAAGGTTTCAATGACAGGCTCCCCCAAAGTCCAGCTCAGGGTTAGATTTTCGCCAGTGTAATATCCACCGGCAGAAGCCACAACCTGTTGGGCGCTAACCTGATGAATTGCCCCAACCACGAAGACCACAAACATAACAACCATTAATTTTTTCATAACACCTGGTTTTTAAAATGAGGTTGTAAATTTAAAATAAATGTTGGACAGGTATTTTATTTTTTTTAAGAAATATCTAATTAATGGGAGAAACGTATCAAATTTTACAAAACAGATTTTTCCACACGTTGTTTCCTTTGTAAAAGTTTTGATTTCCCTTCAATTTCTTCCGGAAATTAACCCCAATAATTCAGTCTTTCTATAAATTAGGCCTCCTGTGGCCGGTACTTACCGAAGGGTAGGAAAGCGGGCTATTGTAAGATGAATAGATGTAAATATCAGAATATCATTATTTTACCAAGGTTAATTTTAATTCAATACCCGGTGTTTTCTTTCAATTTCACTGAAGAAGAATTTCGCGTGGAAAAATCGGCAGCATGACGTTTGTGAAATTTATTTAATTTTCGCCCCTGATTCTAACAAATTACTATGAAGGACTATTACTGCCCAAACTACTCGGAATGCAGGCTTGTGAAATCCCCGGATTTTCCGGTTTCCGGCTCCGACCGCGAAACCTACCTGAATACATTCTGCCAGGATGTTAACAACGGCTGGGCTAAATGTAAAAGGTTTGTCACCAAATCAAGCCTCGGCTTTTGCCCCGATTTTGTTCTCCCCGATTCAAACTACACGAATGATGAAATCATTGACAAATTCGATAACGAAATTTGATTAAAAACCACATAAATTTAAATAACATGCCAACAATTGAAATTGATAACCGGATTTTTGAGGTTGACGGCGATGGTTTCCTGGCCAATCCGGAAATCTGGAATCAGGAGGTAGCCGAACTGATTGCAAAATATGACGGAATTACAGAATTGAACGAAAAACACTGGGCGATTGTAAATATCATCCGCAGCAATTATGAGGAAAAAGGTATGGCGCCCATGATCCGGACAATTTGTAAAGAAACCGGCCTGCGACTGCGCGAAATTTATGAACTCTTCCCGTTGGGACCTGCCCGTGGAGCCTGTCGGGTTGCCGGATTACCCAAACCCGATGGTTGTGTTTAAACCGCCCGATTTTATGGAATGGTATCAATGGCTTGCTTTGGCCTCACTTGCGGTTTGTACCGGTAGTCTGTTGTTTCACTTCATCAGGCTTATCCGGCTTGGAAATCCGGTGGATTATTCTGACAGGTTAGGAAGCCCTGCTTCGGCAATGACTTATGCTTTTGCAGGCTCGATGAGCCCTTCAAAAAAGGAATCGGCTTTTCTGCACCTGCCAACCTATACCGCCGGTATTTTTTACCACCTGGGAACCTTTCTCTCCATCTTCATTTTCCTTGCTTTCCTGTTAAGTTTCACGTTTGAAGGCTGGTTAGTCTGGGCGTTTTCAATTTGCCTGGTGATTTCAGGAATAAGTGGTTTTGGGATTTTTGTTAAAAGAATTGTAAAATCACAGATGCGGTCGCTTTCTAATCCTGACGACTACCTCTCGAATTTATTGGTGACGATGTTTCATTTTTTCACCGTCATGGCAGTACTCAATCCGGCCTCGCTTCCTGTTTACTTTGTGGCAGCAAGCCTTTTGCTGCTTTACGTGCCAGTTGGAAAGCTAAAACACACCCTCTATTTTTTTGCTGCACGCTACCACCTCGGATTTTTCTACGGTTGGCGAGGCGTTTGGCCACCCAAATAACCGGGATTTAATTTTTATGAAAAAACTTTCAAAAGAACAGATCGAAAAAGGCCTTTCGGTATTGAATGAAAACAAGGACAGCAAATTCATCACACATCTCAATAGTTGTGTGCGTTGCGGTCTATGTGCCGAAAGTTGCGTTTATTACAGGGTTACACCTGAAGCCAGATTTATTCCGGCCAAAAAAGTTGACCTGATTTCGGCAGTCTATCGCCGCTATAAAACATTTGCCGGCAAAACCGTGCCTGGCTTGGTGGGTGCAAAAGACCTTGATGATGAAATGGCCGCCGAAATGACCGACCTTTTGTTTGGTGCTTGCACTGTTTGCGGGCGGTGTACGATGCACTGCTCAATTGGTGTTGACATCAGTTACCTGGTGCGTTGCGGACGCCAAATGCTAAGCCGGATGGGACTAGTTCCCGAAACGCTTCAAAGTACCGTAAATGCTGCACTTACTACCGGAAACAACATGTCGATTTCAGAGGATGATTTCGTTGAAACCATCAAATGGCTTGAAGAAGACCTGCAGATGGAAGTAAACAACGATGACGCACGGATTCCACTGAATGAGCCTGATAAAAAACTGCTCTACACCCTCAACCCTCGTGAGCCTAAGTTTTTCCCGCTCTCTATTTCAGCGATGGCCAAGGTTTTTTATGCAGCGGGCGAAAGTTGGACCTTATCGACCCGGATGTACGATGTCACCAATTATGCCTATTATACTGTCAACAACGAAGAGGCGTCCATTATAACCAAAAGGCTGTACGACGAAATGGAAAACATGAACGCCGGCACCTGTGTACTTGCCGAATGTGGACACGGTTCACGGGCTTTCAGATGGGAAGGGCCAAATTATGTTCAAAAATCATACCCTTTTGAGGTTCTAACCTCCGTTGAACTCATAGCTCAATACATCCGTGAAGGACGGTTAAAACTCGATCCTGCCAAAAATCCGGATAAGGTAACCCTGCACGACCCGTGCAACCTGGTAAGAACCGGCGGAATATTGGAGGAACAACGGTTTATTTTGAAACAAGCCGTTATCGATTTTGTTGAAATGAATCCTCATGGAGCCGACAATCTGTGTTGTGGCGGTGGTGGCGGACAACTTGCCATGAGCGAGTACAACGAGCGCCGGATTAAAATCGGTAAACTCAAAGCCGATCAGATAAAGGCGACAGGCGCAAAAGTGGTGGTAACACCTTGTCACAATTGTGTTGACCAGCTTACGCAGTTGAACATTACCTATAAATTAGGTATTCAGATAAAAACAGTAGCCGAAATTGTGGCCGAAGCCATTGTTTTGGAATAAAACCCTTGTTTTCACGGCAGATCATATTTGCTAAATCATTTCTTAATTTACTATAAAACACTATTTTAAAAAAATGAATAATTTGATTTATCTCGACAATTCAGCAACTACCTTTCCCAAGCCTGAATCGGTTTACCAGTTTATGGATGAGTTTTACAGGAAACACGGTGTAAATCCCGGCCGTTCGGGCTTCGATGCTGCAATCGAAACCGAAGAAATCGTTTTTAACACCCGTAAAATGCTCACCGAGCTTTTTAATGGCGACGACCCCAACCGCTTGACATTCAGCTATAATGCCAGCGATAGCCTGAACATGCTTTTACAGGGAATTGCCGAAAAAGGCGACCATGTAATTACCACCATGCTCGAGCACAATTCGGTTCTACGTCCTTTGTTCCATCTACAGCAGTGGGGCATTATCGACATTACCTGGGTGCCTTTTGATGAAAATGGCTATGTGCATCCTGAAGACATAAAAAAAGCAATCCGGAAAAACACCCGGATGGTGGTGGTAAACCATAGCTCAAACGTCATTGGTACCATACAACCCATCGAAGAGATCGGAAAAATTTGCCGGGAAGCCGGAGTTTATTTCATTGTCGATGCAAGCCAGAGCGCTGGAATTGTTCCCATTGATGTAAAAAAAATGTGCATCGACGGCCTTGCCTTTACCGGCCATAAATGCCTGATGGGGCCAACCGGAATAGGAGGTTCTTATGTAACCGAAAATCTTCCGGTGCGTGGAACCCGCTTTGGCGGAACGGGTGTCCGGTCGGCACAGGAAACCCATCTCACCGAATTTCCATACCGGCTCGAATGTGGAACTTTAAACATTGTTGGTGTGGCCGGACTTAATGCCGGCGTAAGATGGATTCACGAACACGGAATTGAAAACCTGAGGCAAAATGAATACCAGCTTTATGACAGGTTGCGAAATGGAATGAAAAACATTGAAAATGTGATTGTTTATTGTGGCAACAATACCGAAAATCAGAATCCGGTGCTGAGTATTAATGTAAAAGGTTTTGAATCGGGCGACGTTGGAACCATGCTCGATGTGGATTACAATATTGCTACCCGAACAGGGCTGCAGTGTGCTCCAAAAGTGCATGTTGGACTGGGAACTGATAAAATTCACGGTACTGTTAGGATGAGCCTCGGTCCGTTTTCAACCGAAGCCCATGTGGATGCCGCTATTGAGGCAATTAAAGAAATTGCCGCAATCAGAGGGTAAGGCAAAGCAGTGGTTTTTGTTTTTGCTCAGGGAAAACAATCGCTGATATTTTATTCTTGTCTGATTTTTTTTATTTGGATTTTGTCGGATATCATGAAGGTTGGGTATGTAAAACGTTTCATCTCCAATGTGTTAGGGTATTTTATTATTTCCACTCACAAGTAAACGGTGTCCTCAGCCCAATTAAATCAATCATTCCTCTTTTTGGTCTGCAAACCGGTTAGACCTGAGAACCTGCACCGTTTCAGCTGTACATTTTTTATATCATAAAGGCTACTGAAAGCCGCTTTTTCTTTACAGTAATGAGCTTAGTCAAAAAAGGTTCGAAATGCTGATTTATAGGGTTTTTTACCCCTGATTCTTTGGGAGAACTACAAAAAATCAACAGGTTGCAAAAATCCATTTTTGTGCTTTTCCCGATTATCGGGAGGTATTAGGTTAATTCCTTTTTTAGACTGGACTTATTGATAATACCACCATCAGTCAAATGGAGATTGCTATGGATAAATTGCTTTTTTCCTGAAATCGTATTCGAAGTTTCTGGTGTTGATTGTCGTTAAATTTTGCACCAGACAGAAAGGGAAAACGCTGTCCAAACGTAATCTCATTAATTACTTGTCCCATTCAAAAATACCCAATATGCTTTACCTGGTTGCAGGTTTAACAGGCTTTGAATCCCGTACTCAGGCCAGAATAATTTGGTTCCGGCTACCTCCTTAACGAGTATAATCCCAGGATTTTGCTGTGCAAAATCAGCAGTTGAAATTTCATTTTTCCTCCATACAGGCATTAGATTCCATCCATTTTCAAGTTCTGGATTTTGATTTTGAATGACAGTACCAGTGAGTAAAAAGTCGAAATTTTCAACTGCCTTTATCAGATACCCGGTTTCGGGAGTCCAGGTTTGAATCGTGTTTATGTTATTTGCAGGATCATAAATTCCCGATTGATTTTCAATCCATTGAATTTGCTGAAGATGATCTGCCAGGACGTCTTCAATTTGGTTTTGAGTGGGATTTATGTATCCCGAAATACCTGACCAGCCTTCGCTCACCTGAATGGTTTGCGTCATATTTGTCTCAATAAATTCGATAACCTGCTGTGTAATAGGGTCATTAATATCACCAATGGCAACCATTTCCGAAACATGGTTATAATTCATCAGAAATGAAGCCTCAACCGGAACATTATTTAAGACCAAAGTGGTATTAAAAATTACTTTTTGTTCGGACAGCGAAGGCAAATCCATGGAACAATGAAGCAGGAAAAAATGTGGAAAATCCTCGGATTGAGTCAAATAGGTCACAGGTGAAGCTTCATCGAGTTCCGCATCATTATCAATATGTCCACCATGAAAGGTTTGGTCAATAGCATCGCCAAAAACGTTCATATTGAGTGTTTTTAGCCGATAAGCTCCGCTCATCGAGATCAGCCCTTTTATTTTTTCGCGTTTGGAAATAAAATTTTCGTGTGTGCCAAGTAGGCTTGCAAGATGTGCTCCGGCCGAATGACCGAACACAAAAATATTGTTAGCATCACCTCCATGATTTGCAATGCTGTCAGAAACCCACTGAAAAGCTTCAGCCACATCGTTGATGTTGTCGGGGTACCACGCAGCCTTCGTCCGGTGTATCGAATCGTAGCACTCGTCACGGTTTGGGCAGTATTCATCGGCAATAAATACTGAATCGGAGGTCAACCGGTATTCAACGATGGCCGTTACCCAACCCATTTCGCCTGTAAACGATTGTGCTACAAACTTGTACCAAAATGCATATTCGTCAACCCAGGCGCCTCCATGCACAAAAAATACCACAGGCCGGTCTTCAGGGTATGTTCCATCCTCAAGCGAACGGTACACGGTGACTGTTCTTGTTTCGTAACTCTCAACGGTCTCATATCGTGCGCCTTCCCTCAAATCGGTCACCAGAAAAGGTGTGTCGGAATACATAAATGTCTTTGAATAGACGGGATAGGTGGTTTCAACATCATCAAATGTAACCAGGCTTCCCCAGTTTTGAGAAAACAAAATTTGACCCGTTACAATAAAAACAGCCAAAAGTTGAAAATTCATTCTTTTCATAACATGAAAATTAATTTCTTTCAAAAGTACCAGTAACAATTTGTTGGGAACAAACATTTTCAACCAATGGTTTGAAACATTCAACGAAATGAACACTTTGGGCAAAAATGCGTAAAAATAACAAACCCTGCTGGTGTTAAATACCAGCAGGGTTTGCAGGGTTTCAATATCAAGACCCTGATTACTGTCGTGTAACAATCTCAAAAGTATCTTTTGCAATCATCATTTCCTCGTTGGTGGGAACAACCATCACTGTAACTTTTGATCCGGGTTTTGAAAGTACAACTTCTTTTCCGCGAAGTCCTTTGTTTTTTTCATAATCAAAATCACAACCCAGAAATTCAAGTCCTTCCATAACGTTAGCGCGTGTAACAGCATCGTTTTCGCCGATGCCACCTGTAAAAATGATCACATCAACTCCACCCATCGCAGCTGCGTAGGCGCCAACATATTTTTTAACCCTGTAAGCATACATTTTGTAGGCTACTTCTGCCCGGTGGTTGCCTTGTTCGGCAGCCAGTTCGATATCGCGCATGTCCGACGAAATCCCTGAAACACCCAACACGCCGCTAAATTTATTGATCAGGGTGTTGGCCACTTTGCCATTGATGTCTTCCTTGTTCATAATATGCAACAAAGCACCCACATCAAGGTCGCCGCAGCGTGTACCCATCATTACACCTTCGATGGGTGTCATTCCCATCGAGGTATCCATCGATTTTCCGAATTTAATGGCTGCCATCGAAGCTCCGTTGCCCAGGTGACAGGTAACGATTTTCAGTTTGGTAATGTCTTTGCCCAGGATTTCACAGGCTCTAGCCGATACATATTTATGGCTTGTGCCGTGGAAGCCGTAGCGGCGGATTTTGTGCTTTTCGTACAAAGAATAAGGTATGCCGTACAAATACGAATACTCGGGCATGGTTTGATGGAATGCCGTGTCGAAAACACCTGCCTGCCTTATGCCTGGCAGGAGTTGTTTCATGGCATAAATCCCTTTTAGGTTTGGCGGATTGTGAAGCGGCGCCAGGTCGGTTGACTTTTCGAGGGCGCTGATGACAGCTTCCGTAATTTCAACACTGCCACTGAATTCTTCACCGCCATGAACCACCCGATGACCCACGGCATCAATTTCATTAAGGTCTTTCAAACTTCCATACTCCGGGTCTGTGAGGATTCCCAGTACATATTCAATCCCCGACTGATGGTCTAAAATTTCACCTTCAACCTTCAATTCTTTGCCATCATCGCGTTTGTGCTTGATGGATGCACCTTTCAGCCCTATTTTATCGACAAGCCCCTTGGCAATAACCTCGTTTTCGGGCATCGTAAAAAGCTGGTATTTTATGGATGAACTACCGCAGTTCAATACTATAATTTTCATGTTTTGAAATCTTTTCTGTACAACAATTTTTTTTGCTTAATCCCGGCCAAGTTTTCTGATCGATCCGGTCTTGATTTTTTTCACTTCACCATCCCAGCGATAAAATCCTTCGCCAACGCGCCTTCCAAACATTTTGGCCCTAACCATCCTTTTCATGATTGGGTTGGGTTTGTATTTGGAGTCGCCAAATTCGCGGTAAAGATTTTCCATCCATTTCAAAATTTTATCAACGCCAAATCTGTCGGCCATTTCAAACGGGCCAAACGAGTTACCTGTTGTTTCCATCATCACCTCATCAATATCAGCCACAGTTGATACGCCTTCCATCAGCAGGGCACAGGCTTCATTTATGATGGTCACAATCATTCTGGTGCTAATGTTACCCGGTGATTCGCTTACTTCAATGGTTTTTTTGCCAATCATTCCGGCAAATTTTTTCACCAGGGCGTATGCATCGTCGCTTGTGTAAAAATGTCGAACGGTTTCAACAATATTTATTTTTGAGATTGGGCTGATAAAATGCATACCCACCGCACGTTCAGGATACTGTAGAACCGAAGCAAGTTCGGAAATGATTAACGTAGCGGTGTTTGAGGTAATCACCGTGTCGGGTTTTACATGTTTTTCAACCTCTATAAAAACCTTTTTCCGTTCTTCAAGACTGGTTCCTGGTTTCTTCGAGTTGATGGTTTCGATGATAATATCGCAGTCGCTGATATCATGATGATCTGTAGAGCCTTTTATTCTCGAAAGAACCAGCTTTTTCTCGCCTGATGTCATACCCCATTTATTAATCAGTGCATCAAGTTCACGGTTCAGCCGTTTCATAATTTCTTCGATGCGTGTTTCACTCACATCGATGAAAACTACTTCAATTCCTTTCTGGCTTACATGAAGGGCAATTTCCTGCCCGATTGAACCACAGCCTATCAACCCGACTTTTTGCAACATGCCTTTGGGTTGCATCTGTTTGTTCAAACTAAACCTTTCCAATTGTTCTGACATAAAAAAATGATTTTAACTTACTTTTTCTAATGTTACTTGTTGAATATCAATTAATAAAGCATTGATTTTTTAATAACAATGCCCGCAAAAGTAGCAAAACTAATTGGTTGACTTTAGTTATTCAGGGTATTTTTTCAAGCTTTTGACAATTGAGTGAAAACCTGACAAAACCCTCGTAATGAAGTTCAAAATGCAGTATAATTAGCTTAAAACGAATGGTTAATGTTTATTCAACAATAGTTAAATAATTCGTTATGAGAGAGATGGAAAAAAAGTGACCACCTGTTGTAGAATTTAGATTGATTCAATCATTCAAATTGGAAAAATGTTCTATTTTTGGCCTTCTAAATGATTAACTGTTAATTGATTAACAATAATAAAAACCCATACTTCGCAATGAAAAAGCTATTGTTTACAGCTATTACAGCACTATTTGTAGTGGTTGCCGTTGCCCAGGATCAGCCTAAATTTGGGATTGATTTTACGGGATTCGTCAAAACCGATATTATCTGGGACTCACGTCAAACCACATCCATCCGTGAAGGGCATTTTCTTCTTTTTCCGTTGAATGAGCAAATAGATGCAAATGGTGATGACATCAATAAAAAAGCAAATTTCAACTTTCTGAATGTTCAAACCCGGTTACATGGGAAAATTAGCGGGCCGGATGCCTTTGGAGCCAAAACATCGGGATTGATTGAGGCAGAGTTTTTTGGTACGAGCGATGCTGATGTAAATGGTTTCAGATTGCGCCACGCTTTTGTTAAACTCAACTGGACAAAAACCGAACTGTTGGTAGGGCAATTCTGGCACCCATTGTTTAATGTCAACTGCTTCCCCGGTGTTGTTTCATTCAATACAGGTGCTCCGTTTACACCATTCACCCGGAATCCACAAATCAGGTTGACCCAAAAACTGGGCAAAAGTTTTAACCTCTCGTTTGCAGCCTTGTCGCAGCGCGACTTTGTGAGCAACGGCCCCGATGGCCCAAACTCGAAATATTTGCGCAATTCGGCAGTTCCGGCCATGAATTTGCAATTTGAATATGGAATGAAAAACAAGAAAGAAACCATTGAGGTTTTGGCGGGTGTAATGGGAAATTACAAAATGCTCACGCCCAGACTCGTTACTCAAAATAATGTTAAAACCACCGAAAAGGTTAGCAGCATGACAATTATGGGGTATGCAAAAGCCAGATTCTGGGGTTTTACAATCAAAATTGGTGAAATATTCACACAGGATGCTCACGACCTGACCATGCTGGGCGGATATGCAGTAAAGGATGTTACCAACACTGAAACCAGGGAGGTAAACTATGTTCCTTCCAATGTTTATTCGCAGTGGGTTGAATACGTGTATGCTCAAAAAAACTGGGAAATAGGTTTGTTTGCGGCCTATTCAAAGAACCTGGGTTATGGTACCGATCTTACAACCTCCTACAACCCCGATGAAACAAAGGCAATTTACGCACGTGGCGCCAACATCGATCACCTCTACCGAATTGCCCCCCGCTTTGTTTATAATGCCGGCAAATTCCGCATTGCCCCCGAAATAGAATACACAGTGGCTGGCTATGGAACCACACAAAGTGACGGAACTGTGAAAGACGCAAAAGATATTGGAAATTTTCGTTTCTTAACAGGAGTTTACTATTTCTTTTAAGAAAATCAGCAACATAAAACAGTCATTAAATTATTCATTAACAAATTAAAAGAATTATGACCAACAAGATTACGAGCCTGGCCGAATATTTCGAAAAGTACCAGGAAAGTGTAGCCAATCCGGAAGGTTTCTGGACAAAAATTGCCGAAACGCATTACTGGCGCAAAAAATGGGATCAGGTATTAGATTGGTATTTTGATGGAAAAGATGCACCGTACGTCAAATGGTTCATCAATGGTAAATTGAATATTACCGAAAATATCTTCGAGAGAAACATGTTTATGCGCAAGGATCAGCCGGCCATTATCTGGGAACCCAATGATCCGAAAGAACCATCAGTTACCTTAACTTATGGGCAGCTTTTTGAAAAGGTGACACAGTTTGCCAATGCCCTGAAAAAACTGGGAATCAAGAAAGGTGACCGTGTAGCTATTTACCTGCCGATGATTCCTGAACTGGCGGTGGCCATGTTGGCCTGTGCCCGTATTGGCGCCATCCATTCCATTGTTTTTGCAGGCTTTTCAGCCAATGCTCTTGCCGACAGGATTATTGATGCAGAATCGAACCTCGTTATCACCTCCGACGGAGCTTTCCGCGGAACCAAGAGTATTGGGCTAAAAGATATCGTGGATGATGCAATTGCCAACTGTCCTTCTGTAAAAAATACCATTGTTTTCAAAAGAACCGGCGATAATGTAACCATGAAACCCGGTCGCGATTTGTGGTGGCATGATGTTATTGAAGGAGTTGACAGCAATAATACCGCTGAGGTGATGGATGCTGAGGATACCCTCTTCATTCTTTATACGAGCGGCTCAACCGGGAAACCAAAAGGCGTGCTTCATACAACCGCTGGCTACATGATTTATGCTGAATATACTTTTAAAAATGTATTCCAGTACAACGATGGGGATATTTACTGGTGCACCGCCGACATTGGCTGGGTAACCGGACATACCTACATCGTGTATGGTCCATTGTTGGCAGGAGCAACCTCCATCATGTTCGAAGGTGTTCCTACATATCCTGATGCCGGTCGTTTCTGGGCTACTGTCGAAAAATATAAAGTTAACCAGTTTTACACTGCGCCAACCGCAATCCGTGCGCTGATTGCCCAGGGAAATGGCTTTGTAACAAAATACAACATGAGCTCACTAAAAACCCTCGGAACCGTTGGTGAGCCCATCAACGAGGAGGCCTGGAGATGGTACCACGATGTTGTTGGAAAAGGCCGTTGCCCGATTGTTGATACCTGGTGGCAGACCGAAACCGGTGGAATCATGATTTCGCCGCTGGCAGGAATCACGCCAACCAAACCTTCTTTTGCTACCTTGCCGTTACCAGGAATCCAGCCAATTTTGGTTGACAACGAAGGTAAAGAACTGAAAGGCAATGGAGTCGAAGGTATTTTGTGTATTAAATTCCCGTGGCCCGGAATGCTGAGAACCACCTATGGCGATCACAAACGTTGTTACCAGACGTACTTCTCAAGTTTTAAAGGCCTCTACCTGACAGGTGATGGTGCAAAACGCGATGAAGAAGGGTTCTACAGAATTATTGGCCGTATCGACGATGTAATCAATGTTTCAGGACACCGCATTGGTACTGCCGAGGTTGAGGATGCCATCAACCAGCACCCGAAAGTAAATGAGTCGGCGGTGGTAGGTTACCCGCATGAAATAAAAGGACAAGGTATTTATGCCTATGTTACCTGCGAAGAACTTTCGGATCAGGAAATGCTGACCATCGAAAATGAAATTCGTGAAACCGTCAACAAGGTGATAGGCCCAATTGCCAAACCCGATATTATTCAGATTGTTAGTGGATTGCCAAAAACACGTTCAGGGAAAATCATGAGAAGGATTTTACGTAAGATTGGTGAAGGCGATGCTACCAACCTGGGCGATACTTCAACCTTACTCGATCCGGGTGTTGTCGAAGACATCATTTCAGGAGCTAAAGTACAGGTTAAACGATAATTAACATGAAAAGGACACCTCTTGAGCGGGGTGTCTTTTTTTTATCTTTCAACTTCAAATAAATTGAATTATGACTGATCAGAAAAAGACAAAAAGAGGACTTGTTGTCCTTGGTGCAATATTAATCCAGCTGGCATTAGGCAATTTGTATGCCTGGTCGGTTTTTACGAGCCAACTTGTCGAAAGTGGATGGACAAAAACCCAGACCCAGGTTGTATTTGCTGTTGGTGTGGCTGTTTTTGCTATTGTCATGGTTATTGCAGGTAGGATGATGCCAAAATATGGTCCTAAAAAATTGACCGTAGCCAGTGGGATATTTCTTGGGCTGGGTTATATCATTGCCGGATTGTTGGGTGCAGAAAATTATTACACAACCCTGATATTCGTTGGTGTAATTGGAGGCGCCGGAATTGGATTTGGCTATGTTGTACCCATTGCAGTAGGCATGCGTTGGTATCCCGACAAGAAAGGCATGATCACGGGTTTGGCGGTTGCAGGTTTTGGTTTTGGCGCAACACTCTGGATGACCATGGCCGGAAAATTAGGCCAATTCGGAGGTGGAGAACTGATCAAACAGATTGGGATGTCGAATACCTTTATTGTCCTGGGAATTGCTTTCACATTCATTATCCTTTTGGGTAGTGTTTGGATGAAATTCCCAGCGCCGGGTTGGAAACCCGAAGGATGGAATCCACCGGTAAACACAGCGAGTAAACCCACAGGCTCGGTTGACTTTTCGAGTCAGCAGATGCTCAAAACTGTACAGTTTTATCTGATTACTCTTACTTATGCCTTTGGCGCCGGCGCCGGATTGATGAGCATAGGTCTGATGAAACTCTGGCCAATGGAGGCCATGCAGGCCAATGGTCTTTCAAAGGAAGTTGCTGCCGCTGCCGCTACCCTTGCAATGGCCATATTTTTTGCGCTCTTCAATGGTTTTGGGCGTATTTTGTGGGGAATGATCAGCGACAAAATCGGACGAAAATTGTCCATTGCAATAATGATGGGTACACAGGGTGCATTTGTCATTTTATTTCAATGGATGGCCGGGTTTGAATGGACACTGTATTTGTTTGCGGTGCTCATCGGTTTCAACTATGGTGGATTGTTCTCGCTATTTCCAACCATTACCGCCGATATTTTTGGAAATAAAAACTTTGGACAAAACTATGGCTGGGTATTTTTAGCCTACGCAATTGGAGGTATAATTTTCCCGATTTTAGGAGGTAAACTGGGTGATTTGGGCAATTTCCCACTCGCCTTTACCATCTGTGGAATTCTATGCTTTGTGGCAGTAGCCACCATTTTACTTGTGCGGCCAATAAAAAACCCAGCGTAAAATTTTGTAGGATTGCTTATTTGACGTTTTTGTTATTCTGAAATTGAATAATTAAAAAGGGTATTCCCGATAACTCTGGGATACCCTTTTTTAATGGAATGCATTTAAGATAGGAAAAGGATTCATCAGGAAAGATTACTATTTTTGTAAAAAACAAAACCATGAACACACTTGATCTCGACATGAACAAACGCTACACTTACGCCGACTACCTCACCTGGGCAGATGATGTAAGACGGGAGTTGCACGATGGTTTCATAAAACTGATGACGCCGGCGCCCTCGAGAAGTCACCAACGAATATCAGCAAAATTGATGAAAATATGGGGTGTTTTTCTCGAAAATAAATGGGGTGAAGTCTATTCTGCACCAACAGATGTAAGGTTCTCTAAACAGAAAACTACCAAAAGCGATAAACAGATTTACACTGTTTTGCAACCTGATATTTTCGTGATTTGCGATCTTTCGAAAATGGATGAGAAAGGCTGCCTGGGCGCTCCCGATTTTATCATCGAGATTGTTTCGGCCAAAAATTCACAGCGCGACACCAGGGATAAATTTGAGATTTATCAGAATCACGGAGTCCGCGAGTACTGGATAGTCCACCCCAATGATGAAACCATGAATGTTTTTGTTTTGGATGAAAACGGGAAATTTCAGTTTAAAGGCATTTTTTCAGGTGATGATAAAATCCCGGTGAATATTTTTAATGGTGATTTGCAGGTTGATTTAACAGAAGTTTTTGGTTTATAAAATCTAAATGAAAATGGACACACTTAATCTCGACATGAATAAACGATACACCTACGCCGACTACCTCACCTGGATGGACGATGTGCGGCGGGAGTTGCACGATGGTTTCATAAAACTGATGACGCCGGCGCCCTCAATGAGGCATCAGGAAACATCTGTAAACCTTACCAGATTGTTTGGTAACTACCTGTTTAAAAAAAAGTGTAAAGTTTATCATGCTCCGTCCGACGTAAGATTGCCAAAAAGTAAACTGGAAAGAAATGACAAACAGATTTTCACGGTTGTACAGCCTGATATATTTGTTGTTTGCGACCTTTCAAAAATTGAAAATAACAGTTGCCTGGGCGCTCCCGATTTTATCATCGAGATTGTTTCGGCCAAAAATTCACAGCGCGACACCAGGGATAAATTTGAGATTTATCAGAATCACGGAGTCCGCGAATACTGGATAGTCCACCCCAATGATGAAACCGTGAATGTTTTTGTGTTGGATGAAAACGGGAAATTTCAGTTTAAAGGCATTTTTTCAGGTGATGACAAAATCCCGGTGAATATTTTTAATGGCGATCTGGAAGTTGATTTAACGGAGGTTTTCGTGAGTTAATTTAATTACCCTCTATTTTTGCCACTACCCATATGAATCGTAGCAATTTTATTAAAGGCATTCTGGCCTTGGGAGGCCTTGCACTTTTACCCACCAATGTTGTAAAAAACTACAGGAAGTTTTACCTGTTGCAGTTTTTTGTGGCCGGGTTCCGCTTTTACAAAGGCATGGAACTTTTAAACCAGATGAATGAAGGCGACCAGCTTGAATTGGTGCGCGAACCCAACAACAAGTACGATGATTGTGCAATTGCGTTGCATTGGAATAACCAGAAAATCGGGTTTATCCCCCGCTACGAAAACGCCCTCCTCAGCCGGTTAATTGACGCACAAGTACTCGATTTTGTAGCCGAAATCACCCATTTGAACAAAAAAGTGCAACCCTGGGAAAATGTGAATGTTGCAGTTTCTTTTTTGAAAGAAACAAATGACGAAATTCCCGAAAACCAGAAGTACCTCACAGTGCTTGCCACACCTTATTACTACAGCTATAAACGAAGCGATGACTATATTTCGAGGGTGGATGTTGATGATAACCATGATGAAAACGATGAACAGGGAAATGACATAAACTGGTACGGATTCTTAGAGGAAAACTACCCTGATGACGGCATTTACGACATCATTCATACGTCCGGCGTAAAGCACGATTATCACTATGGCAGCGATGGGGGAGAGTACATTTTAGTTAATAAACGCAGGCTCCCGCCAGATGAAGCAATCAACAAGTTGATACAAAAGGCCGAGGATGCCTGTGGCGAATTGAATAAACTTTTTGGTGAAGAAGGCTACATTGTTTTAAGCACCCACGAAGCCGAAAAATTAGTCGCCAAAACGAAAGCTGTGGTTGATGTTACCGATAAATTGGGCCGACATTACATTGAGCTGGTTATGAAAACCTGAAAGTTAGTGCAGCTATATCATACCATCCTGCTGAGGTTGTCTTTTCTAATTCAATTGTTATGAAAGTCCACGTAGTGTGATAAAGTCCAATGGCAAAATGGAATTACCTGAGGATAATTTTTGAATAATACGGGTTACCCGCAATGTCAATATGTATAAAATAAACACCTGGTTTTTGTGATGACAAATCAAACGCAACTATTCGAGCGTCAGGCTGATTTACAATTACATAACTTACCAGGTCGCCCAAAACACTGAATATTTTCACTGTACAGGTGTTTGGTTTAAAACCTGTTAAATCAACAAAAAAAGGTCCTTCGGTTGGATTGGGAAAAGCAACAATTTCAAAATCATGACGGCTTTCATCACCAATACCCACATTGGAAGTTCCATTCAGTAGGGTAATTCCCGAATTATCCGGGTCTAACCACGGCTGTAGCCGGGTGCTGTCAGCAGTTCCGCTCTGATTCCACGAGTACCAGCTTTTACCGTAATAATCGGGGCCGGTGAGGTTGTTGCAGCTTGCGTCACCCCCGGTAAGTTGCCCTATCCATTGCCCGAATTGATTAAACAAGGGACTTCCTGAAGATCCGCCTTCGGTAACGCCCCAGTTGGTTTCGGTATGTGCCCACACTACCCTCCAGTGGGTGTTTGGCGTTCCGCTCCAGTTGGTCGAAACGAGTGGTGTAACATAGGTGCTGATTTTTTTAACATCGCCTTGCGGGTGATGAATGGTGACACCCAGGGAGTCGGGCTCATTTGAAATGTTCCACCCGGCAAAAAAGGGGTTATAATTTTCAGGTACAGATTCGTTAAGCAACAACAACTTAAAATCCGACAGATAGCCTGCGCCTCCGGCGGCTGCTTTTTTTGTGGCGCCTACCATGGTATAGTTTTTAAAGGCCGTGTCCGACAACGGGTCCTGGCATTCCGGACCTTCGTACCTGAAGTAAAAAATCCATTGGTTGTAATCTGCAGGGGAGGAACTTGCCCCGCAATGGTCAGCAGTGATGAACCAGGGCGTGCCGTCCTGATGGGCATTGTTCATGAGTGTTCCGGTGCACCAGACCTGCTGGCTGCCCTGTTTTACTATTATTCTGGCGACAGCCCTTTTTTGCTGCTGCCAGTTGTCGCCTTCCGGGCAATTGATGTTCACTTCGCAAGTGTCGGAACCGCCAAAGCCACGGGTTTGCTTCATGAATCCCGATGCGCGGTAAACATGACCGATTTCAGAAATAACAATTTCTGGTTGTTCCTTTATCCCGTAAGGCTGAAAATATTCGAGAACGGCCACTTCTCCCTCAATCATTTCGTTGGCAAAGCCACCGCCGTCACGGTTGTTGAAACTGGTAAATGCTCCAATTTTCTGCTTTCTGCTGGCATTGCTCACATACAATTCACCGCCGGCAGGTATCCTAAAATTTTTGTAATATACAATCAAAGCCTCGGCATCGGGCGATTTTATTGCCAAACGGCACATTTTTCCGCCACCGGGAAGAGAAGTCCAATTTCCTTCTTTGCAAAAATTAATTTCAACAGGTGTGGAAACCGAAAACCGGTAAGGCAAACCATATTTATCGTTCCATTCGTCTTCTTCCTGTAAAGCCCTAACATCGGGTGGATTGACGTTAATTTGCGGAAAGTTATCATTCTCAATCTGGTACTTCTGAGACGTCATGTTGCCCTCTTTGCTTATTTGTCCGTTAACGGTTAAACCAAAAAAGGTGATGATGGACAGCAAAGCCGTGATGCGAAAGATGTTTGTTTTTTTCAATGTGAATGATGTTTTATGAAAATTACTTAGTTTTTCCACAAAAGTAAATAAAATACAATACTGCATTTTTTTTCTGCAAGCGGGCGGTAGCGAAGGTTTAACAATACTTTCAAAAAAAATACCACGATCAAAACGAATAATGCTACATTTGGCGGTTTTAATTTTAACAATTAACAAATCCAAATTCTATGGAAAAAATCAGACATTCTCTGCGCGATTCCAAGACAGCTCGCTGGATTGCGCTTGCACTCATTTCGTTAACCATGTTCTTTGCCTACTTCTTTGTTGATGTGGCTGCTCCTATGCAAATTTTGTTGCAGACTGATTATGGATGGTCACCCGAAGTATTTGGTATGTTGGGTGGTTCGGAGTTTTTTCTGAACGTTTTCGCTTTTTTTCTGATTCTGTCGGGTATTATTCTCGATAAAATGGGCATCAGGTTTACCCTGATCCTGAGCGGCAGCCTGATGGTAATAGGCGCTGCCATAAAATATTATGCGCTTACCCCGCTCTTTGCCGCATCGGGGTTTGCAGCCTTTTTAGGCTCTTTCATCGAGTGGGTGCCAGCTTCCGCAAAACTGGCATTTTTTGGTTTCGCCATTTTCGGAATTGGTGTTGAAATGGCCGGAATTACCGTTTCAAAAACAATCGTAAAATGGTTTAAAGGCCGCGAACTTGCCCTTGCAATGGGTTTGGAAATGGCTACTGCCCGTTTGGGCGTTTTCGCAGTTTTCAGGCTTTCACCCATCTTTGCCGAAAGTGGAGGCGTTTCAAATTCGGTTTTATGGGGAACGGCATTTTTGTGCATAGGTTTCCTCACCTTTCTTACCTATACTTTTATGGATAAAAAGCTTGACAAACAAATTGGCGAGTCAGGTGAAGCCTCTGCGGAAGAAGAGTTTAAAGTATCTGATATTGGTAAACTGATTACCAACCCCGGATTTATTACCATCGCGCTGCTTTGCGTATTGTTTTATTCTGCCATTTTCCCCTTCCAGAAATTTGCTACCGATATGCTGGCTTCCAAGTTGGATGTTGATATAAAAACTGCTGCCGGTTACCTGTCGTGGTTCCCGATCGGAGCTATGATTTTAACACCGTTTATTGGTCTTTTCTTAGACCTTCGCGGAAAAGGCGCCACCATGATGCTTTACGGGGCTATTTTACTCACCGTTTCGCACCTGATTTTTGCCCTTGTGCCGGCTGAATCTTTTACAACACCGGTTGCAATTGGTACTATCGTTATCCTTGGTGTTGCGTTTTCTCTGGTTCCTGCTTCAATGTGGCCATCAATTCCCAAAATTGTTGAAGAGCGCTACCTCGGTTCAGCCTACGGTGTTACATTCTGGATTCAGAATATCGGGTTATTCCTTGTTCCGATTTTGATTGGTTGGTCGATTACCGCTGCAAATCCAGGTGTTGCTGAGCAGATTAATGCCGGCGTTGAAGGAGCGAAATACAACTACATGGTTCCTGAATTGATTTTCGCGGGATTTGGCGTGGCTGCAATGATTCTTGCGCTATTCCTCAAAAGGGTAAATCGTAACCACAATTACGGGCTTGATTTGCCAAATAAAAAATAGTGATAAAATGATTTTTTATAAAAAAGGTGCTAAAATGCACCTTTTTTAATTTCACGCCAATTCGTTTTAAAAAAGGATGAATCAACGCGTGGCTGTTGAGCGAAACCTTTTAAGGCAGTTTTAAAAAGAGTATCTCTTAAAGTACTGAAAATAAATAGATTTGAAAATACTATCTGACTCCTTTATCAGTTATTTTTCTGTCCATACATTTCCGGTTTATTTAATGATCACATCGTCATGAACAGATTTATACTCCATTTTTGTTTTGGGCTGATTCTGGTACTTTTCACCCTGAGGGTGTTTTCTCAGTCACCCTTTTACGCCAAATGCGGCAATCCGGTTGATTTTCCGAAAGGCGATTTTTCTAATCTTATGGATTATGACGATCTGTTTTATTATTTTTTAAGGCTGAATGAAAGGTCTCAATTGGCTTTTAATGCCAACGAACCGCCAGCCATCGAGGTTTATGACAGGCAGCTGAATCATGTAAAAAGTATTCCGCTCATTCTGAAGGTTGATCAGAAATTGAAAAAGGTTGATCCGGTTGCATTTTTTAAGGTTGATTCAGGGTTTGTTTTTTTGATGCAAACCTACTCAACGATTTCTCAGGTAATGCGTTCATATCTTTACAAAACAAACCAAAACGGAGTGCTGACCGGTGAACTTCTCATTCCTGGTGAGGTGAACGATGTAACGCCAAACCTGGCTGATTTTCAGTTTTTTCAGCTCAACAGGATCAGCCGCAACGGAAAGCTTTTGTTTGTGTTCGGCATGAAAACCCCTGCCGAAATGGAGGTTGCAGAGAGGGTGAACCTGGCTGTTTATGACGAAAATCTGAAAAAGGAAGGTGACCGTTTGATAAATTTCCCTGAAGATTTTTTCAATTACAAATTCTCGAACCTGGTTTTTGGAAATTCGGGCATGGTGTTTTTCAGGGTCGAAATCACCAATCCGTTTTTAATGGATAAAACTGTACACCAACTTGTTGTTTACGATCTTTTTGCCGAAACAAACCAAAGCCTGGAATTCAAATTTGCAGAAGGTGAAATAGCTTGTGCTGACCTTGCCCGGGTTGATGAAAAAACCATATGCTACTATGGATATTTTACACAAAATGAGGAAGATAAACAAATTAGGGGCGTTTTTTACTACTTTTTTAACCTTGAAGATGGAACCCTCATGAGGCATAATATTTTCACCCTGCCCGAAAATGTTGCCAGTCTTTTCGACCCGAAGAATCTTTATTCAAAATCCGAATATCAGCATTTAATTCCGGCTGGAATTCAAATTTCCGCTTCAAAAACCGTTTTTCTTATCCTGGAGTACAACTGGCGCAGCCTAATGCTGATCCGCGACCAGGAAGGGAAGGTTTACAATCAGCCGGTTTACAACGCCAACGAGGTTTTTGTACTGGAATTTGATAAAAATGACCGACTCATCAACCAACTTAACATCCCAAAAGAACAATCCAATGGATTTGATAAAAGCGGGCTGGGTGTTTTTAGTTTCGTTTATAACAACAGCCTCTTCATCCTTTACAACGACCATCCAAAAAACCTGCAACAATACGATGCCTCCAAACTGAAAACCATGAAGATGGATTATCAGGGCGTGATGGCTGAGTGCACTTTTTCAGAAAATGGTTATCAGAAATACCAGATCATGACTTCCGGAATACCAGTCAAATTGGAATCTTCAGATATCATCAGGATATCCGAAACGGCCTTGCTTTTCCTCGAAAAAAGCCGGAAAACTCCTGTGGAAGTGTTATTTCACTGAAAAATGAAGTTTCCTTTCTCCATTTCTCATTCATCCACTTTGGGAATCCATGCCTGCTACAGGCAGGTCTTGGTGTCATTTCAACAAACTCTGTACTGGTTTTACAGCAAAATCAAAATTTGACCTATTTAAGCCGGACTCATCAATTTCTCAGGCTTCAATTTCCCAAAATACTGATTATTTGTTTTTTGTGTCTTATTCTGTCGGGTAAAAAGCTAAAAATCAGTATTTTGCAAAAGTGGCATTCAGCGTTGAATAGCAATGGCCGATGAACCTGAATTCCCAAAAAAGCTGAAAAATGCCTGCGTCATTTATTTTGTATTTTTGCCGCTCATCAACAACCAGCATAACCTCATTGTGAAAGCTTTTCTTACACATCCGGTTTTTAAAATAGTTTCGGAAGTTGCCAGTGAAATGAATGTTCAGGCGTTTGTCATTGGTGGTTTCGTGCGTGACCTGTTATTGGGGCACAATTCAAAAGACATCGATATTGTGGTGGTCGGAAAAGGGGTTGATCTTGCCCTGGCGGTGGCCGAAAAGGCAGGAATTATCAAACTCAGGGTTTTCAGGAATTTTGGTACGGCCATGATACGTTTCGATGACCTGGAAGTGGAATTTGTAGGCGCCAGACGCGAGTCCTACAACCGCAATTCCCGAAAACCCGTGGTTGAAGACGGAACACTGGAAGATGACCAGAAACGCCGCGATTTTACCATCAACGCCCTAAGTATTAGTTTGAACAAGCGGAATTTTGGTCAGCTTGTCGATCCTTTCAACGGATTGGCCGACCTTGAAAATAAAATCATCAGAACCCCGCTCGACCCCGACATTACCTATTCAGACGATCCGCTGCGCATGATGCGGGCTATACGTTTTGCAACCCAGCTCGATTTCACCATTGAAGCTGGAAGTTTTGATGCCATCAACCGCAATGCCGAACGGATAAAGATAGTTTCTGCCGAGCGGGTCACCGATGAACTGAATAAAATAATTCAGGCCGATAAGCCCTCGATTGGATTCAGGCTTTTGCTTAAATCGGGTTTGTTGCAGATTATCTTCCCTGAAATGGCAGCCTTGCAGGGCGCCGAAATGCGCGAGGGCAAAGGACACAAGGATAATTTTTTTCACACCCTGGTAGTACTCGACAATGTTGCCGCAAAATCAAATAACTTGTGGTTGCGGTGGGCCGCCATACTTCACGATATTGGTAAACCGGCTTCAAAAAAGTGGGTCGAGGGAACCGGCTGGACCTTTCACGCCCACGATTACGTTGGCGCCCGAATGGTGCCTGGTATTTTTAAACGGCTGAAATTGCCAATGGGCGACCCTATGCGCTATGTTCAAAAACTTGTTGTGCTGCATCTCAGGCCCATCGTGCTTTCAGAAGACATTGTTACCGATTCGGCAATTCGCCGCCTGCTGTTTGATGCCGGCAACGAAACCGACGACCTGATGAGCCTTTGTGAAAGCGACATGTCGTCAAAAATTCCAGAAAAGATTGAACGCTACCGCAAAAACTTCGAAATAGTCCGCCAAAAATTGGTCGAAATTGAAGAAAAAGACCGCATCAGAAACTGGCAACCCCCAATTACAGGTGAAATCATCATGGACACCTTTGGAATTAAACCCGGACACGACGTGGGAACCATCAAAACTGCCATCAGAGAGGCTATTCTTGATGGCATAATTGCCAACAATTACGAAGAGGCTTACAGACTTATGCTGATGGAAGGTGAAAAGTTAGGTTACCAGGCTAAAAAATTTTAACAAAAAAAACTTTGATCTGAATTTGTTTTTTTGAATTAATTTTGACTTTCACAAGCCAAACCAATAAACAATTTTTAATTAATTATGAGTGTAATAAAATTCAGAATACAGGCTGATAATCAGAACGATTTTGTTAGAGAAGTTGAAATCAGATCAGATCAGACGTTCAAGGATCTGCACGATTTTATCGTCAGCAATCAGAAATTGAACGGAAATGAACTTGCTTCATTCCATATTGCTGATAAAAATTGGGAAAAAGAGCAGGAAATAACCCTTATTGATATGTCGGGCGATTTTGATAAAAATGTAAACGACGACGATGTTGTTAAAACATTTTTTGTGATGGCCGACACGCCTATTCACCAATTTATCAGTCAGATAGACCAGAAATTGATTTACGAATATGATTTTCTGCAAATACGTACTTTCCTGCTCGAAGTAGCCGAAATATTACCGGAGAATAAAAAACACAAGTATCCACGCCTTGTTTTCAGCCGCGGAAGTTATCATCTCGACGAAAATGTAAAGGTTGAAAAGGACTCGGAAAAACTCAGGCAGGAATTGCTCAGAGATTTTAATCTCCTTGTTAAAGGCGAACATGACGACGATTTTGGCTCGGATGACGATTACTAAAAGTATTTGTGTTGATGTTTTCCGCCAACAATCCGCCAAAAAAAAGAACCCTTGTTGTAATTACCGGACCCACTGCAATTGGCAAAACCGGAGTTGCCATAAAAATTGCCAAACACTTCAATGCTTCAATCATTTCGGCTGACTCGCGCCAGTTTTTCAGAGAGATGAAAATTGGCACCGCAGCGCCCACCCCCGACGAACTGGCTGCGGTTCCACATTATTTTACCGCACACCTTTCGGTGAATGATTATTACAACGTTTCGAAGTTTGAAGCAGATGTTTTAACGTTGCTGGATAGGCTTTTTGCCGAAAACCAGGTGGTGGTCATGACCGGAGGTTCGGGGTTGTACATCGATGCAGTTTGCAAAGGGATTGATGATCTGCCCGATCCCGACCAAAACCTGAGAAATCAGATAAAACTTTCGTTCCAGGAAAACGGAATTGAATATTTGCAAAAGCAACTCGAAAAACTCGACCCGGAATATTTCAAGGTTGTTGACCTGGCAAATCCCAATCGGCTGATGCGTGCCATCGAAGTGTGCCTTACCACCGGAACCACCTTCACCTCATTGCGGAAAAACAGCGCCAAATCCAGGAATTTTTCAATCCTGAAAATTGGTTTAAGCCGGCCACGCAACGAGCTTTTCGAAAACATTGGCAAAAGAACCGATAACATGATTGCCAGCGGCCTGGTTGAAGAGGTGAAAAACCTGGTGCATTACAGGCGCCTGAACGCCCTGAACACAGTTGGCTACAAGGAAATTTTCGATTACCTCGATGGAAAAACAACCCTTGATGAGGCCATTACAAACATCAAAACCAACACCCGCAGGTATGCCAAACGCCAGTTGACCTGGTTCAAAAAAGACCTTGACTACCACTGGTTTCTGCCCGAAGAAGTGGATCAAATCATTGGTTTTGTCGAAGATAGGCTGTAACTGGTTGAAATTTTATAGCCTAAAAGCATGGCGTAGGTAAAAAAAACGGATGCTTTCAAATTTTTCCGGAATGGTATTTTGCCAACTCACCTATAGGATTTTTGACGATTTTCGAAATCTCAAGACCAGATTCTAAAGCCGTTTCAATCAGGAAATCCTGAAACAGGAAAGCAACCGACCCGGCAAAACCCAGTTTAAAATCCCTGTACCGGGGGATGCACGAGATATTCCCGGCAAAAAAATCACGAAAGGCCATTTTTACAAGATTTTTAATAAAAGGCTCGTGCTTATTGGCATCGATGAACGTTACAAACGATGCCAGTGTTGAATTGGGTTTCGGTTCGCTGTAAATTTTTCCGATAAATCCCGACAGGTTAAGGTTTGCCTCAGCCTCTAATTTTTGTTTTAAATGATCTGGTAACCGGCCTTTAAAGTAAGCATTTACCAGCAATTTTCCCAGATGAAATCCACTGCCTTCGTCGCCAAGCAGGTAACCCAGCGAAGGAACCTGATATTTTATGGCGCCATCGCTGAACAAGCAACAGCTTGAGCCGGTTCCCAAAATAGAAACGATGCCGCTGCCATCGCCAAAAAGTGCACGGGCAGCACCATACAAATCATTGTTTACCTGGGTTTTTGCTTGGCCGAAATGCTTTTTCAACACTTCATCAACCATTTTTTTCGATTCGCTGCGTGTGCATCCCGAGCCGTAAAAATAGATTTCTGAAACCTGGTTTGCGCTGGTTGATGCTGCTATTTCAGCAACTCCCTGGTCTAATATTTCAACCGGAAAATAGTTGGGATTGAACCCTGAAGTGCTAATATTGAGTGTGTTCTTGTTATTTTCAATCAACACCCAGTCGGTCTTTGTTGAGCCACTTTCTGCTATCAGTATCATTGAAGGTTTAGTTATAAGTCGTAAGTCGTAAGTCGTAAGTAGCGCTCTGTGCGCTTTTTTATGACCAAA
>CALFEP010000068.1 GCA_937950125.1 uncultured Bacteroidota bacterium
TACGTCCACAGGTGGTATTGACATCCATGTATGGAATACCTCCAATTACAATTGGGTCGGTACAGTCATCACCTGTTGCACGGCTCTTGTTTTCCATTGGAACGGTAACTGTTGGGCCATGCAGTCTTTCTTCTTTGCTCAATGCTGTTTTTTCAGCAACATTTGATAAAGAATATGCGGCTGAACCACCTTTGTAAGGATATCCCACGGCTGGATTTGCTTCCCATTCAACCATCACGCCGAAGTAATCGGGATCGGCATTCGTAAGAATTGGTGCGGCAAATTCAAGCTGGAAGTTTTGTATTGTTGTTTCTCCTGTAGCTACCATGATTCCGGTAACTGAAGCGCTGATATATCCTGCCTTTTGAGCAGTAATTGTATAAACTCCTTCAGGTACGTCGATGGTGTAGGTACCATCGGCAAGTGTAGTGGTGGAGTAGCCTCTCACTTCATCAACAAGGATGGTAACACCTTCAACCGGTGACTTGGCAAGTGCATCGGTTACCAAACCTGCAAGGGTTCCGAGGTTTGAAGTAACTTCAAAAGTAACAGGAACTGAAAATTCAGGTGTAACCGGATCGTTGCTCCAGAAATTCAATGCGCCGGTATAGGTACCGAATGCAAGGTCTTCTGAATTGAAGGTTACATCGATGTTTGCTGATTGTCCTGCGCCCAATGACCCGGCCAATACATCAGCACTTAACCATTGTGCTCCGCCAAGTACATTAATGGTGTAATCTTCAACTTCACCATAAGTAGCAACTCCGCATGGAACAGGAGCAGTGCTGTAGGTCATTCTTACCCTCATTCTGTATGAACCGGTTGGAACATCTTCAGGTACAGTAATCGTACCTTCAAAGGTAAGACCAGTACCACCAACATTGGTCAACATGAATTCTTCATTGGTTGCCTGATCCCAGGTTTCGCTCAAATCCCAGTCAACCCAGCAGTAAACGATGTCTGAAGCCCATGCATTACCGTTTGTAACAGTAATTGGTTCTCCAGCACCAGCTTCAATTGTCGTTGAGATCGCTGTATAGTCAGCAACACCACCTTGCCAGCCACTGGTATTGTTTATCGAACCGCAAAGAACATTTGCAATGTATTCATCTTGTGTGGTAGTAGAAGCATCGCAGTAAGCTTTGGCGCCTTTGGTAACGTCATTCATCACTACTTCCAGATTCCAGTCTAAGGTACCCAGTGCTGTATTGGTAACAGTAACAGTTTGGGTTGTAGTGTAAGCTGGAGGTGTGTTGTGTGTTTCGGTCAACGCTTCCGGGTTGACTCCGATTGCCGGAATCAGAGGAACTGTAGCACACAGTTCGTTTGATTCAGGAGTTACATAGTCGGGTGATACATGTTCTGCTACAGTATAGCAATAGGTTTCACCATTTACAACGTTTTCATCCCTGTAGGTATTTCCGTATGCATCGGCAATATCAACACCGTCTCTGAATACATCAAAATAAGTCAGGAATGCGTCTTCCATGGTTAGCTCAGCAACATAATCGTTGTCGCCACCGCATGGGTAACCTTCGAATACCTGTGGACCAACCCAGAGCCAGTAGGTTCCGGGAGCAACTGTTGTAGAAGCTACTGTTGGTTCGCAAGGTGCACCAGCTCCCTGAGCAATGATGCTTAAACCAGCGCAACCCAGATTGCCGTTGATAATAAAGGCATAAACCGGGAATTCAGCAGTAACTGTCCAGGTAATGGTTTTTGGCGACTCAAGAACCAGTTCATACCAGTCTGTGTCTCTGCGCGAGGCACCTTCAGTAACATAAGTGCTTGATGTACCGCAAATAACATCACCATCTGCAATGGGTGAGTAAACAACCGGGTTTGAATTGCATCCACCGTTAAAGGTATCAACATAACCGTCAGCAGCGCATACTTCACCTTCGCTGATAGCTCCTGTTGGGCACTCAACAGTGCATGGAACATAAGGTTCACCTGTTATATCAATTGTGTATGTTCCAAAGTCTGTGCTGTAAGCATCAACCACAATGTAATAGGTGTTTCCTCCAGCTACATAAAGAGCATCAAGTCCACTTTGCCATTCCGGGCAATCAGGATGATCGTCATTGCAAGCATAAGGATTGCCGGGCGTGTAGGTGTTTTCGTAAATATAAAGTTTGGTGTCGAAAAGAGATTCGCACAAGGTTATTGTAATGAGCAGGTCTTCTGTTGGCGTAAAGCTGTAAACCACATCTGGAGCAGTAGAACCAGTGTAAGGACAAACTTCGTCATAATCGTTCAGATAACCTTCGGTGGTTCCCGTTTCGTAGAATGGCAATGCGCCAATAGGCATCGCTGTTGCAATGGTTTCGCCACCTTGTTTCGGATTGAGCGGATATTTGTTCGGGTCGTAAACTTTGGTTGATGGTTCCTTGTATTTCAGTTTAAGAACATCAGAAGTTGAATACGAACCTTTTGCAATTTTATCAGCTACATTGCTCTGCCACAGCAGATCAACACCATAATAATCAGCTTCGGCTGAAATTAATACCGGTGGTAGCAGGACATCAACAGAAGCCGGACCGATTGGGTCGGATTCGCCCTGACTGTAAACAGCTGTAAGTGTGTAATCGTAGCTTCCTGAGGCAAGATTCATATCCTGGTATTCCATAGCTTCGGTGAAGGCTACGAATTCATTATTACGATAGAGGTTGTAACCAAGCAGATCAGCCCTTGATTGATTATTCGGGTTAAATACTGAAGGTATTTCTTTTTGCGGGCTGGCTGACAGATGGCCTGTATTTGTTGTGTTGGAAACAACAGGTGTTCCTAATTCTATGACACCACCTTTTGCAGCTTCAACATAGCCTTTTATCGACCAGTTGTAAGTAAGAGCAGCATTTAGTGCTGTGAGTGTTGTCCATCCACCCCAGTTGATCATATTGCCAAATCCTTCAACCTGTGGACCTGCATCACAACCTGCCGGATAACCAGTAGTTGTATTAACATTGTATCCAATCCACAGCTCCTGTGAGTTGTCAAATGGAACTGGTGAGGCCAATGTAACTTCATTCCATTCACCAATAACAGGTGCGGCAACTACTTCTGAATAAATAAGTGTGGGTGGTAAAGCTCCCTGCCATACACTTAATGTATAGGTACAGGCTACTTCATTTGGTGCAAATGCAATTTTTGTTAACGAACCACCCGTGAAACTTGCGAGTTGTGCGGGTTCGAAACGGGCTGCAACGTCAAAGTTTGCAGCAGCACCGGTACCAATTGCATCTGATAATTCGTCGCTGCACCATGTAATCCAAGTAGGATCGAAAGCCATGTTTGTAACATCGCTGTAAACTACATTGTCGATATAAAATTTTGGTAAAGCAACGTCAGACCAGGCATAGAAATTTGCAGCTGATAATTGGTTGAGACCAGCAGTTCCAAATGTTCCCAATGACCACTGATATTCAACAACAAGGTTGTTGTCAACCCAGAATTTGCACCAGTCGTTGTCAAGGTCAACATTTACTTTAATAGGTATCCAGGTATCGTAGGCGAAAGTGAAAGTAGCTGCGCCAGCACCGGCTGCATCAACCAGTCCTGCACCTCCTTCATCGAAATAAACCTGTAAGCCCCATTCACTGTTAGCGCCGGCAAAAGCATGGAGTACATTGAAGTATCCGAGGAAACCTGTTGCCACCCGAATGTCGAAAGTCAGGTTGTATTTGCCAGTGGTTTTATCGCCTAACAGCAGTACGCAGTCATTCAAGCCTTCAATCAATACTGAGTTGTTTCTTTCAGCAGCACTGCTTACAGTTGGATCTTCTGCAGTACCTGGTGCATTACTCCAGGTTGTCCAATAATCACGCCCCATGGCTGTGGCTTGTTGAACCAATTTTTGGCCGGCAGTGTAATCCTCAATATCATCTTGCAGTAAAACAACTGGACCACCTGTGAAACCTGGCTCGTGCCATGCAAGATTTACATTAACAAAATCTTCCAAAGTTGCCGTTAAGCCAACAGCTGGGTCAAGTAATTCTGTCAAAGTAAAATTGGTAAGTGCCAATTGGTTATGAACAACAGTAGCTGATTTGGTCTGACTTTGGTAACCTTCAAATTCAGCTGTTACATCGTATGTTCCTTCCAGAACATTGGCAATGGTGTAACTACCATCGGCAGCAGATGTGGCTGTTTGACCGGTTGACGCAATGGTTACTATGGCACCTTGCAGTGGAGAACTGCTAAATGCATCAGTAACCACTCCACCTATTGTACCTGCACCAATGGTGGTAAAGGTTCTGGTTGATGAAACAGTACCTGCAGCATTCTTGGCTCTTACAATCCAGGTGTAGAGTTGTTTTTTGAGCAACGTAATGCCATGGTCGGCCAGGTTGTATGATTCACCCTGGAACCAAAGTGATTTATGAATAGTTACGCTGAATCCGCCTGAACCTCTCTTAATTTCGATCTGAACCTGTGCGGTTCCGGGGCCATTTGTCCAAAGGAATTCGGGCTGTAGCGGAATAAAGGTTGCTCCGGCTGTCGGATAAACCAGGGTTGGGGGAACTGGAGGAGTTGCTGAGGCAACATGCATTGCCACAGGCACCGTTAGTGTGCCATCAGTTACTTCCTGCCCGTTGTGGTTGATGTTGATGTTGGCCAGGTAAGTACTATCAACCAATCCGGCAGCATCGAAGTTAACGTTAACTACTTGAGATTCGCCTGGATTAACCACACCATTGTAGGTGTCCATACTTAACCATGTCTCCATTTCAGCAAGTTCGTAAACACCAATAACATTTGGACTTTGCTGAATATTAACCATGAGAACAAATTTGCCCGGGATTAAAACATCCGAAGCAAAAGCGCCACCAGCAATGGTTTGGGCGGTTGAGGTTCCGGGAATGTATCCTGGAATATCTGTTGCACAGTGTGTTACACCTGTAAAGGTCAATGTTGGGATGTGGAATTGTTGAATGACTACAAGATCGTTGGCAGTTCCGCAACCAGTTTCTGCAACTTGTGCAAACAGCCACAAATATGGTCCACCGGCTGTATAGCCATCGTATGCACTTCCATATACTGAAACTACTGCTGGTCCTGCTGTTACAACAGCGCCAGATCTGTTTACAAGATGCAATGTCGTCCAGTTTCCTACCCAGAAACCATCGGCAACCGGGTCGTATGAAATGTGACGGCATTGGGCACCACCAGTTAATGTTGTGCTGCCAATCAAGGTTTTGGCTGCAAGATCAAGGGTGTAGAGAATGGTTCCTGCTGCGCCTCCATAAAAATATGTTCCATCCCATGCCAAATCCCTGATAGCTCCTGCTCCTGTAATTGTGAAGTCCTCTACCCATGTGCCATCAAGATTGTATTTTGAGAACGCACCGGCTGTTCCCCATTTTGCGGTATAAATATTAATACCATCGGTAGCTACGGCTTGTTCACCACCTGTTGCATGAACTGTAAATGACTGAAGAATATCCCAGGTAGCATCCGTAACTTCACTCTTGATTACTGACGTCTCTGAACAGGCATCCTTCATTGGATCACTGTTCGAAACTTTTGTAGTATTACCAAATTCAAGCGGAATGTTTCCGAAATCTTTCACAGGAATAACTTCTTCAATAGAGGCACTCCATGTCAAAGGCTCAGTACCACTTGGGTTGCTGATGGTAAGGGTTTGTGTGGCGGTTGCATCTGGCAACAGAGTCTGCGATATACTTGCCGGCGAAACCTGGATTTGTGCAAACCCAAGAGCAAAGTCTTGTATTGTGGTTTGATTGCCAACAACTATAACCCCTTCTATTGTCTGGCCGAAGTATCCATCAGCTTCGCAGGTTACGGAATAGGTTGCCGGCAACATTCCTGTAATTTCATAATAGCCGCTGGCATTGGTGTATCCTGAATAAATTCCGGCAGTAACGTATGCGCCTTCAACAGGTGCCTTGCTGGCTTCTGTAACAGTTCCTGCAAGTGTACCGGTTTCGAAAGCATCGATGGAAACGTCATCAATGTGAATATCATTACCATAAGCGCTTACACCTTCAAAAACAATGTACCCAACCGTTCCGTTAATACCACCGGGAGAAGCAAAGGTATATTCATACCAGCCAATTGCTGGTACTGCTGGTGTAAGATCTTTACTCCTGTTCACGGTTCCGATCAGCGTGGCGCCGGTCAAATCCGGTGTAGTATTGAAGTAAACATTTACAAGGTCAGCATTGGTAAGATAACCATCATCACGATACATCCAGAAATTGACTGCGATGGCATCGTCCACGATATTTAGTGCCGGAGATGTTAAAATTCCAATCGTTCCTGTTGAGAAACTCCAGGCGTTGTACCTGGCCAGGCCTGCGCCGCTGTGGGGTGTACATACCGGGTGAACACCAGCAGTAAGTCTGTCCCATAATCCGGCGCCTGTTCCGGTGATCCATGCACGTGTCCAGCAGAGCGGTGGGAACATAGCATCATCAAAACTTTCGGTCAACGGATAATCATAAACCGGACAATCGGTTTGGAAGGTAAAGGGTCCTGCCCATCCACTCAGCGCACCGGCGCCACAATCAGACTGAACATAAAAATCGTAGAATGAGGCTGGTTCAAGTCCTGATACTGGATATGGGTTGGTGGTAATTCCTGTAAGGAGTGTACCGGTGCCGGGAGTAAATCCACCTTCGCCATATTCGAGGTTCCACATGGTTTCAGTACCACCCGGAGTCCATCCTAAGTCTGCACCAGTCTGTGTGACGTTTAATGCAGCAAGGTTTGAAGGCGGCAAACATGCAGGAGGTTCAAATTCTATCGCACCCAGGTCAGGAGTAGCGGTACGGGCAACACCAAAGAAATCATCAGGAACCCAGGTCAGCAGGTTGGTACCCATGCCATTGATAGTTCCGCTTTGCGGCATCATGTCGCCACCAGCCGGATTGGTAAACAAGGGGTTGGCGTTGGAACTGGCCAGGTCGTAGATACCTCCATTGGCAGTCTGCCAGTCGGCAAGTGTTGCATAGGAAATAGCATTCCAATAACCTGTGTAATTTAAACCAACTGTGGCTCCTATGTGGAGGTCGTTGTAATTGCTGGTTACCACTGCGGTGTTGGTATTAAAATACAGGCAATATTTTGAACCCGTTGAAGTAGTCGAGTATGAAATAATATTATTACGGATATCCAATGTTGCACTGGCGCCCGTTTGATAAATTCCGTAAATGTTGCTGCTTCCTGTAAAAGCTGTGTTATCAAGTGATATTGTGTTGTGATAAATTCTTAAGTTGCACAGTGAAGCTGTTGTAGAGAAGTACATACCATATTGCGTACTTGCCATTCCGGCATAACCGTAAATAAGATTATTTGCAATAAGCGCTTCCTGCCCTGCTGTAGCAGAAAATGTTGTGCCATAAATACCATAAGCTGTAGAGGAAACAGTGGCCATTTTTGCAAAATCAAAAATACGGTTCTTCGTGATTACTGTATTACTGTAGTCAGCGGCCAGATAGAGCATGTAGGCGGTAGAAAGTACACCACGGTTCGAGCGGCTGATTTCGTTTCCTGAAATGATTGCGCTGTTTTGCCCGCGGGTGTATAGTCCATAACTGTAGAAATCCTTGATTTCATTGTTGGTGATCACGTTTCCAACAGAAAAAGGTGCTGCTGTTGGTCCATTGATGGTCATACCATAATATCCTCCGCTGGAAACGCAGTTGTCAACTGTCAGATAATTAACTGCAAGTGCAGCTGAACTGGAAGAAGTAGCACTATTGCTGGTTGCGAAAGCTGTGAAATTAGTGCTGGTTGAAAGCAAATCGCTGGTGAAGTGACAATCAGTGAAGGTGCAATGTTCGGCAAGGTTCATCAGGTGAACTGCATAGCCATACTCTGTTGACAGCGCACCCAAAGCAACAATATTCAGATTATCAACGGTTACGTAATCGGTGCCATTCAGTTTCAGAGTAGCACGTTCGTTTGTGTTGGTTGATAAATACTGGAGGGTTTCACCATTACCATTGATAATCAATGGATTGGAGGAAGTGTTGTTGTTTGGTGTTCCAATAATCACCTGCTCGGTGTATGGTCCGGTTCCTGCAACAACATCCACCGTTACAGGTCCTGTAAAGCCACCCAGGTTGAGTGCAAGGGCAAAATCGGTAAAATTATTAAAATTCGTACCACCGGTTGGCAATGTACTGTTGATGGTATAGGTTCCTGCCAATGGAGTGGATGTTGTTTGAAAGCTTTTTGGCACACTCCAGGCACTTAAAGCGTCAGTGCCGCAATCGGCCTGAACGTAGAAATCGTAAAGTGTAACAGGTTCCAGCCCGGTCAGGGTATAATACTGGTTGGTAATGCCTGAAACGAGTGTACCTGCTGTGTTTGGATCAAAGCCGTGAAGGCCATATTTTACATTCCACATGGTTTCGGTGCCAATTTTTGTCCAGCCAATATCAGCAGTTGTTTGTGCAATATTGGTTGCCGTGAGCATTGTTGGAGGAAGACAGCCCGTAGCGGGTACATAGGTAATCTGCATGTTTGCGCGGTTTACCGAGATAGTAGCAGCGGAAGATGTTCCGCAGGCGGCTTCAGTATCGCTTCTGTAATAATTGGCTGTATTACCGGTAGTAGCTGTGTAATACACGGAAGCATTCTGAGTGTAAGATCCGGGAATCAGCGTGAAACAAACATCTACGATAACATTGGAAATGCCATCCCATAGGAATGGTGTGGTAAAAGTATGTGTATTCCATCCTGCCACGGGGAGGAAGTTATCGTAGTACCACACCTGCTGGTAATAAGTATTATCGAAGGTGGTGGTAAGTGCAGAAGCAGTGGTGTTCTTAAGTTTCATCGTGTAGTTTGGCATTGCTGAACAGGTGTTGACAGCCTGAACATTAAATGCAATGGAAGTGATGTTACTTACTGGTACACCAAGTGCGGTAAGTTCCGAGGCCAGGATCAGGTACTGAACCCGGTGGTTCTTGTAATAAGTACCATAGGGAGTCGGGTGCGCCGACGTGCCGTTGTACGTCGTACCCGTTCCCAAGGTTACCGTGGTTTGTCCCCATGAACTGCCAGCCCATAGGAACATTAGCATTAAAAGTAAACTTGTAACTTTTTTCATAAACGTTAGGTTTAAATTAATAATAAATGAATAAAAAAAATATTTGTCTGAATATCAATTATTTAAAGTTGTTTCGATAATTTTTTTTAATAATACTTCCCAAAACACCTGTGTATTTGTGGTGAATTAAAACCATTCACAATGATTCACTTTTACTACTAACTGCAAATGTAAAAAATTAAAACAAAACCAAATTTTTTTCTTTACAAAACCGGTCGCTTTTAACAGTAATTAAAATATTTAATCCAAGGCATTGATTTTCAAACCAATTTTTACCTCCATTTTCTGGTTTTCTGAAGTTCAGATTTTAGCGATTGTCCTTACAAAAAAAAATGAATTTGGGCTTATTTACGAGGGTTTTCCGGCAAATTAACAATATTTAACAGCGAAAAATTCCTTCAAAGCTTTCAACCATCGGATTGTAAAATGAAATCGATTAACGTAATCTCGCTTCGCCAGCCTGATTAAAAAACAGGATTCATTAATGTATCCGGTCTAAAAAGGTTGTGATATTGAAGCTGCCACAAATCCTGAACTGAGCCTGCCGAATTATCTCTTAAGCACAAAACAATACAAATTATTGAATGTCAATAACATATTGATCTAATGAATTTCGGTACAGGTTGTTATCCTTCCTGCCAAAGCTACCAAGGCGGGAAGACAGGTTTTACTGACAAAAATATAGTCTTTAAACGCAACTTCTTAGTTGCCCTAATTAACAGCCTGAGGGATTGTTTTGAAATTGTATTATCTTATTTATCAATCGATTAACGCTTGAGCCAAAATCTGGAGTTTTTTTTGTGAATCGCCGGGAAAGTTTATTTTTGCCAGCTAAACTGATTATTTTTCCAAATGGTTGAAGTTGATTTGTTTATTCCCTGCTTTATTGATCAGTTGTATCCTGCTACAGGTTTCAACATGATCAGGGTTTTGGAAAAGCTTGGGGTTAAAGTGCATTACAACCCAAATCAAACCTGTTGTGGCCAGATGGCTTTCAATAGTGGTTTTTGGGATGAGGCCAGGGAAATTGGAATTAAATTTCTTGAGGATTTTAAAACCAATCGACCTGTTGTGGGTGCTTCAGCATCATGTGTTGGTTACATCAGGAATTATTACGAGCAGTTGTTTTTTAATTCTCCCTGGCATCTCGAGAACAAAAGCCTCAAATCTCGTATTTTTGAGGTTACTGACTTCATTGTCAATATTTTGAAAGTTGAAGATGTGGGTGCTGATTTTACGGCAACTGTTACCTACCACGATTCATGCGCCGCACTCAGGGAATATCATATTCACGATGAACCACGAAAACTGTTAGCCAATGTAAAAGGGCTTACGCTTGTTGAAATGGTAAACACAGATGTATGCTGTGGATTTGGGGGTACCTTTGCCGTAAAAAATGAAGCCATTTCGACAGCAATGGCTGAACAAAAGGTTTTGGCTGCCCTGGATACCGGAGCTGAGTACATTGTTTCAACCGATCTTTCGTGTTTGATGCACCAGGAAGCTTTCATCAAAAAACAGAATCTCCCAATAAAAACAAAACATATTATCGATTTGCTTGCTGAAGGGTTAAAATAAAAATGAGCAATAACACGTGAGCAATGTGAAATTATCAACTGGTAACCCGAACAACATAAGCACCAAATTGAACGCAACCAAATCCAACTCCGCACAATAACGAACAAAGAACAAAGAACAAAGAACAACGAACAACGAACAACAAACAACAAACAATAAAAATCTCCACCAAATGAGTAATCCACAAAATTTCGCGCTGATAGGTGCAGCAGGCTACATCGCGCCACGACACATGCGGGCGATTAAAGACACTGGAAATAAAATTGTTGCAGCGCTCGATCCATTCGACAGCGTAGGAATTATCGACAGTTTTTTTCCTGAATCCGATTTTTTTATCGAGCCGGAGCGTTTCGACCGACATCTTGACAAACTGCGCCGGAAAAATCATGGTAACAAAGTTCAGTACGTGAGCATATGTTCACCAAACTTCCTGCACGATGCGCACATCAGGCTTGCACTGCGCAATGAGGCTTGTGCCATCTGCGAAAAACCCATCGTACTCAATCCCTGGAATGTTGACGCACTTCAGGAAATCGAAAAAGAAACGGGAAAGAACATTTACACCATTCTTCAGCTCAGGCTTCACCCAGCTATCGTCAAACTCAAAGAGAAAATCGACAACAGCAGCCCCGATAAAAAGTTTAACATCGATCTTTCGTACATTACCTCACGCGGTAAATGGTATTTCATTTCCTGGAAAGGAAACAAAGAAAAGTCAGGGGGAGTGGCCACTAACATCGGAGTTCATTTTTTTGATATGTTAGGCTGGATTTTTGGCAAAATGACCGATTTGCATGTTACCATTAGCCAGCCCGATAAAGTGAGTGGTTATCTTGAGCTTGAAAAAGCCAGGGTTAAATGGAGTCTTAGTCTGGATATCAACGACATCCCCGATCAAATAAGGAACAAAGGACAGCGTACTTACCGGTCGATACTGGTGGATGGTGAGGAAATTGAATTCAGCGAAGGCTTTACTGATCTTCACACTGCTTCTTACAAGCAAATACTTGAGGGTAAAGGCTTTGGGCTTGAAGAAGCGCGCACCAGCATCGAGATTGTTCACCAAATCAGAAATTTCAGGGTAAAATAACAGGACCAGAGTAATTTTAAATTAAAACATTCCTGCCTTGACAGAAATCAGTAATTTGCCTGCAGCCGAAAAAGCCTGGCATGTGGTTTATACTACCCCGCGTGCCGAAAAAAAAGTAAATACGCGACTCTTGGAGGCAGGTATCGAAACGTACCTTCCGTTGGTAAAAACCATCAGGCAATGGAGTGACAGAAAGAAAAAGGTTGAAATCCCACTTTTCAACTCGTATCTTTTCTTATTTCTCGCCGAAAAAGAACGTTTTGCTGCGCTTCAGGTACCTGGAGTCGTGCGTTTTCTTTATTATTGCGGAAAGCCTGCTATCGTTAAACCAAAGGAAATTGAAGCCATAAAAAGATTCCTCAACGAAGCCGAAGGGTTCCAGATAAGTGTTCAGAAGGGCGACACAGTTGAAATTTCTGCCGGTGTCATGGAGGGTGTTTACGGTGAAGTAATTTGGGTGGGTAAAAATAAAGTGCTGCTTCAGATTGAACAGTTGGGTTTAATCCTGACGGCCGAAGTGGACAAAAATATGTTGAGAAAACACAAATGATCATATTTTCTGGTATTTAGAATGAATCAGCAGGCTGCTTTTAAGTTGTTAACTTAAGTGATCAGGTGTTTTCAATTTGATAACCATGCCTGAAGAAATGATGATTCATTCGGTTTAATTTTAGATTTTCAATGAAAAACGAGAACAACATTTTTCCTGTATTCGACGAATTGCTCCAGCGTGAGCACAAGGAAATGCTGCTCAATCAGCGATCGAAGGTAATATGGTTTACCGGCTTGTCAGGCTCTGGAAAAACTACACTCGCCCGCGAACTCGAAAAACAATTGTATGGAAAAGGGTTCCTTACGCAGGTTTTGGATGGTGATAACATAAGGAGTGGAATTAACAACAACCTGGGTTTTACAGACGACGATCGAACCGAGAACATCCGCCGCATTGCTGAAGTATCGAAACTGCTGATTAATAGCGGTGTGATCACGATCAACAGTTTTATCAGTCCGACCGATAAAATCAGAAAAATGGCCATCGGAATCATCGGAGAAGACGATTTTATCGAAATTTTCCTAAGCACACCGCTGTATGTTTGCGAAGAGCGTGATGTGAAGGGATTGTACAAAAAAGCCAGGCTTGGATTGATTAAAAATTTCACCGGCATCGATGCTCCCTTCGAAACTCCGGTTGATCCAGACATCGAAATCGATACAACATCCATCAGCATTGAGGACTGTGTAGAAATTATTATTGACAAAATTTTACCAAAAATAACATTCTGAAAATGAACGGTTACAATCTTACCAACCTGCAGGAACTTGAAGCCGAGGCTATTCACATTATCCGTGAAGTTGCCGCTGAATTTGAAAACCCGGTAATGCTTTACTCCATCGGCAAAGACTCGTCGGTTATGGTCAGGCTGGCCGAAAAAGCGTTTTATCCCGGCAAAGTGCCTTTCCCACTCATGCACATCGATTCTAAATGGAAGTTCCGCGAAATGATCGAATTCCGCGAAAGTTATGTGAAAGAAAAAGGATGGGATTTGATTGTTCATTACAACAAAGAAGGATTTGAAAGTGGTGTTGGACCTTTTACGCATGGGAGCAAGGTTCACACAGACATTATGAAAACCCAGGCCTTGCTGGAAGGATTGTCGAAGTACAGGTTTGATGCTGCTTTTGGCGGAGCCCGCCGCGATGAGGAAAAATCACGTGCAAAGGAGCGTATCTTTTCATTCCGCGACCGGTTTCATCAATGGGACCCAAAAAACCAACGCCCAGAACTGTGGAATATCTACAACGCCAAAATTCATAAAGGCGAGTCAATCCGTGTATTCCCGCTTTCCAACTGGACCGAACTGGATATCTGGCAATACATCCGGCTCGAAAAAATCCCTATCGTACCCCTCTATTTTGCCAAAGAAAGACCTATAGTTATTTACAACGATGCCATGATTTTGGTTGACGACGACCGCATGCCCAAAGAATTGGCTGCAAAAGCCGTGATGAAAAAAGTAAGATTCCGCACCCTGGGTTGTTACCCCTTAACCGGCGCCATCGAATCAGAGGCCGACACCATCGAAAAAATCGTTGAAGAAATGATGACCGCCACCAAATCCGAACGCACTACCCGCGTTATCGACTTCGACCAGGACGGGAGCATGGAGCAGAAGAAGAGGGAAGGGTATTTTTAGCAGAGCGCAAAGCGCAGAGCGCAGAGCGCAAAGCGCAGAGCGCAAAGCGTAAAGGGCAGAGGGATTTGTAGAAAATGTTACGATAGTCCAGCTTCAAGCGATGCTATTCTTAAAATACTTGTGATTTATTGTTTTTCAAAATTTGAATCGAATGAGTAAGTTTAGATTTGAGGATTTAGAAATTTGGAAATTGGGAAAGGAAATTGATGATGAATTATTTGATTTAGCCGATTTGCTCGAAAGTAAGAAGAAATTTAGATTTGCCGAGCAACTTAATTCAGCAGCAATGAGTATCACAAATAATATCGCAGAAGGCTCCGGCTCGTTTTCAGACAAGGATTTTGCTAACTTTCTCATTATTTCCCGAAGGTCAGTTTTCGAATGTGCCAATATCCTGGCAATAATGCTGATGAGGGGTTACATTGATAAGGATAAGAAATCATTACTTTTTGATAAACTCGATCATTTAAGCAGTATGATTGTGAATTTCAGAAAAAAACTTTTACAGAATAATTAAAAGATGGATTGTTTACGTTTGGCTTTTCGCTCTGCGCTCTGCATTAAACCTTCACACTCATGAACATAGAATCCTTCCTTAACCAGGATCAAAAGAAAGACCTGCTGCGATTGCTGACTGCCGGGTCGGTTGACGATGGAAAGTCGACGCTGATAGGCAGACTGTTGTTTGACAGCAAGAAATTGTACGAAGACCACCTTCAGGCGCTTGAGCGCGATAGCAAAAGGGTTGGCCATGCCGGCGAAGAAATTGATTATGCCTTGCTGCTCGATGGGTTGAAAGCTGAACGTGAGCAGGGTATCACAATCGATGTGGCATACAGGTATTTTTCCACAAACAAAAGGAAGTTCATCATTGCCGACACACCCGGGCATGAACAGTACACCCGCAACATGGTAACCGGTGCTTCAACCGCAAATTTGGCCATCATCCTCATTGATGCCCGCAAAGGCGTGATAACACAAACCAAGCGGCATTCGTTTCTGGTTTCACTACTCGGAATCAGGCATGTGGTGCTGGCAGTGAATAAAATGGACTTGGTGGGTTTTAGCAAAGATGTGTTCGACAACATTTGCAACGAATACCGGAATTTTATTACCGGGCTTGATATTCCCGATGTGAATTTCATCCCGCTTTCGGCGCTGAAAGGTGATAATGTGGTTGATGTTTCCGATAAAATGCCCTGGTATCATGGCGAGAGCCTGCTCGAATTTTTGGAAAATGTCCATGTTAGCAGTGATCGTAATTTTCATGACCTGCGTTTTCCGGTTCAATACGTTTTGAGGCCTACACTCGATTTCAGGGGATTTTCGGCCAGGGTTACATCGGGTGTTATTAAAAAAGGAGACATTGTAAAAGTGCTACCTTCCGGAAAGACAAGCAGGGTAACTTCTATAATAACCTACGATGGCGAGCCGGATTATGCTTTTCCACCACAGTCGGTAACGGTGACGTTAGAAGATGAAATTGATATTTCGAGGGGCGACATGCTGGTGCATCCCGATAATCTTCCAACAATTGAGCGTCATTTTGAGGCCATGTTGGTTTGGATGGATGAAAAACCAATGTCGCCCGATACACAGTTTTATTTCAAGCAAACCACCAATACCACCAAAGCCAGGATTGACCAGATCAAGTACAAGATAGATGTTAATACACTGGCAAAATCGGCGATTGACCGCTTTGAACTCAACGAAATTGGCCGCGTCGTCATTACCACCAACAAACCGGTGTTTTTCGATTCCTATCAAAAAAATCATGGAACCGGCTCCTTTGTGCTGATCGATCCGGTTACTAACAACACCTGTGCTGTCGGGATGATTATTGATGAACTGAAGGACAAAGACCTTCATTCAAAGATAACACTGATGGACAAGGAAAAAATAGAACGAGGTGAATGTCTGATCGATAAAAAAAACCGTGAACTGGCTTACAACCAGGCCGGGGCTACCCTTTGGATAACCGGATTACATGGTTCGGGTAAAAATCACCTTGCGTACATCCTCGAAAAACGCCTGTTTGATGAAGGGGCTATAGTGGTTTTGCTGGATGGAAGTACCATTCGTTCGGGGCTTTCCCGTGAACTCGATCACACCCCGGCTGACAGGGCTGAACATCTTCGGCGTGTGGCTCATGTCGCCCGGATTCTGAACGATCAGGGTATTATTGCAATTTGTTCGTTCATTTCACCTGATGAAAATATTCGTAACCAGGTAGCCGAAATAGTGGGAAAAGAACGTTTTAAGCTTATTTACATGGATGCTGATGTTGATTTCAGCAGAAAAAACAGACCAGCTTTGTGGGAAAAGGCGGACAGGGGCGAAATAGAAAATATGCCAGGCCTCGATGCTGCTTTTGAAATACCAACATCGCCAGCCTTGACTTTAGCACCTGAAAACGGTGAATCGAACTGCGATATCATCCTTGAATTTTTACATCAAAATAAAATTTACCCATTACATTAAAAAATCAGGTTAATTTGCTAATAAAAATTTTTAGCTATGAAAATACTGGTAACCGGAACAGCAGGATTTATTGGATTTCATCTTGCGCAGCGTCTTCTTGAACGGGGCGATGAAGTGGTGGGATTAGACAACATCAACAGTTACTATGATGTCAATTTAAAATATGCGAGGCTCGAAAAAACCGGAATCCGGTCGGCAACGGGCAACCTTTTGCCGGCATCGCCCGGACAAAGTATTCAATATCGCGAAATTGGCCATGGTGAACTGATTGATTCGGTGAAATTTCCGAAATACCGTTTTATCAGGCTAAATTTGGAAGACAGGGAAAAGGTGTTGAAACTTTTTCAGGATGAGAAATTTGATAAGGTGTGTCATCTGGCAGCTCAGGCCGGTGTTCGCTACAGCCTCGAAAATCCTTTCACCTACATCGAAAGTAACATTGTCGGTTTTCTGAACATTCTTGAAGGTTGCCGTTACAATGGTGTGAAGCATCTCGCATATGCCTCAAGTTCATCGGTTTATGGAAACAACACAAAAATGCCGCTGTCAACCGGCGACAGTGTCGATCACCCCATCAGCCTTTATGCAGCCAGCAAAAAAA
>CALFEP010000069.1 GCA_937950125.1 uncultured Bacteroidota bacterium
TCCCACAAACCATCCCCATTCCTCACAAAGCCAACGCGTTGGAGGTATTTTTCGTGACGGGGGCTTAAACCGGCGGCAATAGCTTTTTTGAACCCTGCCTGAATAAATTTTTCCCTGAGACCCTGGTAAAGAAATTTCCCGTTTTTATAGTCCCGGTATTGTGGAACAACATAATCCAGGCCTACTTTCAGCACCCCGCCGGGTTCGGCATGTGCCAGAAAAATGCCTGCAACATTGGTATCACGCAAAACGAAAAAACTAACAGTGTTCAAATCGGGTTTGTAGGTAAATCCGGGAAAAAAACGGTTGATCTCTTTTTGATGAAAATCGAGGAACTTAAGCAGATACTTGTTGTCCTTGCGGATTTCAAGGGTATCGAAAAGGTCTTTTTTCGTGTAAATGCGGGTCAGGTAAAAAATATCAACACTGGCGATGAAAGTGTTGAGAATCCCAACAGGGTAAGCGCCAAAAAGATAGCCGTAAGTAGCAAATGTAACCGCCCCGCAAAGGTTGATCCACCTGAATTTCAGGATGGAGTTCATGGTCATCGAAAGGGCAATAATGCCGGATGCTGCATAGCCAATCCATTGTAAATGGCTTAATTCCATTTCTATTATCTTATTTCTCCTAAATTTATTTCCTTAAAAAATTCCATATCAGACCAAAAAATAAACTGAATTAAGTTAATTTCTTCATCCTCTCCCACAACCTCACCGATTGTTCCCGGGTAAAGTGCAACATTTCAGCCTCGTCCACAGTCTGGATAATTCTATCTTTCACAATGAGTTTCCCATCGGAAATTACATGACAAACATGACGTGAACTGAAACCGAAGATGAAATGTCCCAGGAAGTTTTCCTGGTTTATTTCTGTCGGACTGTCGTAGTCCAACACCACAAGGTTGTTGTCGCCATCACCTGTAAAACCATTCAAAGCCAGGTACTGATGAACCATCCTGAACCGCTGATAGGCCTCCGAAAAACCGATTTTATCGAAACCCTGACCCACAAAAAATGCAGCCTGAGCGCTTCGTAGCATGTCACTGTGCATGCCGTCAGTACCTAATAAAATGTTTTCGCCCAATCCTACTGAATTGAAATATCCAACATTGTTGTTCAGATTGCTTTCGGTGTTTTGCACAACAAAAGCCCGCGACCTGGTAATCAGTTCTCTCTCGCTTTCGCTGATGTGAAGGCAGTGGCCTAAAATGGTTTTTGAAAAATCCAGCACTCCGGCTTCCGAAAACCGCTCCACCACCCTTTTCCCATAATTTGCGACGCAGTGCTCCTGATCGTATTTATCCTCGGCCACGTGCGTGTGTATGCCCGAATTGTATTTTTCAGCCAATCCTACGGCCTTTTTCAGCGTACCGTCGCTCACGGTAAAAGAGGCATGCAGTCCAACGAGCGCCTGCCGGTTGTTCAGGTAGTTTTCAGTTTCCTGCAGGCTTTTTTCAGCCTTGTCCAACCCGTCGCGATCGGTTATTTCGTAACAGAGCAGATGATTGACCCCGACTTTTTCGAAAGCAGCGGCAATAATTTCCAACGAGCCTTCGATGCAATTTGGCGAAGCATGATGATCGATTACAAAAGTGGAACCAGCTTTGGCACATGTGAAGGCGGTGGCCAGGGCGCTGGCTTCAATCATCTCTTTATCAAGCGATTTATCCAAAGTCCACCAGACATATTGCAGTATTTCCCTGAAGTTCTCCGGATTTTTCTTTGGTGCACCCATTCCCCGCGCCAATGCCGAATAAACATGGTGATGACCAACCGCAAATGATTTCGTGACCAACTTGCCCTGGCAATCAAGGATTAGGTCATTGACCGAAATCTCCATTTCATCCAAATCATCAAATAAGAAAACCGGGGCATCCTTACCTTCCATTGCCAAAATATGACAGTTCCTGAATTCAAGGGTTTTCCAGTTTATGAATGTTGCGTTTTTTAAAATTAAAGCCATGATTATTTTCGTTTTAAAGGAAGTTTTGTCCGTTTTATTCCATCAAAAGCATAAAAAGCATTGGCAACAGCCCCGGCTGTGGGGACAAGGCCAATTTCGCCGATTCCTTTGGCGCCGTATGGCCCGACAGGGTCTTTTACTTCAACCATTTTCACAACAATTTCAGGGGTTTCGTGTGCACGAAGGATTTGCAGGTCGCGCATTTTATCGCTTACCAGATAGCCGTCTTTCATTGGTAAATCTTCTGTCAGGGCGTAACCCAGACCCATGTGCACACCTCCTTCAACCTGCCCCTCAAAAAGCATCGGATTGATGATTTTTCCGCCATCGTGGGCTGCCACCATTTTTTCTATTTCACCCTTTTCATTCAAAATACAAACCTGGGCAGCATAGCCATAAGAATAATGTGTAACCTGATTTTCTGTCACACTTCCCGGTTTTGTGGTCCAGTCACAGATAAACTGACCTTTATAGGTTTTACCGGCTAACTGAGCCAGCGAAGCGGTTTTCAAATCTTCTTTCAGCGCGGCAGAAGCGTTGATGATGGCCAGTCCGAGCAAGGCGGTTGCACGTGAGGAGGTGGTCATTCCGGTGACGATGCCGGCTTCGGTATCCACGGCAACGTCCACAACCGAAGGATCGATTCCGGTTTCCTGGCAAAGGGTTTGAATGGCAATCGTCTGAACCCCCTGCCCCATCTCTGTCCAGCCATGTTTTATCAGAATTTTATTTTCAGAAATAATGCTAATGATGACTTTGGATTCGTCAATCATGCCGTTGCCGACACCGCTGTTCTTGATTCCACAGGCAAGTCCTGCAAATCGGGCATTGTAAAAATCATCCTTCACGGCATCCAGGCAGGCTCTTATCCCGGTACCATAAACCTTTTGGCCGGTTGAGGTTGAAAGGCCATCGGTCAAAGCATTGTCGTACCTGAATTTCCAACGGTCGAAACCAGCTTTATAGCAGATTTCGTCGATGCAGCTTTCGAGGGCAAAAGTCACCTGATTGGCGCCAAAGCCACGCATTGCGCCACTCGGAATATTGTTGGTGTAAACCGTTTTTGCTTCTATATCCACATTTGGGATAAAATAACCTCCTGCTGCGTGGCCGGCTACTCTTTCTAAAACCTTGGTTCCAACCGAAGCATACGCTCCGGTGTCACCAACAGCCCTGAGCCTGAGTGCTGTGAGTTTCCCATTTTCATCTGCTGCAAGCTCCAACTCCATGAAAACCGGGTGGCGCTTGGGATGCATGCGGATGGATTCAGGACGGCTCAGAGATAATTTAACCGGTTTGTTCAGCAAGAATGCAAACAATGAACAATGTCCCTGGACAGTCATGTCTTCCTTTCCACCAAATCCACCACCATTCGAAACCTGGATTACACGAACTTTTTCCTTCGGCAATCCCAGAATCATTGCCACCTGACGGCGGTCTTCGTAAACTCCCTGTCCCTGGCTGTACAGGATAATACCGCCGGAACCATCAGGAATTGCAACGGCTGCCTCCTTTTCGAGAAAAGCATGTTCGATGCGCTGTGTTTCGTAATGACCACCAGATTTGAATTTTGCCTCATGAAATGAATTTTCGGGGTTTCCGACCTTAAAACAGGTGGTTTCGAAATGATTGGGTTTATCATCATGAACTCTTTCACCATTGATGGCCTCAAAAACATCAGTTACAGGCCTAAAAACTTCATAATCAACCTTAATCATCTCAACCGCTTTCCGGGCAATGGCTTCTGTTTCAGCCACAACACCTGCAATCACATCCCCAATGCAGTGAGTATTTTCCCCTATTCCGATCATTAATGGCCAATCGTTGTAAATCAGTCCCGTCTTTTTTTCTCCAGGAATATCGTTGGCCGTGAAAATCCTTTTAACTCCCGGAATTTGCTCAGCATCAGCAGTATCTATTTTTATCACCCGTGCTTTCGGGTAATCGCTGAATTTCAGCGCTCCAAAAAGCATCCCGTCAAATAACAGGTCATCCACAAATTTCCGCTTACCTATGGCAGTCTCATAAGCCTCGTATTTGGGTTGTCTGTCACCCACCTTTCCTGATGTTTTGGCAAGTTCAGCACTATTCTGATTTGCAACGTCTTCTGCAACTTTTTGCATGGCTTTTTCTATCTTTTTATAACCTGTGCACCGGCAGAGATGTGGCTTTATTGCCTGATGAATTTCCTGAAGAGTAGGATTTGGATTTTTTTGCAACAAAATCTTTGTTCTCATGATAAAACCCGGCGTACAAAAACCACATTGCACTGCTCCAGCGTTCACAAAAGCTTTGGCAATGGTGTCTTTCACGTATTCGGGAAGCCCTTCCATGGTTTTTACGAATGAATTATCGAGCTTTTCCATTTTGATCACGCATGAAAGTTTCGCTTCACCGTTGATTTCGACAGTGCAGGCGCCACAGGCCGATTGCCCGGAACACCCATCCTTTGCAGAAGTGATGTGCTTTTCATTCCGCAGAAAATCAAGCAGGGTGAGGTCTTTATCGCCCTGGAAAATTATTTTTTTGCCATTTAATGTAAATGAAATCATACGATCAGTTTTTTAAGTAGGTTAACATCAGGCTGAATAGGTTCAGGGATGTTCACAAGACCACTGACAGCTTTCAGATCTTTTAGCCCGCTGCCCGTAAGGAGTACAACATTTTTTGAGCCATGCCCAATTGATTTATTTTCATGAAAATGCAGAAATCCTGCAAAAGCAGCCGAAGCAGCCGGTTCAGCGAAAAGTCCCGTGTTTTGAGAAAGACTTTTTGAGGCTGAAATAATTTTTTCATCGGTTACTGTTAACCATTTTCCGTTGTATTTCAACAGGTAATCCCTTGCCATCCAGTAATTTCGCGGAATATCCACCGAAATGGAATCTGCAAGGGTGGAACTTTTTACCACCACAAAATTTTCATTCTTGATATTTCGCACCAGATTATCGCTTTTTTCGGCCTGAACCGCCACTATCTCAGGCATTTTATCGATAATACCGAGCATCAACAAATCCTCAAATCCCTTGTAAACGCCCGAAATGATCACACCATCGCCCACAGGCACAAAAATCCTGTCGGGAACATTTTGTCCCAACTGTTGAAAAATCTCAAACGAAACCGTTTTTTTTCCCTCAATAGTCAAAGGGTTAAAGGCAGTATTCCGATTGTACCAGCCAAATTGCCGGGTGGCTTCAAGGCTCAGGTCGAAGGCATCGTCGTAGGTTCCCTGTACCGGGACGAGTTTCGCACCACACATCGCAATCTGCGTAAGCTTGGCAGCCGGCGCTGACGCCGGAACCACAATAATTGCCTTTTGACCCTGAGAGGCACAGATTCCGGCCAGAGACGACCCTGCATTTCCCGTGGAGGCTGCAATAATTGTATCTATTCCGTTTTCCCTGGCAAAAGCCGAAACCAGCGCCGAAGCCCTGTCTTTAAAGGAATAGGTAGGATTTTGAGAATCGTCTTTCAGGAATAAATCAAAAGAAAACTGTTGGCCTTCCAAACCTGAAATTGAGTACAACGGAGTTTGACCAATGCGCAGATTTGGAAAACTTTTCACCGACTGAATGGGGAGTAAATCAATAAATTCATTTTCCAGAAGCTTTTCAAAATCAGTGTTTTGATGCTTCAACTGATCATAGTCGTAGATTGTTTTCAACACACCTTTTGGTGGTTGCCCGGGCTGGTTTGTGTGGCTGCAATCTTCACACAAATACACAATTTTTGTGGGTAAAAACCTTTTACCACAGTTAACACATTCATATTCAAATTTATACTGAA
>CALFEP010000070.1 GCA_937950125.1 uncultured Bacteroidota bacterium
CTGCCGAATCGGTGTTATTGACCCTTGCCATGGGTAATTTCAGCGATGAGCCTGCCGACAATGTAACGGTCGAAATTTCAACAGAATCGTCTTTTATCAATATTACTGACAACACTGAGTTTTTTGGCAATTTTGGTCTTGAATCGATTATTGAGATCGTGGATGCTTTTGCTTTTGAAGTGGCCAACAATGTTCCGGGAGGAGAACCGATAAAATTCCACCTTTTGGCCTACAATGCTGATGAAGCCTGGGAAAGCAGTTTTGAGACTGTGGCAAACGGGGTAAATCTTGTGGTTGGCAGTTTAACCATTTCGGACATCTCCGGGAATAATAATGGCAGCCTCGACCCTGGCGAAACAGCTGATGTTTTGATTGAAATTTCGAACACCGGCCAGATTGATGCACCGTCAGCAATGGCTTACCTTGCCACATCAAGTAATTTCGTGACAATCAACACCACTTCATTCAACTTACAAACCCTTGCCTCAGGGCAAACGCTTACGGCCAGTTTCAATATTTCAGTATCAGCAGCAACCCCGGTAGGCACTGTTGTGGACTTGAATTTTGAGGCTGTTTCGGGATTTTACAACGCTCAGAAGATTTTTAATCCAAAAGTCGGGCTCATTGTTGAAGATTTTGAAACCGGCGATTTCAGCCAGTACGAGTGGCAGTTTGCCGGAAACGCAAACTGGACGGTAGTAAGTTCGGGGGCGTTTGAAGGCTCATACTGTGCAAAATCAGGCGCCATTGGCAACAATGCCACCACCGAAATGAAACTAACCATTGAAGTTGCCGCCAACGACTCTATCGCCTTTTACCGCAAGGTTTCATCGGAAGCCAGTTACGATTTTCTACAATTTTATATCGACAATAACCTGAAACAGGAGTGGTCGGGTGAAGTGGCCTGGGGTAGGGTCGCTTTTCCGGTTACAGCTGGTGAACACACTTTCAGATGGGTTTACATGAAAGATGTTTACGTGGTGAGTGGAAGCGACTGTGCCTGGGTCGATTTTATCGAGCTTCCGGCTTTTGCTGACAATACACTTGCCGTGAATGCCGGACAGGATGCAACTGTTTGTGAGGGAGTTACTTTTCAGACAACCGCCTTTGCGCAGAATTACACAAGTCTTTCGTGGTCAACTTCCGGGGATGGCACTTTTAGCTCGGCAAGCACACTCAACCCGGTTTATACGCCCGGCAGTGCCGACTATCAGGCTGGATTTGCTATGCTTAGCCTCACTGCCTTTGGCCAAAACAATCAGTCGATAACCGATGTTCTGCAGCTTAGTTTCGATTTACTGCCTTTTATTCCCGGAACAATTGCGGGCCCGGTTAGCGTTTGCATGGGAAGTACACAAATATATACAATCAGCGGAGTTGAACATGCCGATTGGTACCAGTGGGTTTTGACACCTGTTGAAGCCGGCACACTCACCGGAACAAACACCGAATCTGAAATCATCTGGGCTCAGGGATTCACAGGTCAGGCCATTCTGAAAGTTCAGGGAATGAACGATTGTGGCGAAGGCCTGTTTTCGGAGGAACTTACCATTCAGGTTGACGATTGCACCGGATTAAACGAGATCAGCGATGATCAGACTTTAACGGTTACTCCCAATCCTTCAAATGGTATTTTTACTTTGAATCTGAACACAAAAACCAATGCTCAAGGACAGATTACAATTAAAGACATCCAGGGAAAAGTGGTGTATTCATCAAACTTTGGAGGAGGACAAACAATAAACCTGGATTTGAATTATCTGAATGATGGGTTGTATCAGGTCACCCTCACAAGCCAACAACTTATTCATTCTGCCAAACTTATCATTAAAAAATAATTAAATTTGCAACCAAATTTTTAGGCAAAGAGGGATTTACCCTCTTTGCTGATTTTTAAAATAAATACTAAAACCACTATGAAGAAATTTTTACTGCTTTTTACTGCTTTTTGCCTGACTGCCTTTACGCTGCAGGCTGAAACCGTTCAAAAAAACTACACGTTCAGCAATCCAACCATCACCGAGGCCAACGGTTATCAAACCATCAGTTTCGATAAAGCCATGTTGACTGGTATTGCCGGCGAACCTATGCTTCCATACGTTTCGGTATCTATGTTGCTGCCCCCGGGACATTCCGCTCAGGAAATTCACATTATTCCCGGAGAACTTGTTACACTTCAGGGAACTTACCAGATTTATCCCATGCAACATTCCCAGCCCGTTTCAAAAGGAGGGTCGGGAATTTTTGCTAAAAAAGATGCTGTTTATCAAAAAAATGCTCAATATCCCGAATCCCTCCATGGAACGCTTACCACCCAGTTTCTGAATGGATACTCGGTGGCCATGAGCGCCTTCACACCTGTAATTTACAACCCATCAACCGGCGGATTGTCTTATTATAAAACGGTGACTGTTGAAATCGTTACTGCATCAGACCCAAAGGCTGTTGTAGCGCTGGAAAACATCAATTCGTCGGAACCTGTACTGGCCCGCCTTCAGAACCTTACCGGAAATATTGCCCTTGCAAAAAACTATCCGCAACGTCAGACGCGGACAGATGATTACGACATGATTATCATCACCCCGAATCAGTATGCTGATGACTTTCAGCAATTGGTAGATTTTTATGCTCCACGCGGTATTATTGCACAGATAGCAACCACCGAATCGATTTATTCAACCATGCCAGGCTCAGACTATCCGATGAAAATCCGCAACTACATTATTCAGGAGTACCAGAACCATGGTATTCAGCATGTAACCCTTGGCGGGGATGTGGAGCTGGTTCCTTACCGTGGATTTTATTGTACTGTTCAATCCTCTTCGGTTTACACCGACGATAATATTCCTTCCGACCTCTATTTTTCAGGTCTTGACGGAACCTGGAATGATAACGGAAACAGCTGGTGGGGCGAAATTGGCGAGGACGACCTTTTGCCCGAAGTGGGAATTGGACGTTTTTCGATCAGCAACCAGACTGATTTTAACGCGCTGATGCACAAAACCCTCACTTACCAGGAAAGCCCAATACCTGGAAAAATGCGCGATCCGCTGTTTGCCGGCGAATGGTTGTACAGCGGCCCAACTACCTATGGTTCAGATTATCTGGAACTGCTCATCGGTTACCACAACGACAATGGATACGAAACAACAGGAATTCCGGAAGATCACAATATTACCAAGCTTTACGAAGATGTTCAGCCTTATTCTGTTTCCGACCTTTTGCAGGAAATTAATGAGGGAAAATCATTTGTTCATCACGTGGGACATGCTAACTCAAACTACACCATGGGTTTGTATAATTCCGACATTACCAACAGCAATTTTTCGCAGGTAAATGGTGTCATCAACAATTACACGCTTGCTTTTTCGCATGGATGTATCTGTGGCGCTTTCGACGATAACGACTGTATTGCCGAACGGATGATCAATATTGAGAATTTTGCAGCGGCTGTTTTAATGAATTCACGCTATGGCTGGTTCAACGAAGGCCAGACCGAAGGTCCTGCCGCCCACCTGCACCGCGAACTTTGCGACGCACTTTATGATAAAAAGGAAAGCATTATCGGGATGGCATATTCCATTACCCGCATCGAAACTGCACCCTGGGTCAACGCACCCGGACAGTGGGAAGAAGGTGCGCTGCGCTGGAATTTCTACGATTGCAACGTGCTGGGAGATGCCGGCTTACGGGTTTGGACTGACGAAGTTTCAACCATCAGTGCCAACTATCAGAACGCTTTACCAATAGGTGTGCCTTCTATTTCGATAACCATTAGTGGAAACGGTGTGATTGAAGGGCTGAACTGCGTTTTTGAACAAAACGGAGTAATTTATGGAAAAGCCGAAACCAATGCAGCCGGCCAGGCCGAAATCGTTTTTACCGAGCCGGTTACAAATGTTGACGATGCTGTAATTTATGTTTCGGGTTACAACTGCCTGGTGCATGAATTTCCAGTAACGGTAGTTCCAAATTCAGGCGCCTACGTGGTTTACGGCACATCTGTAATCAATGATGTCAACGGCAACAACAACGGAATTCCTGAATACACCGAATCCATTTTGCTTACTTCGACCATGAACAATGTTGGAACCGTAATGGCTAACAATGTTGTTGTAACCATTTCTTCAACAGATCCATATGTTACCATCACCGACAACACCGAGAATTTTGGAAATATCGCCGGTGGAGCCACTGCCACGGTGAACAATGCTTTTGCTTTTGAAATAGCCGACAACACACCCGATCAACACGCCATTTCTTTTTCCGTTCAGGCTGTTGGCCAGGATTCGTGGTCGTCATCATTTTCAGTTATTGTTTGTTCACCCAGTCTGGCTTTCAATGGTTTTACCATCAATGATGGTCCTTCCGGCAATGGCCTGCTCGATCCGGGCGAAACGGTTGAAATGATGGTATCGGTTGAAAATGAAGGTGCTGCACAGGCTTACAATGTTACAGCCCTGTTGAGTACTTCCGATCCTTACATCACCATCAATACAACCACAGCTCAAAATGTTGGTAATCTGGGCGCAGGAATCATCGGCCAGGCGTCGTTCTCGGTTTCAGCTGCTGCTAATGTACCTTTTGGTCATACCTCAACCATCGATGTGTTGATAAGTGCCATGTATGGAATCAGCCTGAGCGACGAAATTCTAATCCCCTTTGCTGATTATTGTGATGCAACAACACAGGTTGAGGATGAATACATTGCCAATGTAAATTTTGGCGACATCAACAATTCGAGTAGCTGGCAGGGAGCGGTAGCTAATTATACCGCTATGTCCAACAGCATGGAGCCCGGCGATTCGCAACAGATTGTCGTTACCAACGGCAATGCCTGGGCTTCTGATATTGTGATTGTGTGGGTTGACTGGAACCGTGACAAGGAATTGGGCAACCAGACCAGCGAAACATTCCAGCTTACCAATGTTGGCGGTCAGGGACAAACCTTCCAGGGTAACATTGCGGTTCCTGCCGACCAGGCAACAGGTCAGTACCGCATGAGAATCAGAATGACCTACAGCACAGCCCCGGTTCCATGTGGCGATGCTACTTACGGCGAAGTGGAAGATTACACACTGATTGTAACAGGTGGTGTTTTATCGGTAACTGCAAGCTGTAATCCTACCGAAATCTGCCAGGGCGAGTCATCTCAATTAATGGCTTTTGCCGGGGGAGGATCAGGGATTTACACCTACTCATGGGCGCCTGCTTCAGGGCTGAACAACCCAAATATTTACAACCCGGTTGCCACTCCGGCACAAACAACTACCTATACCGTTACCGTGAGTGACGGTGCAGGTTCGGTAAGCCAACAGACAACCTTAACAGTTCATCCTCTTCCTGCAACTCCCGTTATTTCACAGAATGGTAACACGCTTACCTCCAGCTCGGCTACCGGCAACCAATGGTATGACAACAACGGCCCAATTGCCGGTGCAACGGGTCAGACATACGAATGTAGCTGGGACGATTATTACCATGTAGTGGTTACGAGTGCATTTGGTTGTGAGTCGGAACCTTCAAATGTTATTTATGTTGTAATTACCGGTTTGGAAGAAGTGGATGCGAACAACATGCTTTCGCTTTATCCCAATCCTTTTACTGATAACACAAACATCAAATTCTACCTCGAAAGCGGATGCAGCTATCAGCTAACCATCTGCAATGCGCTGGGACAGGAAGTTATGAACCTGGCTAAAGGCATTTCTGTTGAAACGGGAATCCAGACTATAGAATTATCAGCCACAGAATTTGAAAAAGGGGTGTATTTCTGCAAACTGGTTACCAACAACGATCTCATTATTCGCAAAATGATTCATTCAAAATAAACCGGATTAATTTACTTTCAAAAATTTAACATCAAAATTACTATGAAAAAACTTACATTGCTTTTCACATTTGTATTGGCGGTTTCGTGGGTATTTGCGCAAAAGAGCTGGGTTCCGTTTACGAGCCAGACACCCGAACAGGCAGCCATTACCATCCAGCACTCCGACCGTGCCGGAATGACCCTTGACATCACAGTTCCCGGTATGTTTACCGAACTGGTTAGCCAGGAAAACATCACTTTCCAGCGTCTGACCCTCATCGAAGAACATACCACACAACAGGTTGGCCTTCCTGAATTGCCCATGTTGCACCAGGTGATTGGTATCCCGGGAAATCAGAAAGTTACGTTCAGCATTGTTGAAATGGAAACCATGAAACTGGCCGGATACACCGTTTATCCTTTCCAGACACCAACAACCGACAATCCCGGCGGACACAACCATCCTTTTACCATGGACAAACAGTTTTATACCAAAAACGTTAATTTTCCCGAATACAATGCTTTCATGGATCAGCCCGGTATCTGGCGTGATGTGAAGGTTACAGGTTTGCATGTAACTCCGTTTACTTACAATCCAGTAACAAAAGAACTCACCGTTATTACCCACATGAAAGTTCAGGTTGAATTTTCGGGTGTTGACGACATGGTTTTCAATCCAAAAACAAACATCAACCCGAAATTTTACAACATGTACCGGGTAGCTATACCCAATTTTGAAGATTTAGGCTATACAAAAACCCTTCGCGAGGAAGTAGGCATTAAATACCTGGTTATTACCAATGAAGAAGCATTACCTGCAATTCAGCCCCTCATTGAATGGAAAAACAAGATGGGCCACCGTGTTGAAGTAAGGTTGAAAGAAACCGGTTTCAATACTCCGCAGAATTTCAAGGACTATATCAACCAGCTTTATCAGACCGATGGCCTCGAGTATGTGCTGATGGTTGGAGATGCTTATCCCAACGGTGGAACCGGAAGCGGTCCAAACCTGATCCCGATGTATTACTGGGCTCCGGGTGGCGAAGATGCCAGCTATTCCGACAGCTGGTACACCTGTTTGGACGGTCCGGACGATCATTATGCTGACCTTGCCATTGGAAGGTTTACCTATGATGTAAACCAACTCAGCGAACTGGAACTGCAGATTTCGAAAACCATGACCCATTATCTCACACCCGATGTTTCGGATAACTGGGGCGAAAACACCATCCTGATTGCCCACAAGGAAGAATATCCCGGAAAATACACCCTTTGCTGCGAACAGATCAGAACTTATCCTTACAGCGTTCAAACTCCGATTTTTGAAACAGCCTACGGTGGCGCCGGCGCTACCAACCAGGATGTTATCAACTTCGTAAACAGTACTGCCTGTGGTATTTTCAACTACCGTGGCCACGGAAGTACAACAGAATTGTGGCAATGGGGTGCTTCGGGAAGTTTCACAGCTACCCATGTTAACCAGCTTACCAATGCCAACAGACTTTTCGTTTTCTTCGATGTGTGCTGCGACAACATGGACATTGTTGCCTACAATGGCGAATGTTTGTGCGAATCGTTCATGAAACATCCAAATGCTTCGGTAGCTGTAAATGGCGCTATTATCCCATCTTACACGATTCCGAATCATGATTATGACAAAGAAATGTACAAAGCCGTATTTGATGAAAACATCACCAACATCGGCTACGTTACCAACTTTGCCAACGTAACCGTTTTGAATGTTCATGGTACCATTGGCCGCTCCAATGTAAGAACTTATCTGTGGTTGGGCGACGCTTCCATTGAGCCCTGGACAAAACAAGCCATGAACCTTACAGTAAATCACGATGACCAGATTTTCCTGGGTGTTTCCGAATTTTCTGTTTCAGTTATCGGAGCATCCGGTGCTGCCGAAAATGCCATGGTTTGCGTAAGCAATGAAGACGGCACTGTTTACGGCGTTGCCTACACCGACGCAACAGGCGTTGCTACCATTGTTTTTGATGGCCCGGTTCAGACTCCCGGTGAAGCCAGCGTTACCGTTACCTTGCACAATTACCTGCCTTATCAGGCTTTGGTACCGGTTATTCCGCAGGAAGGTCCTTATGTTGTAAAAGAATCTTACACTTTGAACGATGCCGGTGGAAACAACAATGGAATGTTGGATTATGGCGAAGCTGTGCTGATGTCGCTAAGTGTTAAAAACGTGGGTATTGTTACAGCAGAAAACGTTACCGTAACCATTTCTACAGAAGATACATACATCACCATTACGGATGATACCGAAGTTTATGGGAACATTGATCCCAACCAGGTTGTAACCATCGCCGATGGCTTTGCATTAGAAGCTGCTGAAAATATTCCTGATGGACACGCCGTGCTGATTGCCGTTTCGGCAAACGATGGCACCGACACCTGGAACAGCAACATCGTGATTATGGGACATGCACCAGCGCTGGCCTTCGAAAGTTTTGCAATTGATGATTCAAACGGAAACAACAACGGATTTTTGGACCCGGGTGAAACCGCTACCATGACAATAACCGTTGCCAACCAAGGTTCGTCGGATGCTTACAACGTGATGGGGCTACTTTCGGGAACTGATCCTTATGTAACAGTTGGCACCACTGCACCACAAGTTTACGGAAACCTCGCTGCCACGGCAACCGCTGAAGCCAGTTTCAGTGTAAGCGCCGCCGCGAATACTCCTTTCGGATACACTGCACAACTCACCATGGATATGACAGCCGACATGGGCATTGCACAGCAGGATGTTATTGAAATCGTATTTTCTGACTATTGCGATGCTTCTACTTCTGTTGAAGATGAATACATTGCCAACGTTAACTTTGGCGAAATAAACAACTCGAGCGGCTGGCAGGGCGCCGTTGCCGATTATACCGACATCACCAATACCATGATGCCGGGAGTAGGGCAACCCATCACCATTACCAACGGCAATGCCTGGGCTTCCGACATTGTTTACTGCTGGATCGACTGGAACCTGAACAAAGAATTCAGCGGAACCAACGAAACTTTCATGCTGACCAATGTTGGCGGCCAGGGACAAACCTTCACGGGCACCATTACAGCTCCTGCAGG
>CALFEP010000071.1 GCA_937950125.1 uncultured Bacteroidota bacterium
ACCACCGAAGCACCAACCTGGAATACGGTGAATGGTTCAACAAATTTTTATACAGGAAGAGGATATATGGCAGCTTACGATGAAGCTGCTACCAAAGCATTTTCAGGAATATTTAACGTCGAAAACGTTTCCATGACAGGGCTTACCAAAAGTAGTGAAAACCATGGTTGGTACTTTTTGGGTAACCCGTTTGGCAGTGCACTGACCTGGGATGCTTCCGGTGCCTGGAGTTTATCGAATATCGCCGGCGTTGCCAAAATATGGAACGAAGCCAACCAGAGTTATTCTGACCTTACATCGTCACCTTCAAGTATCATCCCTGCAACCAACGGTTTTATGGTACAGGTAAGTTCGGGAACGGGCAGCCTTGTTATTCCTGCATCAAAACGGATACACAGTTCCACCGCATTTTATAAATCATCAACTGAAGGATTGACCTTGAAAGCCATTAGTATTAGCGAGGGCAACGCCCAGGAAAGCCGCATTATCGTCAACCCCCTTTCGACCGAAACCTTTGATGTGATGTTCGACAGCAAATTCCTGAAAGGCCATGCCCCTGAATTTTTTTCTTTTTCAGAAGATTTAAAACTCTCAACCAATTCCTTGCCTGATATCACCAGCAGTAGCGAAATTATACTTGGGTTTGTAAAAAACAATGGAAATGATTTTCGGATAGAAGCCGTTGGTTTTGAATCTTTCCCCGGTGAAGTGTATTTGCACGATTTGAAAACCGGGGTTATTACCGATCTTCTTCAACAACCGGTTTATGCCTTTAACTCGAATGAAGGGGATAATGCAGCAAGATTTAAACTAAAGTTTGATAAACAACCCAATCATGATCAGGAGGTTAAGGCTTATTTTAGTCAAAACCAATTAAACCTGGTCAATACGGATGGTGAGGTTTTGGTTGAAATATTTGTATTGACCGGACAAAAACTGTTACAAACCACCACAACCGCAAAGTCAGTTGTGTTTAACCAACCTGCTGGTATTTACCTGGTAAGGATTATTACCAGCGAACAGACCGTTAGTTTTAAAATTTATAAAGATTAAAAATTTGCGCCATGAAAAAAACAGGAATACGTTATTTGCTATCATGCTTGTTTGTTATCAGCAGTTATGTTTTACTTGCACAGGATCCACCACCGCCGCCACCTTCGGGTGGACATGGGCAATCAGGAAATAGCCCTGCGGGAGGTGGCGCTCCTGTTGGCGAAGGCGTTTTGCTTTTATCTTTCCTTGGGTTGGGGTATGGAATCAGGAAATGGAAGGAGAATAAAAATGATAGACAACATAAGGAGACTGTCATTCCGACCGAATTGTATTGAGTGTAGTCAAAATAAGGGAGGAATCTACATTTTTGAGAAAATCAACTATTTACGATTATGTGTCATTAATACCGCCAAAACAAGCGAAGCTCAGCTTTGAAGGGAGACCTGCCTGGCGGCCTACCTGCCAAAGGCAGGCAAACAGGGTTGAATAATTGTAGAAATCAACAAAACATGGTTTTTCAACATCATTGGTGTTGCATATTATAATCAGCCAGGTTGTTTGGGAATCTTCTACAGGTAATTGTTCCACATTTCAACTCATGGCTATAATTTTGAATCTTATTTCTGCCGCCAGGCAGGCTCAAAGAGGATTTAAATGAATCATAACTAGATTGACTAAATGACCAACGAAAGCCAAATGGACATTGAAAATTCAAAATGAGCCATTCAACATTTACTTTTGAATGTTCAATTTACAATATTGAATTTCGGGTGCTGAAATTTTATCAGGCAACCAACGCTGATTTTCCAGCTAAATATTTCACACTCATTTCCCACACTTTTTCAGCAAGTTTTTCATCCTTTGCAAGTGTTGAAAGGCCAGGGTCTTCGTGTTCCTGAAACAAATATTTTCCTGAAATTCCTTCAAGGTCATCGCTAAGCGTGGCATAAAGGGTTCCTCTGGCTCCTTCGGCAGCGGTAGGGATTCCGGTCCAGTCACGGCTTCCCATTTTATCAAAAAGGGAGGTTTTAACATAGCCAGGGTGAACCGTATTCACGGTGACCAAGTGTGAATTGAGCTTTTTGACCAATTGCAGTGAAAACAGAATATTGAACAGTTTTGACTGGGAATAGGTGGCGACTCCGTCGTAGGGCTTTTTCCGCCATTCCGGATCATCCAGATCCAGAATATTGCGTCGGTGCGCACCCGAAGAAGTATTCACAATCCGGCCATTGCCACCCTTTTTCAACAATGGAAGCAACTCCAGAGTGAGCAACATTGGGCTGAGGTGATTCACCTGCAGGTTGGTTTCGATGCCATCACTGGTTTCGGTAAACTTCATCTCCCAGGTGCCGGCGTTATTTATCAATACGTCAATGGAAGAATAGTTGGTTTTTACAGTTTGTGCAAAACCCAGCACGCTTTGAAAATTAGCGAAATCGGCTTCAAAAAAATGCAGATGATGATTTTCTGAGGATTCAGCCAGCTCCTTTTTAACCTGATCAGCCTTTTCGAGGTTCCGCGCGATTGCTATTACCCGGTGTCCCGATTTTAATAGCTGGAGAGCCACTTCCTTTCCTATTCCGGAAGTGGCTCCTGTTACAACAATGGTTTTCATTGGTTTACTTTTCTAAATATGCCCACACAAAATTCGGGTGATGACCATTGACCCGTGCCATTTTTACCCACAACAGCGTCATGTGCTCCAGATGCAACGACTGGCTTAACGAACCTGTGTCCTTAGCAAAAAATCCAAGTTCTTCTATCAGTTGTGATGCCTGGCTTTTGGCATTTTCATCGTTTCCGGCAATTAACATCACCGGTTTAACATTGTAATTTGAAAACGAGCTGTCGATAAAATTCTCGTAACCATAAATGGTAAAAGCCTTTACTACTCTGGCATCGGGTGCCAGCTCCTGAACCACTTCCGATCCCGATTTTTCGCTTTTCAAACCATGCGAAACGCCCGGTCCAACCGGATTGGTGCAGTCTATCAATGTTTTTCCGTTAAAACGAACACCTTCAAGCGCTGCCTGGTTCGCATGATAAGGAGTGGCAAGGAAAACCACATCTGCTTCATCCACGGCATCCTGAATTTTTTTCACTGAAAAAACAGGACTGGCCGCAAGTGCTTTCTTTACACTTCCCGAATCCGGATTATTGTTTGCCACAATGATCTGATGTCCTTTTTTTTTCAGATTGTTGGCAATGGCAAAGCCAACATTTCCGATTCCTATAAATGCAAGTTTCATCTTTTGTTGTTTTTAACATTAATAAATAATCTCGTTTTCAAATTCTCCGGGTTTCTGGTTAAAGAGTTTCCAGTATTGATCTGCAATGGCGTTGGGGCTGTATTTTTCGTCGGCAGGATTCACAAACCCGCAAACCATCAGGTGTGCAATGTGGATGTTGGCGCCTTCAACCCTTTTTTGGAACGCCTGCACCAGGTTGCGGAGCGCTGCTTTACCCACGCTGAGGGAAGTCCATTGAGGGTCGCCCTGCAACGCAAATCCACCGCCGGTTACAAATAGTTTTCCGCTGTTGTTGCTAATGCAAAAGGGCAATACTGTTTTCATCAGGTTGAAATATCCGCCTACAGAAACATCGACGGCGGATTTGATGGTTTCCCAATCCTGTTCCAGGATGTCCCTGACACTTACACCGGCGGCATTGTAGAGGATCATATCAGCATGTCCGGCGGTTTCGCGTATCTGAAACAATGCACTTTTAAGACTGTCTTCATTAGCTACATCCGCAACAGCGTATTGCGCTTCGATCCCTTCAGAGTTCAGGTCGCTGACCTGCTTTTTGAGCTTTTCTTCCGTGCGGGCAATCAATGCAATTCTAAAACCTTCTTTTCCAAATTTTTGAGCAACGGCATGGCTGATGCCAGGCCCGGCTCCGATAATTGTTATTAATTTCATCGTTAATTCTCCTTTTTAAAGTATTAATACATCAAAAACAATCAGGGAATGAATTGGTTGGTGAAATCTTTTGTTAATGTAATATTACCTTTTATCTTTTATTTTCTGAAAAAATGAAATAAACCGGGATGCCGAGATAGATGGCGAAGGCAAAATAAGGATGTATCAACCCCAGAACCACGCCCGAAAGGTACATAACTGGCCCAAAGATCAGCGACAACCAGGTGCCTTTCCTGAAAGCATCAATATCAACTGTATCTTCGAGCGTTTCCGGATTCCGGAGAACATACCAGCGCATACAGGTAAAACTAAGTGCCATTAGCGACATTACGGCGCCATACAAAACGACCGATACAAAATTTCCGGGATAGTCGCCTAACACCGCTGTCGGAAAAGGAATAAACGAGCTCCAGAGCAACAACACCGCATTCCACCAAAATATTCCACTGTCAAGCTGCTTAAACTGCTTGAAAAGTTTGTGATGATTTACCCAAATAACCGCGATGGTGAAAAAACTAATGATCCAACCGGCGAATTTAGGGATTAGTCCTGTTAATGCCTGAGCCAGTTCGTCTGAAGCGTCGTAATCTTCAATGTGTGGTACTTTAATTTCAAGTACCAGAAGTGTGATGATGATGGCGAAAATGCCGTCGGAAAAAGCTTCTACCCTGTTTTTGCTAAATATGTTTTTCATGTTCTGTTTATTAAAAAATAACTACAGTCTGTTTTTATGACAAATGCTAAAAAAAATTTTGACAAAAGTATTCCTGTCCACTATTTTTGCGAGCATATTCACTTTTTTGATAGATACTTACATTTTAGAAAGCGAATTGAATTATAATGAGTTAGCGTATGCCCGAATTTCTTTACAACAACAAACTGTATTACACTCCGGTGGAATTTGTGATGGACAGAATTGGTGGAACCTGGAAAATGCCGATAATTTGGAGGCTTCGTGATAAAACTCTCCGTTACAATGAATTGAAAAAATCAATGCCCAAGGTGACCCATAAAATGCTTACCTCATCGCTGCGCGAGCTTGAGGAAGATGGATTTATTAACCGAACTGTTTACGCTGTTGTTCCCCCAAAGGTGGAATATTCGCTAACAGAAAGAGGGCAGGAATCTGTTCCGGTCATCAGCGACCTAAGGCAATACGGTTTCCGGCTGATGCAGGATTATGGGATTGAGGTGGGTAATGAAGGAGTGAACATTAAGTAGCGGGTACCGAAAAAGGGAATGTTCCTTAAAATGTCCCGATAGTTGGGAAAGCCATTACAGCAACGGCAGAATTGCATAAAACCGGTTTTATGGAAAGCTCTTCTTAGTGTAAGAAGTGAAAAACATTAAAAACCTGTTTAAAGTTAATTACCACCTAATCAGTAACATAATTAAATTAATTAGCGCGAACTTTAGCTGGTCATTTTCCGAAAACTGCCACAATCCTTTTAACTCCGGCAAACTACCTGCTGGTCATTCAGGAGCATTTATACACTAAATAGCACGAAATCAGGCATATCATATTTCGTTCATGGGTTATTTTGGGAACGGTTTTTGTGAAATTTCTATCTTTTCAATAATGCTAATATCATAAAAACTACAGTGAGCTATGAAAACCCGTGTACTTTACTTTTTAACAGTCGCAATGTTTGTTTTATCAAGTTGCGAAAAGGATAAAAGCCAGACAAAAAGAGCACCGAAACAGTTGCAGATGACCGAAAAGTCAGCTGCCGTTATACAACAAAGCAACACTTTTGGGATTGAGCTGTTTAAAAAAATTTCGCAAGCCGAAAGTGGCAATCTCATGTTTTCGCCATTGAGCGCATCTACAGCACTTACCATGCTATTAAATGGTTGCAGCGGAGATACCTGGTCACAAATCAACACCATGCTGGGTTACGATGGCATGACCCAGGATGAGGTGAACCAGGCATACATCAGTCTGATCAGTCAGTTGCTTGCGGTTGATCCGCAGGTGCAGCTTGCCATTGCCAATGCAGTGTTCTACAAAAAAAGTTTCCTTGTAAAGGATCTCTTTCTGAATACGATGAAAACCGATTTTTCCTCTGAAATTGAAGCACTCGATTTTTCACAACCTTCGGCGCTCGAAACCATCAACGGATGGGCCAGCGATAATACAAACGGGAAAATTCCAAAGGTGTTGGACGAAATCAGCAGTGATGCGGTAATGTTTCTGATGAATGCCCTCTATTTTAAGGGTTCCTGGACAGGTGAATTTGATGCCGGTTTAACACAGGATGATCAGTTTTATTTAGAGAACGGAACCACAGCCAATGTACTGATGATGAATGGAAATATCCAGTCGGCAACCTACAGCGCCAACAACTTTGCCGCCATCGAACTCACTTATGGACAGGCAAATTTCTCGATGATCATTTTGTTGCCAAACGAAACACTTGCTGATTTTATCGAAGGATTTGCCGAAGACGACTGGCTTGAAATGACCACCTGGTTCGATCAAAACCAGGGAATTGCTGAGCGCCTGGTATCGATGCCAAAATTCAAATTCAGCTTTGAAAAACAACTCAACGACCAGCTTTCATCTTTGGGCATGGTCAACGCCTTTGTTCCGGGTCTTGCCGATCTTTCTGGCATTTCGGATGCTGATATTTATGTTGATTTTGTTAAACAGAATACCTTTATCGATGTAAATGAAGAGGGCACCGAAGCCGCCGCCGTTACCACCATCGGCATTGTCGAAACCAGCATGCCGGAGTCATTCCTCGTTAACCGGCCTTTCGTTTTTGCCATTCGCGAAAGAACCACCAACACAATTTTGTTTATTGGAAAAGTGGTAAATCCGGAATATTAGTAATTGAAAGTCAATACCGACCTAAACCTAACAGATTTTCAAAACCTGTTAGGTTTTTCTATTTATACAATACACGGGAGCCGAAAACAAAATATCTTTGCCGATGTTGGCATTTTTCGCAAAAACAGGTTGTTTAACTTAACCACCATTTTATGAGCAAAATCAGCATTGGTGCAGATATCGGCGGCAGCCACATTACCTGCCGGCTTTTTAATCTGGATAAAAATGAATTTGCAAGTGACCGGAAGGTGCGAATTCCGGTAAACAGCCAAACCACCAAAGAGGAGATTTTACAGGGATGGACAAATGCCATCCTCGAGACAGCAAAAGATTACAATTTGAGTGAACTTCATGGAATTGGCTTTGCCATGCCCGGGCCTTTTGATTATCCGGGTGGGATTGCCTTGTTTAGCGGAGTACAGAAATTTGATGCGTTGTACGGTGTAAATGTCAGGAAGGAATTAATAAGCAGGTTAAACCTGTCAGAAGATTTTCCGGTTCGTTTTCAAAACGATGCGGTTTGTTTTGCCATTGGCGAGTCGCTGCAAGGCCGGGCTGCTGAATTTGACCGGCTTTTGGCAATTACGCTCGGGACCGGTTTCGGCACTACCTTCATTCATAATCACTTGCCTGTTGCCGGTGCTTACGGTGTGCCCGACGATGGCTTTTTGTATCATATTCCTTTCGGAAATTCCATTGCCGATGATCATTTTTCTACCCGCTGGTTTCAAAACGAATATCAAAAACTTACCGGTCAGCAACTGCCTGGTGTAAAAGAATTAGCTGGTATGGCCAAGTCGGGAGGTTTAGCTTTGGAAATTTTTAAAACCTTTGGTCAAAACCTGGGCTCTTTTCTTGCACCCTGGCTGAAAACTTTTAATGCCGGGTGTTTGGTGATAGGGGGAAACATTTCGGCTGCATTCCCATGGTTTCGCAATGAATTGCTTCAGGCCTTTGCAAGTGAAGGTGTGAGAGTAGAAGTACTGATTTCAACACTTCAGGAAGATGCCGCCCTGATGGGAAGTGCCAGCCTGTGCAACGAGGTATTTTATAAAAGATTGATAAAAAAAACCTGAACGTTCTTTAAAAACAAAAGACAAAAGTTAAAAATCAAATAATGTCCGGTTTAAGAACTTTTAGAAATGCAAACATTGACTGATACTCAATGCCTTTTTTGTTTTTTTTTTGACTTTTAGATTTTATTTGTGTTTTAATATTTGTAACTTATTTGTCTTTTGTTTTTTGACTATTGGAATTTAAAACTAATATGATGACCAAACAGAAACGAACTTTACTTGTGGTAACTCCAGTACTTTTCTCATTCTTTGTGATGAGTTTTTGCGACCTGGTGGGCATTGGTGTTGACAATGCCAAAACCGATTTCCAGCTTAGCAACACGCTGGCACAATTGATCCCCATGGCTGTGTTTGTCTGGTTTTTCGTGCTTTCGCTGCCGGTGGGAATTTTGCAGGACAGGATTGGCAAACGCAAAATGGTAAATACCGGTATGATTTTAACAGCAACAGGCCTGTTACTACCATTCCTGATTTACACGTTTCCCACGTTGTTAGCGGGTTTTGTGCTTCTTGGAATTGGAAACACCATCATGCAGGTCTCGGCAAATCCATTGCTCATTGATGTTGTACCCACCAACCGGCGGTCGAGTTTCCTGAGTTTTGCCCAGTTTGTAAAAGCCATCGGCTCGATGGTGGCGCCCTTTGTTGCTGCCTGGTTCGCCTCTTCGTTTGGTGATTGGAAACTGATGTTCCTGGCTTTTGGGCTGTTTTCGCTGTTGTCGGTGGTTTGGCTTCATTTTTCACCGGTCACAGAAACGGTTTCCACCGAAAAAAAGGCCACCTTTGGGTCTGCAGTCCGGTTGCTCAATATCCCTTTCATTGTGCTGATGGTGATTGGGATTTTTTTTGTAGTCGGGATTGATGTGGGCATCAACTCAACCTCCGGACAATTTTTAATGGATAAACTGGGCATGGACCATGAACCAGCCATGCAGGGACGAAGCCTTTATTTTTTTGGCAAAATGTTGGGCACTTTTGTGGGTGCTATCCTGCTGACAAGGCTACATTCCGGGAAGTTTCTGTTATTTTCAGCCATTGCTACCCTGGCTGCGATTTTAGCCTTTTTATGGTCGACAACACCGGCTTTTGCTTTAACACTTATGTTTTTAACCGGGATGGCCGCCTCCAATATTTTTCCGCTGATTTTTTCGATAACGGTTGGAAATTATTCTGACCGGACGAATGAAATTTCCGGATTGATGATCATGGCTGTTTCGGGAGGGGCTTTTATTCCTCCCCTCGTCGGGAAAATTTCGGACTTGACAAGTCTGACTGCTGGAATGTTTGTTTTCGTGGTTTGCGCATTATACCTGGTTTTCATTTCCGTTTTTGCGATGTCGCGGAGTGAAAAATAGAATATTTTTAGCCACTAAATCACAAAAACACTAAATTAAATACAAACAAGTAATGAAGGTGATACATTTATTAAGCTGGTCTGAAAAGCCAAAACCTAACAGGTTTTTAAAACCTGTTAGGTTTTAAATCAACATGTTACTAAATAATAAGAACAAAATAATACCTTTTCAGAACCTGTTCTTTTCTTATTTCTGTTTTTTGTAGGGTTTTGTATTTGCCTGTAGCAGACTGGTTTTAGCGATTTAGTGGCAAAAACTGGTTTATGTTTAGAAATTGAATAGTTGTAAAGAATAAATAAAGATTGATGACAGATTCAGAAACCAACTGGCGAAAAACCAAACAGCACCTGATGCCTGCTGTAAAACCAGAGACCACACCGGGAAAATACAACATTTACCCGGCTCACCCGTTGGGCGAATGCAAAATTTTCAACGGTTTCGGGTCGCTGGCTGCTGAAATAATAAATCATTCTATCGTCATCATCGACGGCTACCAGGGCGTATTTTATGAAAATATACGCTCAAAATTGGAACATTTTTTCCGCGAAAGTGGGAAAAAAGTAAATTGGATAAATGTGGCTGAGGCGTTGCTTCCTTGCAATGAAATCGAAAATCTGATCGCACCCTTCCTTGGCGGTGAAGACCCCTTGTTTGGCACAAGAACAACCCTTCATCTGATTGATTTTTTTAACAGGGAAAAACTAAAAAACATTAAATCCGATCCTGCCTTCGATATAAATATTGTTTACGGACCGGGAGCAGCACTTACACAAATTTCGGGTTTTTTGGTTTATACAGATTTGCCCAAAAATGAGATGCAATTCAGAGCCAGGGCGCGGAGTATTACCAACCTGGGGACAAAAGAACCTGATGAAATCAAACCGATGTATAAACGGTTTTACTTTGTGGATTGGGTGGTTTTGAACCGTCACAAACAAGCCATTTTACCAAAAATCAATCTTTTTGCAGATGGTCAATGGAACGACGACATTAACTGGGCTTTCGGAAACGACATTCGTGAGGGGTTGCGAATTCTGAGCCGGAATATTTTCAGGGTGAGGCCGTGGTTTGAACCCGGAACCTGGGGAGGAACCTGGTGTCTGGATCATATCGAAGGTTTAAATCACGATGTCCCGAATTACGCCTGGTCGTTTGAACTGATTGTTCCCGAAAACGGATTGATTTTTGAAAGTTCAGGAAACCTGCTTGAAATATCCTTCGATTGCCTGATGTTTCAGGAAGCTGAGGCTGTGTTGGGAGAGGCATTCAGGGAATATGGCGTGGAATTTCCCATCCGGTTCGATTTTTTAGACACCTTTGACGGGGGCAACCTGTCGGTGCAGTGCCACCCTTTGCGGGAATATACAAAAAAGCATTTCAACGAAAATTTTACCCAGGAAGAAACCTATTATATCCTTGACGCAAAAGAAGATGCCGTTGTTTACCTGGGATTTCAGGAAAACATCGATCCACAGGAATTTGAAAAAACCTTAACTGAAAGTTTTGAGCAAAACAAAAAAGTTCAGATTGAGAAATTTGTAAATAAGCTGCCTGCCAAAAAGCACGATCTATTCCTCATTCCGCCTGGAACCGTTCATGCCTCGGGCAAAAACAACATTGTGCTCGAAATAAGCACCACGCCTTATATTTTTACCTTTAAAATGTACGATTGGCTTCGCCCCGATCTGGACGGAAAACCACGCCCACTCAACATTCAGAGGGCAATGAAAAACCTTGAGTTTCAAAGAAAGGGAGATTATGTTGTTCAAAACCTGAAATCGAGACCAAAACTCATTGAATTGGGCAGGAACTGGAAAATATATCACCTGAAAACCCATGAAAATCACAGCTATGATGTTTACCGCCTGCATGTTGAGAAAATGTTGAACATGCGCACTTTGAATAAATTTCATGTTCTCAGCCTTGTGGAAGGTAGCACGATAACAGTTGAAACCGAAAACGGCGTCAGGATGAGACTGAATTATGCCGAAACATTTGTAATTCCTGCCGCCGCAGAATCCTATAAAATCATTAATGAGAGCGTCGATACTGCCCAGATTGTAGTTGCATTTATAAAATAAAACATTAAAAACATGAAAACCAGAATTCTCACTTTAATCCTATTGTTAATCAGCGTAATGTTGTTTTCGCAAACCCCGCTTCAGCAAAACACGACCATCGTCAACGGGTATGAACAGAAAATCGAAGGGGTGGATTTTACCTACCATTCTTCCATCCCGATTGCCAAGGAAAGTATGCTGATAAGGGCAACTGACGGCACCTCGATGATGGAGTGGGAGACATCGCCGGCGCCTGAAATATTCGGGACTGACTTTATTTCCTTTGTTTGGCTGGCCGGAGTTGGTTCATCACCAGGCAAGGCGAGTTTCGACCTTGCCATAAATGGCCGGGACAAGTTCACCTTTTGGACCGATGGCTCGGACGAATGGCTGTTGAAAGCCGATGACGGTTCATCCCTGTGGTTCCAAAAAGACATGATCGACCAGCACGGCGACCGGTTCGGGTTCATGTTTCTGACCATCCCAGTTAAAAACCTTGTAGCCGGAATGCCGCTGAAAGTTAAAGTAACAGGAGGAAAATTCAACAAAACATCCTGGTATATGACTTTTAAATTCCCTTTGAAAAATGGCATGAATTTTAAGGCGCTGCCAGCAATTTCAGTGATAAACGGAAAAAACTATCAGCTTGGCGTGGCCGGGATTCTTCATTTTGGCGGGCAAGCCACAGCAAAAGTTTATATCGACGACAAGCTTATTAAAGATACCATAGTGGGTTTTGGATACAATTACCTGAAAGTAAATTTGCCAGTGGTGATGCAGAAAAAGACGGTGAATTATCGCCTCGACATTGAAAACACAGTTTGGGAAGGCGCACTGGATTTGAATCCTGTCCGCAACTGGCAAGTGAATTTTGTTCAACACTCGCACACCGACATTGGTTATACTCGATCGCAAACCGAAATCCTGGCTGAACATCTCAGGTATATCGACTATGCCCTCGACTATTGCGACAATACCGACAATTATCCCGATGCTTCAAAATTCAGATGGACATGTGAAGCCTCCTGGGCAGTGGACGAATACCTGAAAAGCCGACCACAAACACAGATTGAACGCCTCAAAAAAAGGGTGTCTGAAGGCAGGATTGAACTTACCGGGATGTATTTTAACTTCGACGAGTTGCCCGATGAACAGACGCTTGCAGCATCATTGCAGCCCATCAAAAACTTCAAAGAAAATGGCCTCGATGTAAAAGTTGCCATGCAAAACGATGTAAACGGCATTGGCTGGTGCCTCAACGATTATTACAGCGACCTTGGCGTAAAATACCTGAACATGGGAACCCACGGCCACCGGGCGCTGATCTGTTTCGACAAACCAACGCTTTTCTGGTGGGAGTCGCCTTCAGGGAAAAGGATGCTTGCCTACCGCGCCGAACATTATATGACCGGGAACACAGTTTTTAAAATCCATGCAGGCGATTTTAATGTTTTTGAAGATGAATTGCTGACCTACCTTACTGATCTTGAATCAAAAGGGTACGAATACGATCTTATTTCCATCCAACATTCGGGTTATCTGGTTGATAATGCACCGCCTTCGACATTGGCCTGTGATATGATCCGCCAATGGAACGAAAAATATACGTGGCCAAAGCTGAAAACGGCCACTGCCACTGAGTTTTTTGAAGAAATGGAAGCAAAGCACAGCGACGAATTCCAGGTCATTCGAGGCGCATGGCCCGACTGGTGGACCGATGGATTTGGCGCTTCTGCACGCGAAGTAGCAGCTACCCGTCAGGCACAAAGCGACCTGATTGCCAACACCGCCGGGCTTACCATGGCGGCCATTCGGGGAGCCAGTTTGCCTGAAAAAATTACCGATCGGGTGGAAACCACCAATTCTGCACTGCTGTTTTATACTGAACATACAGTTGGATACCATGCAAGCGTGAGCGAACCATTCCATAAATATACCATGGAACAGCGCCGGCTTAAAGAATCCTACGCCTGGGAAGCCGGACGCCGTGCTAAAATGTTAGGCGAAGAAACGATGGGGCAACTGCAGAATTTTATTCAACGTGAAAATGACCCGTCACTCATTGTTTTCAACACGCTCAACTGGAACCGTAGCAGCCTGTGCAAGGTGTATATCGACCACCAGATTCTGCCCCGTTATACTCCTTTCAGCATCACCGATCAAATGGGAAACCAGGCTAAGGCTCAACCGGTTGAACACCATTCCGACGGGACTTACTGGATGGTTTGGGTTGAAGATGTTCCGGCTTTTGGTTATAAAAAATATGTAATCAAAACTGATAAAAACCATCCGGTTGAAACTTTACCACAGAAAGAAACCGAAAAGCAGGAAATCGAAAACCAGTGGTACAAAATACTGATTGATAACAGAAAAGGTGCTATTTCCAGCATTTTTGACAAAGAACTGAACCAAGAGCTAACCGACGCAAACGCGCCTTACAAACTTGGTGAGTTTATTTATGAATTGCTGGACAACCGTTCCCAGATGGAATCGAAACGGCTGGACAATTACACCCGCGAAACACCGGATTCCGTATGGTTCGAGGCTTATGAAACCGGTGAGGTTTGGAACACACTCCGCTTCAGGGCAAATACAAGGGCCGCCACAGGCGATGGTGCGCTTTCATTTGAAATAAGGCTGTTTAACGTTGCCAAACGCATCGACCTGGCTTATGCCATCGAAAAGAAACTGGTCACCGACCCGGAGGGGATTTATATTGCCTTCCCGCTAGCCCTCGAAAATGGCCAGTTGGCTTTTGATGTCCAAGGGGGGGAGGTCAGGGCTGGCATTGACCAGATTCCCGGCTCGTCCAACGACTGGAACACGGTGCAGAATTATGCCCGTCTTTCAAACGATAAAGCCCAGATCATCCTGAGTTCAGCAGAAATCCCACTGATGCAGTTTGGCGGTATCAACACCGGACGTTACAAAGCCGGAGCTACACCAGAAACAACTTATATTTACGGCTGGCCGATGAATAATTATTGGGTAACCAACTTCAACGCCGACCAGCACGGCGGCCACACCTGGACTTACACCCTCACCAGCCGGAAAGAAAACACCCTTCAGGATGCGACCCGGTTTGGCTGGGGGCATCGCATGCCCTTCCTTTCACGGGTTTTGCCTGGTGGTGGAAGTGGTGAAAAAGTCTGGCAGAAATCTTTCATTTCCGGATGGGGCGAAAATATCCTGTTGGTTAGCGCCATCCCCGCACAGGACGGGAAATCCGCCATTTTCCATGTCCGCGAAACGGGCGGAAAAACGTGTACTTTCAATCTCAAAAACGAATTCACCAGCGCCGGATTAAAATGTACACAGGTGGATGTAACCGGCACTTTGGTCGAAAATGGGAATTTGGAACTGAAACCCTTTGAGAGCAAGTTCTTCAGGGTGGGGTTTTGAAGGGGTGATGGATGGTGAATTTAATGATGAAGATGTTATTTTGGGTGAGTTTAATTCGACCACTGGCTAATTTTGTATTTTTGCTAAAAATAAAATTATGAAAACAGATTCATATTCGGTTGAAGTTAAGGGCAACAATCCGTTCATTGTCCTGGATCTAAAAAAATACCAGGCAATTATGGATGAAATTGAAGATTTGAAAGACAGACTTGCCATACAAAACAGGGCTGTTGATGAGGATATCCCCTGGGAAGAAACCGAAAAAAAGTTGATACAAAAGTTCGATCTGAAATGAAATACACAATCCTCATTAAAAAGAGGGCTGAAAAAGAATTGCTGTCATTTCAACATGATGACGAAATATAAATACGTGATGCAATTAACAGGCTTTCTGAAAATCCCCGCCCGTATGGGTGCAAAAAGCTAATCGGAAGTGTAAACGAATACCGCATGCGGGTTGGCAAATACAGGATTCTTTACAGTATTTTCGATACAATAATTACAATTAGCATTTTCAAAATTGCTCATCGTAAGGAAGCATATTAGCTGCACG
>CALFEP010000072.1 GCA_937950125.1 uncultured Bacteroidota bacterium
AAGATAAAAAGCCCCGCTCTAATTAGTGAGCGGGGCATCCTCCAAAACTTTACGGTTTAAATAATCTGTTTATGAAACAAGTTTCTTTTTGTTCGAAAATCACTAAAATGAGGCTACTTAAAGAAAAGAATCTGTTATTATTTATTTCACCACAATTCGGGCTGAATAAACATTGTTTCCATTTATCATTTTTATCATGTAAACACCTTTTGGGTAACCTTCGAGATTGAATTTCAAAAGGTTGTCAGCGTTTTTCACTTCATAAACCTCCCGTCCGTGAACATCAAAAACAATCAGTGAAGTGTTTTTCTGAATGTTGCTCACGGTGACCCATCCGCAGGTTGGATTGGGGTAAATTTCGGGCTGAATATCAGTTTGATTGAAAACAGTGGTTGAAGTATTCCGAATCCCCGAAACTACCGAAACACCTTCATTTACAAAGAATCCGCTGTTCAAGCCTGACGATTCGTCGAACTTAAAGTCAACCAGTGTTTCAAGTTGAGTTTCTGGATTTAAAATTCTGAAAAACAATTTCTCACCGGCATAAAATCCGTCTTTCACGAAAGTAAGTGGATCGTCCGCAAATACAGTAACTACGGTTTGTTCGCCAATAGCCGACATTCCACAGCAAATGCCTTCATGTGTAAAAACGCCAATCATGTCGCCATTTGAAAATAGTGAATTTGGAAAGACAGAAAATGGGATGGCCACCAAATGTGAAACAGGTGTTTGACACGGAATATTCCAGGGGGAACAGGATGGATATTCCTTTTTTCCTGACGACATAGCCGGTTTTTCCGGGTTCTCAGGAAAGGTGACCGAACCCTCATTTTCCATCAAAATCACGTAAGCGCTGCCAGGAGCCAATATTTCAAGCGTGTTAATCATCATTTCTGGCCAATACACTCCTGTTCCTGCAATTTCTTTAACAATGATTACATCATTATTTTTGTTGATTCCTTCAAAAAGCGTCGCAACCGGAATGTTTTCGCTGCAAACAACCGGCAATATTGACCAGCCTTCGGGTAACAGACACATTTTATTGGCTTCTTCATAGCCGTTTATAGGTAAAATTGCATCATTCAGCATCTTTATTTTGTAGCCAGCATGTTGCTCCCATGTTAGTATGGTATTAACCTGCTGACCTGGCCAATAAACTTTAATCATTGTTTGTGCAATGATCAGATTAGAGCCGAGAGGATAAAAAATATCAGCAATATCCGTATCAACTGGCATCAGGTAACTCGAAAGCCCCTGCCAGCCTGTCTTCAGGTCTATTGCATGAGTTGGCATGGCAAGCGGTGTTAAAATTGCTTCATGGCTCAGTGTTGTTTCGGCATAAATCATCAGGTTTTCCAATAACAAATCTTCATAGTTTTCGGCAGTGATGCTCATGTCGTAGTTTCCGGGTACTATGCCTGTAATGATACAAATGCCTTCTTCCTCGGTGTAACCTATCCAACTGGTGCCAACCAATTCGATTCTTGCATTATCAACAGGGCCTTTTGATAAGCCATCGGTTACAAAAACCTTTAACGAACTGTTCGCCGGTGTCGATTCCACAACGATGGTGTAATCCTCGGTTTCGCCGTAATCATACATGGTGCAGGCATCGCCCGATGTTTCGTTCCAGTTTGTACGTGCACGAAGGCGGTGTGTGCCTGTTGGAGCCGTTTCGGGAATGGTGAGTGCAGTGGTGTACAATTCGCCGGGATTGGCCAAAACAAAATCTGTAATTATTCTCTCTGATGCTGCAAACTCAAAATCATCATCAAAATCAACCCAAACAGAAACATATTGTTGCGGATAATTGGTCGATACCGAAAGCTGATAAGGATAACCCCGGCTGACAGTGGCGGTCATTGCTGTAAAATCGCCGTAGCCACCGGTGCTGCACCCGGAGCCGGCATTCGAAATTTCAGTCAGCATAAAGGTGTCGAAACCGTCGCCATAGAGGCACCCATAGCTGTAAAGCATTTCTGTGCAGTAGGTTGGGGGAATTGGATTGAGAGCGAAATTCTGTAATGTGGTCTCCCCTGAAACCACAACAATTCCGGTTGCCTGTGCCGGCTCGTACCCTTCAGCCGATGCAGTAACATTGTAAGTTCCGGGCGTGAGATTGATGATAGAATACTCGCCAAGGGCGTTGCTGAAAGTACCATAAGTTGAACCCTCCACCATGATGTTTGCATTTTCGATGGGTAAACCGGTTGCAAGATCGGTAACGAAACCGCCTATTTTTCCGGGTTCCGGCCCAATTCCTGAAACCATAATATTATCAACAAACCAACCATCGAGATTCCACGAATCGGCGCCAAAAGCGGTAAAGCGCAGGTAAAAAATTTCACCATCAGCAAAATCGGAGATATCGAACTGTTCGGTGATGAACCCGAATGAACCGCCGCTATTGTTGTAAGTGGCCAGGGTAATAAAATCGCCATTTTGTTGCACTGCCTGAACCTTGAATTGTTCGAGGGTAGCCGTGCTGTAATTGGCCAGGCGTATGTCGTATTTTAGTTGAATTTCAGATGTTTCAGTTCCATTTAATAAATGACTTCTCAAAGGCACCGAATAGTTGTAAATTCTGGGATAAAAATGGAAATCGGCTGTAGGCGCCGGATTTCCCCATGCTCCTGAAATAATCCAGTTGCTGCCTTCCGGCACCCAATTTTGTGTAGAAAAAGAACTGGAATTCCAGTTTTCGGTAAAAGGCAGTGAAAGCGGCGCTACATATTCCCAGTCGATGCGTGAGAACGGATCGCTTTCAAAAGCGGCGCCTGAAAATGGACCTGTGGCTAAATCAAAAAATACATGGCCGTTGTTGTTGGTTTTTTTGACATTGAAAGTGCAACCTGTTGAATTTGAAGGAAAAACGGCATTGTGTACTACCACGTCGGCGCCATTATCCCAGGTGATAAGTGTTCCGCCAGGCGCACCTGCTGCAAAAGTGCAACCATGAAAGGCGTTTTCATCGTCAACATAACAGCCACTGTGAAGGTAAATTCCATCCACATCCATGTTGTTAAAAATGGCGTTGTTGGCCGAAATGAACCCGCCAGCCGATACATCAAAACCATAACTGCTTTTGGATGCGCTGGTTACGGTAATTTCATTACCTGCTTCACCGTAAAAATAAATGTTTCCCAGGTAGTTAACATCAAAATTTCCATCCAGTAATAATGTACTGCCCGGTTCAAAAATCATATCTCCTTTATCGACCAAAAGGGTGTTCAAAACCGTGAAAGTAACATCGTTTGCTACGGTTACGGCGCCAGTGCCCGGTTTGTTGATTGTAAGTTTATAAAAGGTTTCTTCCTGATTAAACTCCTGATCAACAGAACCATCGAGTACAACTTCACCCGTCAGTTCATCAAAATGCCAGTGCGTTTGTGTGTTATTAAAATTCCCTCCAACATACATTTTTGCGGGGGCTTCAAAATTGCCGCCAGTCAGGATAAAATCACCATTCAAATCAAGTGTTCCTGAGGCTGTGAGGGTTTTAACCTGAGCTTTAGCTCCTTTGCTACTCTTGTCCAATTCAAGGTTGAAAAGATTGCTGCCAGTAGCTACTGAAAGGGTGGTATCTTCGGTGTAACCATAAAAATAAAAAGTACCTCCCGATGGGTTAAAATCTGTCCTGGCTACGGTAAGATCACCAAATATTTTAACCGTTCCACCGGTAATGGTTTCATTAAGTGTCCATGATGCTGAATTGTGAATTCTGAGCCCGTTGGTTTTGAAATCGAGAACCCCATCACTCATGGTGAATGAGGCATTGGCTGAAAATGGCCAGTAGCTGTCGCCGTTTCCGCCATAAATATTCATTTCACCACCCGAAATCTGCAGGTTCCCATTCAAATCGAGGTACTCATCAGGTTCCTGGTGCAAATCCAGTTGTCCGCTGGTTACGATTACAGTACCATAAATCCCGGCATCTTCGAGGTCATTTAACTGAAACCAGCCGCCATTTACACGAACAGTTCCCTGCGTCCAGTCATAATGTTGTACGGATACAGTGGATTCGTGAACACGGAGTTCGCCCAGTGATTTATTCAGCTCCAGTTCCCAAAAGTTGGTTCCTGTTACCTCCTGTATGCCCGTGCCATTAAAAATTACCCTTGAATTTCCGTGATTGAAACCTGAATTGTTGTACCAGTTGCCTTTAATGTAAACATCGTAGCCCAAGGTTTTGAACATGCCGTCTTCGATAAGTAAATCGCCCCTGATTTCAATGTTTGACGACAGTCCAACCCAATCGTCCACACTTATAACCATATCATTAAAATAGCTTCCGCTTTCGCTGAAAATGGAGATGCCGCCGGTTCCTACTCTTTCAAACCGCTGGGTTCCATTTTGAAAATAGAAATGACTTCCGGCATAACTCAGGAACGGTCCGTCAAAAATTACATCATACATGGCATATTGTACGAAAACAGCCTCATTGTAAAGTACAAACTGGTTTTTAATGTGCAAAGGCTCGATGCCGATACAGTTGTCGTAAGCCAGGAATGCGCCACCGGTTTTGCTTACCTTTAAATCGTAAAACCACGAATTTTCTGATTTTGAATACACAAAAGAGTTTGAAGTTCCCTTAAAATCAACAAAACCATGGTTGAGCTGTGTGTTGGTGTTTTCTTCAAAGGTCCAGTCGCCATAGGCATAGATGCCAGCGCCGGTAGCTATTTCAAGGTAACTGTACTGGTTTACAACCAAATCGCCATAGTAAGTCAATCGTGAAGCTGCGCTGGTAATTAACAGCCAACCGTTCAGGGTTACGTTTCCGTTCACAGTCAGGTTGTGGTTATCGATGTAAAGCCTTCCGTCGTGCAAAATATTTATTTGGGCGCATGCAGCGTCAGCTGATGAAATATGTGTTGAATGGCCATCGCCGGTAAGTACAACCTTCGAGGAAATATCCGGTACCAAATGGCCGCTCCAGTTATCGGGATCGTGCCAGTCCGTCGAAACCTCGCCTGTCCAGATAAATGCATCCACAATTTTAATGGTATAGTTGCCTGCTTCGTGCCGGTTAGAAAAAATGCACAATCCATAATCATCTTCCTGTGTAATTGTCACATTAAAGGATTCGGTTTGGCTGCCAGAAGTATAATCAGCAAAAGCAAGATAATCGTAACGATGTTTCAGGTACTGCCCATCGGTCGAACCAAAGAGCGCCATTCCAAGATTTGGCCATCCTGAACTTACTTCAAGCTCAAAATAATATCTACCGGGCGAAAGATGTACTTCTTTCATTTCCACAATTTCGTTGGCATTCCAGTTGTAAGGCCCGTTGGCGCCAAAAACCAGATTTTCGTTACCGCCTTCATATTCCAGCTCTACAGTCCGATGCTCGGCGAGCGGCCTTATTTTTATGCCTCGTAACGAGGAAGGATAATGGTTTCCATCAACAACCATAAAGTTGGTAAAACCTCCAAATGTTGAATAAAATGATGGAGTCTGGTTGAAATTGGTATTATTGAAAAATTGAATTTCCCAGTTACAGTTTCCAAAATCGGATTTTGCACCGATGGCTGCCCAGGAGGGTTCGGTGTGCTGAAAGTGAAAAAATTCTGATAAACTGTCGCATGTGTAAATATGCTCATTGACCATTGTAGGAATTGCACCCGAATTGTTGATGATGAAATTTCCCATTGAGCCATCTGCTCCGGCAATGTAAGGTTCCATATCGGGAGTTCGTAAATTGGCCATGATCCTGCATGAGGTAGATGCGGCGCCGGCTGGGATTAACCAGTTGTAAACCCCGTCATTTTCAGTGCCATATACAATCGGTTCAATGCTATGACCGCCATCAGTCGAATAAAACAAATCGACCCAACTGCCGGGTACATTGTCTGAAATCCATGTAATTTCGGCATAATTTTGTTCGCTGTAAACTTCTCCAAGTCCATTGTTATTGTAACGTTGGTCGCCAACCGGTCTGGAAAGTTTAATAGCTGAACCTTTTTGACCGCCTGAGGATACCCTTGTAATCATATCAATATCCCAGCGACTTATCCAAACCAGGTGGTCGGGCGGGTCGTGTGTGTAATGCGTGATAGCCATATCGCTGCTTCCATTGTACCCGACTCCAGCTGTGGAATGCCCGGGAATACTTACCAGCAAAGGTTTTCCATCATCAATATCATCAGTCAGCCGAGTCCATAAAAAGGTATATCTGTTTACGCAGTCGAAACTGTATCCCCGTTGGCTGTTTGCCACATGATTCATCCCGTTGTCGATATTGTACGACTGTGTGCTTCCGGTCATTGTGTCCGTTGACATGGCCAGCGCAAGGTCATACTGAAGGTTGCTTACGTTGTAATCGGTTTCGTTTTCAACGTTGTCGAAGCGCTGAAAATGCCATACCACAAAATAGGGGTACTTCGACGAAACATATTGCGACCTGTTGTCGTACCAGGCAAAAATCATTGCGGCAGCGGTGGGGCTGCATCCGTAACTCCAGTCATAAAACGGCATACACTCATGATAATTTATGTATTTGTCGCCATCGGTCGGGACAACAAATCCACCTTTGTATTTGTTCCACAGGCCAGCAAAATCATCATTTTCGTAAGAAACTCCTTTTGTCGATTTTTTTTGATTAAATGTTGATTCATCAACAATTCCACCGGTTGGCGAAGTACATACGTATTTAACCATTCCGTTGGAAATAATTTGGTGCCAGGTGTTGAAGTGGTCGAGGTAGTAAATCTTCCCATTCGTACACGATTCGCCGGCGAATGCAGCTTCCGACAATTTTACCAGTTTCCCGGCCAGTGCAAATTCTGCTGAAAGACACCTGGAATATTCGAGCAATACCGGCATATTTTCTCTGGCGCCTATCAAAATTCTCCCAAAATTGTTGCCACCCCATTGATTGTACTTGTCATGTTCACTTTCAGATTTTTTAAGCTGTTCAAGCAGTGCATCCTTTGCGGGAAAAGGCTTTCCAATCGAATAGTTGAACCGCCAGGCAACAATCTCATCATCAAACCCATAATATGGAATGGGTTCGGAGGGATGAACATCGCCCCAGAGGGCTTGTGCATTCCGGTCAGCAATTTGCCGGATTTCATCAAAGGCGACCATTTGCGGGGTCTGTCCTATCGCCACTGTCCACAGCAGCAATGCTAATAAGGTGTAAAAAGCATTTTTTTTCATAATTCTTTGTTTTTATGGTTATTAAATTAAAAATAAGATAGTTAACACAGTGAAGCAAAATCCAACCAACATCATGATTATTTCAGTTTTTCGTGGAACTTCACCAAGCAGGTTTCTGATGATCAGAATAATCTGGAGGGCAAAAACACCTGCCAACCATCTGAAATTACTCTGATGAACTGCTGCGAGGATGAAAATCAGCGCCAGCCCTGCAATACCTGTGATGTTTGTTATTTGATTTTGCATGACACAAAACTATATCACAGGTCATAAAATGACCGGTAAAATGGCGACTATTATTGGTAAAATGGCGACACGAATGGCCAGTAAACAGGCGATTACCTGTTGTTGTCGTTTTTCTCCTGAAATTCCAGGGGCGTCATGCCAAAATGCTTTTTAAAAAGTTTTGAAAAATATCCCGGATCGGAAAAACCAAATTCATAGGCCGTCTCTGAAACATTGCCAAGATGGTTTTTCAGGTAATCGGCCGCAAGGTTCAATTTAACCAGGTAAATAAAATTGGTGGGTGTAAGGTTCAATTCTTCCTTTGTTACACGCTGAAATGTGCGTATCGAAATGCCTATTTCGTTTGCAAGCCGCTCCGAACCATAATTTTCCTGATGATTGCAGGTAAGAATTTCGGAGGCTTTTTTCAGAATTTGCTGATTTGGTGAAAGTTTAGGTGTTCCGGTCTGTTGTTTTTCCAGAAAAACCACTTTTGAAGACTGAATTTCGCTATGTGCGGGAAGTCTTTTCATCCGCACCATCCTCAATAACAATAAAACCACCAAGGCAATTGTAAAAATGAGAAATGACAAGTAAACCGCCAGCCATCTTTTCAAACCCGCACCCGTTAGTTTATCCAGCCATCCGGGCTCACCCGTCAAAACGGCGACTTTCCAGGTTTCGGGATAGCCAAAATCGCTGTAGCCCGACCAGTTGAAGGGCCAGTAGCGCAATGCTTTTTCTTCATAAGTGGTTACACCGTTTAAATCGTAGTCGTTGTCGTTGATGCATACGTCGATTCTTAATTGCAAACCGGGCAGTGGTTTTAATCCGATGGCTGTGAAAGGAATAGCCATTTCAACCACAAAACCCCGATCAGTTACAGTATCGTTTAGGGTTCCATCGGCTGAAACCGCATATTCGAAATAGATGTTTTGCCCGCTTTCCTTTGGCGCTGTCAGGGTGTCACTCAGTATCATGTTCAAATCGCCACGAAAAACAATATTTTGCCCCTTGCAATCAATAAGAAATTGATAATCATTGATATCCATCATCGAGTCGCTGTCGTTTTTACTGTCGAGGTACAATTCAACTGCATCGTTCAGGTGAAGTTGCGAGTATTTTCCACCCGGAGGCATCTGGGCATACAAATGTTGATCAGTCACTGCAACAGCAACATACAGGTTGTTCAAATCCCAGCAAACCATTACTTCGGCCTGGTTTCGTGATACCGGATTCCAGGTGATTGCATAATTGTAGCTACCATCGTAAAACGCCATCATTGGATGGCCCGGGTAACCGTGTAAGGTTGTCAGCGTATCCTGAAAAGTGGTTTTAAAACAAGAACGCCAATCATCAATGCGTCCGTCTATCGAAATATTTCCGGAGTAATAGGGGATTTTTAGCAATGATGATTTATTCTGGCAAAAAACATTTACCAATAACAACAGTGCTATTGTCAGCGATAGTGCTTCCGGTTTTATCATTTTCGTCACCATTTATTTTGTTGTCAAAGGCTGATTTGAAGGAATAAAAACCGTGTTTGCCATGAGTCCGGTCTAAAAAAGTTGTCTTTTAAACGATGCCACCAAACCCTTGCTAAGTTTGCCGATGTAATACAAAAACCTGCCAGTAGCCTGACTGCTATGGGTACGAAAGCAGGAAGGTTTTGGCCTTTAGTGGCAAAAAAAATAGTTTTTAAACTGAACGCATGTATCATTCATCACATTCAGGAAAAGTTAAAGTTGCAGGTGCATTCATTTTTATCATGTATGAATTGCCGGGGATAAGTTGATCGAGTGAGGAAATGTTTTGTGAAGGCCAAAACACCTTTAAACCCACCCCATCGTGAATAACAATCAGGTTATTACCCAGCAATTCGGCCAATTCATTCGTAGTAAATGAGCAATTGATCAAAACCGGAATAAGATTCCAGCCTTCGTTTAACTGAATGGTTTTGTTGTTTTCTTCGAAGCCAATTATTTGAAAACTGGCTTGTGCCGACAGTTTCATCCAGTAACCTTTGGCGGAATCCCACCAGCCAAGTGTATTTTGATGAAGTGCAGGATAATATTGTCCGGTTGGATGCTTCAGAATAACCAGTTTGTTGGCGATTGGAGCAAACATGTTTTCAAAGGTCACGTTTGAAGGTAAAACCCACGATGAAATATCGTTCCAACCTTCGTCGAGTGCAAAATTCATCAACAAAGGTGCATCAATGGTTTCTGAAAAACCGCTCAGGTTGCCTGATGAGTCAGCAGCACATATTTTGAACTGCGATGGAATTTCACCAATGGTCAGATTTGCAACGGGGGGATGATTGACAATCATCCATGGAATTGTGCCAAAAATACCGCCAGCACCGGTTTTGTAAATAGGATAATTCATCAAATCGGCATCTGGCACTTCATCCCAGTTCAGAGAATATAACTGACCTGCAATGATGGCTTCAAAATTTTGTGGAACCTGTGGGGCAAGGTTGTCCACCGAATACCCCGTCATTTCCGGGCCCGTAAAAACACCTTCAATCATATCAGCCGCAACCCTGAAATTGATCAAACCGTTATTCGTGGCGGTCGAATCAAATGGTGTATTACACACCACAGCATACTGGTCGGAACCAATGCAATCAACTGAATCGGTCACAGACCAGCCGGCGCCCGGATTTATTTCGATGAAATACTTTTCCGATTTGTTTGTACCTCGGCTTCCATCATCGTAATAGCTTCGCAGAAAACTAACAATAACTTTTCCTCCCTGGTCGCCCGTAACATCCTCAACCGATTCAAGCACGGGTTGCGGTGTGTAGGTGCATTTGATGTAATTCGGCCTTATCCTGACATCCGTTGTAAATCCTTTTAGTGTTTTTAGTTTCACCGAATATAAACCCATCTGGGTATAGGTAAAAACAGGATTTTTCAGGTAACTGTCAATAATCCCGTCATTTTGGAAATCCCACTGATATTGTGTGGGGTTGCCAATCGAATTGTCGGTAAACTGAACGGTCAGTGGCGGTAAACCATGCACCGTATCAGCCGTAAATGATGCTACAAAACTCTGGGTATAGTAATATTTTCCAATGTCAACAATGGAATGGTCAGGATTTTCGGGCGAATCAGGATGCCCCGCATCTATGCAGTGAGAGGTGGATTGGAGGTTGTAGTTTTTTTGAGAGAAATTAACAAACAAGGGATCAACTTTGATGTTGAAAAATACATCACACGAATCGTTGTTCACATTTTTCTTTACGTTGACGCCAACTGTAGCACCGCAATTGTAACAATTTCCGCCATTGTTTTGCCAAAAATCGCCATACTCGATGTAAGGAGTGCCATTAAAAACATAAACCCCATATTGACCGCCGTTGAATGCTACCAGGTTGTTTACAAGATACGGGCTGGAATTGTAACAATAGATGCCACCGCCATCGTAGGTGGCTGTGTTCGAAACAATGGTCGAGTTTATCACCACCGCATCCGATTCGCTAAGGTGGATGCCGGCCCCATACTGGGATGTGTTGTTGTTGATTTGTAAAAATGTAAGATAAGCCTCTGAATAATAATCACATTCGATGGCGCCTCCAAGGTAGGTAGCGCTGTTGTTGTAAATTTTTCCTTCCCAGATGTAAGGCCATGCTCCATAAAGGTAAATGCCGGCTCCATAGCTGGCCTGACAATTGTAAATTTGAAAATACGCCATGTAAGGGCTTGAATAGTAGCAGTGTAGCCCACCGCCTGCCATCGCAGTGTTACCAGTCATGTAAACATTGTAAATTGCCGGAAAAGAATAATAATCACACGATATGGCTCCTCCATATCCCGAAGCATGGTTATCAATAAAGGCAATTCTCCACAGGTAAGCCCACGAATCGTACAGGTAAATACCGCCGCCGTACTGCGCATCATTGTTCTTGATAATCATCGATGAAATTACCGGGTCGGAACTGATGCACCTGATTCCGCCACCAGCTGTGGAATTGCCGTTTCGAACCGTAAAACCCACCATAAATGTTGTTAGCGATTCTCCGTTTTCAAAGCGCACAACCGGCCCCAAATCCTGCCCGTCGATAATGGTTTGAATAATGTAGGTTGAATCACCCGTAAGCAGGTATTTGGATGCTACCATGATTTGTTTCCCCAAAAAATTGATGTTTTCGTTGTACACACCCGGTGAAACCAACACGGTGTCGCCTGCAACTGCAGCGTTTATGGCCGACTGGATGGTAGCGTAGGAGCCTGGTACCAGCAACTGCCTTTTCGAATTGGCATTGGGATTCTGTGGAAATAATCCTGAAACCAGCAGGAATAAATAAATACACAAAGTAAATTTCTTTTTCATATTTTTTTTGTTTGGATTGTCTAAAATATTCTTCAATTGTCAAAGGTCAGCAATTTATGAGTTTTTTGCAACTTTTTCTGAAGAAGGAAAAAAAACTTTTCTCGAAATGCCAGGTTTGAAAAACTTTTGAAAACTACCTGACTTTGTAGCCCAAAGGCTCTATAAATCTGTAATAGATTTTAGCTAAGAATCATTTTATCCTTTTTAGGATGAGGTCAGGGTCTGTGGAAGTATGGAGCACTGCATAAACTGAAACGACTCATTGAGAAAAATCAGCTGCATAAAAAACAGCCTAAGGAAATTTAGTTAGAAAAGCCTGATGATATTCCAGATAAACCTTTGGGAAAAGATTTGGATTGCTTTTGATTATCCGTAATAAACTACAAATGAGTGAATAAAATCAAAACCAAGACCCTTTTTCTTTTCTTCGTACCTGGCAATTATTTCATCAATGTCATAAAATGCTTCAGGTTTCAACAAAACATTTAATTGCATATTTTTCCAATAATCTTGTTTTTGCAATGTCCCAATCCTCTCCGGAAAATGGATCATCCTTGTATTTTTCCTGACGTTCGTCAAGGATTTTTTTCTGATCCTCAGAGAGATCAAAGCCGTTTTCTTTATTAACACCGGTTTTACTGAAATTCACAAGTAAAAATTACAAATAATCCAAAACTTGTTTTTGCAAATGTTCAGGTAGTTGTTTTAACCGGTTAATAACAATTTGTTCTGTTAATATGATTTTTGAAATTTTATTGTTTATCAAAGACAGAAACAAAAACAGTAATGAGCTCAATCAAAAAACTATTTTATAGCCACTAAAACCTGTCTGCCCGCCTTCTTACCTTTGGCAGGCAGGCCAACAGGCAGGCACAACAGAACAAAATTTTTTAAAGTATTAATTTATTGGAATCCATCATTTTGTGTTTTTCAGAGTTTTTGCG
>CALFEP010000073.1 GCA_937950125.1 uncultured Bacteroidota bacterium
GTTTTTGTTGTTGTTAAGATTAAGTTTTAAACATTATACAATTTGCGTAATGCAACCTATTGAATTAAAAAATGTTTCGAAAAGTTATGGCAAAACGGTTGCCCTCGACAATATTTCCTTTGAGGTGAACAAAGGAGAAATTTTCGGGCTGATTGGTCCGGATGGCGCCGGCAAAACCACGCTTTTCAGAATACTTGTCACGTTGCTGCTTCCGGGTAGCGGTGAGGCCAGGGTGTTGGGATTCGACACAGTGAAGGATTTTAAAAAGATCAGGAAACGGGTTGGCTACATGCCCGGACGTTTTTCGCTGTATCCCGATTTATCGGTGGAGGAAAACCTCGCCTTTTTTGCCACCATTTTCAACACCACCATTGCCGAAAACTACGACCTGGTAAGGGAAATCTATCAACAGATCGAGCCATTCAAAACGCGCCCGGCCGGTAAATTGTCAGGCGGAATGAAACAAAAGCTGGCACTCAGTTGCGCACTTATCCATAAGCCTGACGTACTCTTCCTGGACGAGCCTACCACCGGCGTTGATGCCGTTTCACGAAAGGAATTCTGGGACATGCTCAAACGCATCCGCCAGCAAGGCATCACCATCCTGGTTTCGACGCCTTACATGGACGAAGCCAGTCTTTGCGACCGGGTCGGGCTGATCCAGAACGGGCATCTGTTGGGAATAAACACGCCTCAGGGCATCATTTCACAATTTCCACACCTCCTGCTGGCTGTTAAATCGGATGAAATTTTCCGCCTCATCGGCGATTTGAAGTCGTTCGATAAAACAAATTCTATTTATCCTTTCGGCGATTCGCTGCATTTTACACCCAACAGCGAATTCACCAAAACTGACGAACTCCGTGCATTTCTCGAATCGAAAAAACACACCCATATCGAAATCCGTGAAATTGCGCCAAACATCGAAGATTGCTTTATGGACCTGATGACCAGACAAAACGAATCCAACTTATGAAACCAACAGCAGAAAACATCATCGAAGTGAGCCACCTCTGGAAAAAGTTTGGAAGTTTTGCCGCCAACAAAGATTTGACTTTCAATGTGAAAAAAGGCGAAATTTTCGGATTTCTGGGCGCCAATGGCGCCGGAAAAACCACGGCCATCAAAATACTCTGCGGATTATGGACCCCCACCTCGGGAACAATGAAAGTTGCCGGTTTTGATGTTTATACCGAAACCAACAAAATCAAGCAAAACATCGGGTATATGAGCCAGAAGTTTTCGTTGTACGAAGACCTCACGCCGGTGGAAAACATCAGGTTTTACGGAGGAATTTACGGGCTGGATAAAAAAAGAATACAGGCCAAAACCAACCAGGCGCTGAAAAGCCTTTCGCTGGAGGATGTGAAAGATCGTCCGGTGAGTGCGCTGCCGCTTGGCTGGAAGCAAAAACTGGCGTTCACCGTGTCGATGGTTCACGAGCCAAAAGTCGTTTTCCTCGATGAACCTACCGGTGGTGTTGACCCCATCACACGCAGGCAGTTCTGGAACATGATTTACGAAGCTGCCAGCCGGGGAGTCACCATTTTCGTAACCACCCATTACATGGACGAAGCCGAATACTGCGACCGCGTTTCCATCATGGTGGATGGCGAAATTCGTGCACTCGACACGCCTGACAACCTGAAAAAGCAATTCAGTGCAGATACGATGAACGAGGTTTTTTTGAAGTTAGCCAGGGGATAAAAAGTCGTAAGTCTATAGTCGTAAGTCGTAAGTCCGGGGTGGAATTTATTGGGAAGGGGTTAATGTTGAATATTATTTTGGAGTAAAGTAATATTTTAGTTATAAAGTATTCTATTTTAATAAATTAAATAAATATTCAAACTAAATAAGTAAGATTATGACAATACAGAAATTTGAAGACATTATTGCCTGGCAAAAAGGTCAGGATTTTGCTTATGAAATTTATCGTGCATTTGGTGAGGTTAAAGATTATGGTTTCAAAGACCAGATTTGCAGGGCGGCGGTTTCTGTTTCCAACAATATTGCTGAAGGATTCGAAAGAAGTTCTGATGCCGATTTCTCAAGATTTTTATACATTTCACTTGGCTCAACCAGCGAAGCCAAATCTATGCTTTACCTGGCATTAAGATTAGATTACATAACTGAAGAGCAAAAGACACTTCTCATCGAAGCAGCCAACGAAATTTCCAAAATAACCCGTGGGTTTATCAAATCGCTTGAATCAAAAAAATATTGACCCCCCAACCCTCCAATAACCCAATTTTCACCAACTCATGACTTATGACTTACGACTTATGACTTATGACTTACGACTAACGACTTATGACTAAAACAATGAATCAATTTATCGGTTTTGTAAGAAAAGAATTTTATCACATTTTCAGGGATTACCGCACGTTGCTGATCCTTTTCGGGATGCCGGTGGTACAGTTGCTGATTTTTGGCTTCGCCCTGACCAACGATATTAAAAATGCGGAAATAGCCATCCTCGACAAATCAAAAGACGACATTACGCGGCAACTTACAGCCAAAATCCTGTCATCGGGCTATTTTCAACTTTCCGAAAACCTCGAAAGTGAAGAAGGAATACACGCAGCCTTCAAAAAAGGAAAAGTAAAGCTGGTGCTGATTTTTGAGCCTGATTTCGGCGAAAAAACCGAACGCGACGGAAATGCTTCAATGCAGGTATTAGCCGACGCTTCCGATCCCAATGTGGCCAGAATTCTGACGAATTACGTGACTGGAATCGTGAATGTTTTTCAGAATGAAATGTTGCGCGACAGGAAGTTACCCATTGAAATCAACCCTGAGGTGAAAATGCTCTACAATGCCGAAATGAAAAGCGTTTTCATGTTTGTACCCGGGGTAATCACGGTGCTGTTGTTGCTCATTTCGGCCATGATGACTTCCATCTCCATTGCCCGTGAAAAAGAAATGGGAACCATGGAAGTGCTGCTGGTTTCGCCGCTAAAGCCGTTGCAGATCATTGTCGGCAAGGTAATTCCTTACGTTTTGCTGGCATTTGGAATTGCAGCCATCATTGTGCTGCTCGGATACTTTGTTTTCGGCGTCCCCATTCGCGGAAGCCTGATCGTATTGCTGATTTACAGCATTATATACATCGTTCTCTCGCTTTCATTAGGAATTTTCATTTCATCCATCGTCAATTCACAGCAAATTGCCATGATGATCTCGATGGTTGCTTTGTTGCTTCCCACCATTATGCTTTCCGGATTTATTTTTCCCATCGAAAACATGCCCTTGCCGCTGCAATGGCTGTCGAATATTATCCCGGCGCGTTGGTTTATCATCATTATCCGGGGAGTCATGCTCAAAGCCATCGGTTTTGGTGTTCTCTGGAAAGAAACGCTGATACTACTGGGAATGATCGTCTTTTTCATTTTCCTGAGTGTAAAAAAATTCAAAATCAGGCTCGAGTAAATTTATAACGTAATTAATTTATTTTCTGTTATTTAAATAGCAAATGAGAACAATCCTGTTTATACTTCAGAAAGAGTTTTTACAGATTTTCCGCAACCGGATGATGCTACCCATTATTTTCGGGGTGCCGGTTATCCAATTGTTGATCCTGGCTTATGCAGCTACTTTTGACCTGAAAAATGTCAGGGCCTTGATCACAGACCTCGATCAATCATCCTCATCGCGCGAGTTGATAGGTAAATTCAAAGGCTCGCCATTTTTTACCATTACAGGTTATTCCAATGATGTTGAAGATGGATTTCGGGCTATCGAAAACGGAAAAGCCGACCTGATCATCCAGATTCCGGCTGATTTTGAAAAAGACCTGGTGAACGAAAAGAAAGCCACCATTGGATTGATTGTGGATGCCATAAACGGCTCCACGGCAAGCCTTGTAAATGCTTACACCACGGCCATTATCCGTGATTATAACATCAATCTTGTGACAGAAATGATAGGCAGGAAAGTGAAAATGCCCATCCAGGTGCAGTATTCTTACTGGTTTAATCCTGAACTCGACTATAAAACCTACATGGTTCCCGGAATCCTGGTGTTGCTGGTTACCCTCATCGGAATGTTTCTTTCGGGAATGAACGTAGTGCGTGAAAAAGAGATCGGAACCATCGAACAGATCAACGTTACACCCATCAAAAAATACCAGTTCATCGCCGGTAAGCTCATCCCTTTCTGGATCATCGCCCTGTTTGAGCTGGCTTTCGGCCTGGCGGTGGCAAAATTGTTTTTCAATATCCCCATTGTGGGAAGCATCGGGCTGATATTTGGCGTGGCTGCGGTTTATCTGATTGCTGTTCTCGGCCTTGGGCTGATTGTTTCCACCATTTCAGACACCATGCAGCAGTCGATGTTTGTTTCGTGGTTTTTCATGGTCATTTTCATTCTGATGAGCGGACTTTTTACTTCTGCCGACAGCATGCCCGACTGGGCGCAAATGATCAACCACGTCAACCCGATTGCCTATTTCATCCGGATTATCCGCATGATCATGCTCAAAGGCTCCGGTTTCAGCGATATTTTCAGCCCATTCATGGCGCTGGTAGCTTAC
>CALFEP010000074.1 GCA_937950125.1 uncultured Bacteroidota bacterium
AAGAAATGGCTGGTATTTCGATAAACTCTGAAAAATTTGGTGATCTGTCGAACGTGGAATCTGAAAAGAAATCCTGTGTTGAATTTTCTGGTGAATCATTATTTTCGTCCATTTGTCCATATCCAGACGAAGCAATTCCAATAATGGCAATGATTACCAGGTAAAATGAAGGCATTGTTTTCATTTTTCATGTTTTTTTTTGATAATACCAAAAATACAAAACATTCTTGAACCAGACACGGATGGTTTTGTTAATAATGCCGGCCATCAAAAGGCATGGGTGGTTTAATGAGAAATAAAAACATGACGAAAATTTCAGAAAATACTACAAAAGTTCATCATATCCGACATCTTACTCCCTCAACGTATGTTTTGCGTTTTGACAGGGATCAAAGGCCTTTTACTGCTGGTCAGCATGTAATTTTAGGAATTCACGGACAGAAAAGTGCACGTGAATATTCTATTTACAGCAGCGAAAATGACGACTTTTTTGAAGTGCTGGTGAAAGCAGTTAAGCCAGGCGATGTTTCTCAAAAATTAAAAGAATTGCATCATGGTGACTTGCTTTCGGTGGAAGGTCCCATGGGATTTTTTACCATCGAACCAGAAATAGTCACGCAGGGTAAGGTTGTCATGATTGCAACAGGTACAGGTATCGCACCCTATCACAGCTATGTGAGATCCTATCCGCAACTCGATTACAAAATGCTTCATGGCGTGCGATATGCTTCAGAAGCATACGACCGTGCGGATTATGATCCGTCGAGGTATGTTTTATGCACCTCCGGCGAAAATGCCGGGAATTTACATGGCAGGGTAACCGACTATTTGCTTGAAAATGAAATTGATACCACCGCAGATTACTATTTGTGCGGAAATGTGAAAATGATTCATGAGGCTTTCGATATTTTGAAGGAAAAGGGAGTGAATCATGCTAAAATACACGCTGAGGTTTATTTTTAAATAATCGCCTACTTTTGCCAGCCGTTTTTAAGGACTAAACTACACTGATTAACTGAATGAAATACCATTTGATAACTTTGGGCTGCCAGATGAACATGTCGGACAGCGAGCGGGTGCGCACCATCATCGAAACACAAACCGGCTATGCCTGGACCGACAATGAAGAGGAAGCCAACATGCTTGGAATCCTGGCTTGCTCGGTGCGCCAGAAAGCCATCGACAAGGTGTATTCGCGCATCCAGAAATGGAACAAATGGAAACACAAAAAGAGCCTTCTGACCTTTATCTCAGGGTGCATACTGGCCGACGATATGGAAAAGTTCCTGAAACTTTTCGACATTGTTTTCAGAATGAGTGAACTCGAAAAATTGCCTGAAATGATCAGACAATATGGTGTGGTAACCCCGGCATCGTTGTTTACCGATCTTACTGCGATGCCTAAAAACGAGAGCATCAACACATTTTGGAAAGTAACCCCGCATTACAGTTCCGGTTTTGAAGCCTTTGTTCCAATTCAAAACGGTTGCGACAAATTTTGCACTTTTTGTGCAGTGCCTTACACCCGTGGACGGGAAGTTTCGAGGCCTTCGGGCGAAATTCTGGATGAAATAGCCAACCTGGTCGGACAGGGTTACAAATCCATCACCTTATTAGGGCAAAATGTGAATTCATACGGGCATGACAAAAAAGGAGAAGAAATCACCTTTCCCCAGTTATTGGAAAGAATCGGTGAAGCCGGGGATAATTCAGGAAAAGAATTCTGGGTGTACTTTACTTCTCCCCATCCTCGCGACATGACCGATGAGGTGATTGAAGTGATTTCCCGGTACAAATGCCTTGGAAAACAAATCCACCTTCCCATTCAGTCGGGTGATGAAAAGGTTTTAATCAGGATGAACCGCAAACACACGCTTGAAAAATACCGTGACATCATCCACACCATAAGACGGCTGATTCCGGAAGCCACCATTTTCACCGATATCATTGTAGGATTTACAGGCGAAACAGAAGAACAATTCGAAAATACCCGTAAAATCATGGATGAATTCCGGTACAACATGGCTTACATTGCCCAATACTCGCAACGGCCCGGTGCCGTCAGTTCACGATGGGTTGATGATGTTCCGACAGAAGTGAAAAAGACGAGGTATCACAAGCTGAGCAACGACCTGCGTCGGGTTTCGGCAGCCAATAACCGTGCAATGGTTGGAAAAATCTACCGGGTACTGGTTACCGGCCACGACCGCAAAGCAGGGTATCTTTCAGCCCTTACCGAAGGAAAAATTGTAACCCGGTTTGCTTCTGAAAACCATGACCTGATCGGCAATTTTGTGGATTTGAAAATTACTTCATCAACGGATTTTTCGGTAGAAGGGGAAGTAATCACGAAAACCTAACAGGTTTTAAAAACCTGTTAGGTTTAAAAATAATTGATTCATTATCAATAAAATGTAAAATGGCAGTAAACTTTCAACCCGGTGCATTTTATCATGTTTTCAATCGTGGAAACAACAAAGAAGATATTTTCATTGAGGATAGAAACTATTTTTTCTTCCTCAATTTAATGTCAAAACACCTAACAACCATTTGTGATGTTTATAGTTATTGCCTTTTAAAAAATCATTTTCATATTTTACTTAAATTCAAAGAAAAAGAACAGTTATCATCAAGCTATCAGGATAATAACCACCTTCATCAACCTTTCTCGAATTTATTCAATTCTTACACAAAATCAATAAATAAAGCTTACGAAAGAACAGGTAGTCTGTTTCAGGAACACTTGCATAAAATCTGGGTTTATGACATCGATTACTTGCGTCATTTAATCGGCTACATTCATCTTAATCCTTCAAAACATGGATTTAGTGATGATTTTAAAAATTATCCTTATTCTTCCTTTCAATCCATCTTATCATCAAAACCAACAAAACTCTTTAGGGATGAAGTTATTCAACTTTTTGGAGACCTGGAAAATTTTATTTATTGGCACGATTGGAAGAAAATTAAAACTGATGGCATAATAGCAGAAATTGAAAAAATTGATAATTAAGCAATAACAGAATAAAACCTAACAGGTTTTGAAAACCTGTTAGGTTTCAATAAATTATGACAAAAATTACATTCAAAACCCTTGGTTGCCGCCTCAATCAGTTTGAAACCGATGCATTGGCTTCGCAGTTTCAAAATGCCGGATATCAGGTGGTGGATTTTAACCAACAGGCTGATATTGTGGTGGTAAACACCTGTACTGTTACCAACCAGAGCGACCACAAATCGAACCAGGCTATCAGCCAGGCCGGACGAAAACACCAGGATGCCATGATTGTCGTTACCGGCTGTATGGTGAACAACCACCGCGAAAAACTGGAAAGCAACCCCGACAACCTTACCTGGTTTGTTGATAACGAGCATAAAAGTTCCATTTTTCAATTGGTGGACGGGCATTTGAAAGGAGAAATCATTCATCCTCATCATTTTGATAAAAACCTGTTTGATTACCAGGCAGCCGATAAAACGTTCCACACCCGAAGCTGGATAAAAATACAGGATGGGTGCGACAATTACTGCACTTTCTGCATTATTCCCAAAGTGCGTGGAAGAGCCGCCAGCCGGCCGGATGAGGATATTCTGGAAAACATCAGGCAGGTGGTTGATTTTGGTTTTAAAGAAATTGTGCTAACAGGCGTCAACATTGGCAGGTACAGGTATGAAAATATTGACTTTGAGCAGCTTGTCGAAAAAATTGTTGAGCTTCCCGGCGATTTCAGGCTAAGGATTGGTTCCATTGAGCCCGAAGGTTTTGGCGACAGACTTTTCGACCTTTTTTCGCATCCAAAACTAACCCCACATCTGCATTTGTGCCTGCAAAGCGGGTCGGATAAAATCCTGCTGAAAATGAGGAGAATGTATTCAGTTGGTTCTTTTTATTCGATTGTGAAAAAAGTGAGAAACCGGTTTCCGGATTTCAATTTTACAACAGATATTATTTTAGGTTTCCCTGGTGAAACGGAGGAGGATTTCAGACAGACCGTAAACCTTGCCAGGAAGATTGGTTTTGGACACATACACACCTTCAAATATTCGGTGCGCCAGGGAACAAGGGCCGAACGGATGACTGAGCAGGTTCCCGAAAAAATTAAAAACCAGCGAAGTGATTTCATTCGCCAGGTGTCTGATGACCAAAAAAGAAAATACCGGCTGTCGTTGATCGGGAAGGAACAGACTGTTCTGATTGAGAAAATCATCAACGGCGAAGCACACGGGTACGGCGAACATTATGTTCCGGTGAAATTCGCGGCACTTTCTTCAAAAACAAATGAATTTGTAAAGGTGAAACTTGTGAGTCTGGAAAAAGGTTCCGATCCGGAGTTGGTTGGGGAGGTGATGAACTAAAAATAACCTGATCCTGTGCTATTCAAATCTACTTTTTTTGACATGGAAAAGAGATTTGAATAAAAATTATAAATCAGGAATGTTTCTGGAAGGATTTATTCTGATTCTTAGGTTTTTACTTGTCAATACAGAAAAGTTATTTGATAACTTTTCCGCATGTTTTTGAAGGATTTCAA
>CALFEP010000075.1 GCA_937950125.1 uncultured Bacteroidota bacterium
AATGGATTTGTATTTCCGTGTGCCCTTACTTACGGAACCTATCTTCTGATCAGAAAAAATGATACAGGAATATGCAGATTTGCTTCCGATAATATGACGGAAAGTTTTGAAATAAAGACAGACAAATTAGCTGAAAAACTTCCCGGAAAATGGGTGAATTATCCGCTCGGAGTGATTGATCAGTTAAAAAATCGTGGTTTGACACCTACCGGCTGGGACATGCTTTTCTGGGGTAACATTCCGGGAAGTGCGGGGCTTTCATCCTCCGCTTCCATCGAAACAGTTACTGCAAAAGCCCTCAATGACGCGTATTATTTGGGACTTGAAATGATTGATCTGGTTAAGCTATCGCAAAAGGCTGAAAATGAGTTTGTAGGTGTAAACTGCGGCATCATGGATCAGTTTGCAGTAGGAATGGGTAAAAAAGACCATGCAGTGTTTCTTAATTGTGAAACACTTGATTACGAGCTCGTTCCGCTTGTTTTGGGCGATTACCGGATTGTGATTATGAACACCAATAAGTCGCGTGGGCTGGCCGATTCAAAATACAACGAACGGGTAAAGGAATGCAGCCAGGCCGTTGATTTCCTAAGCAAAAGGAAGCCTATTGGCTCGCTGGGCGAACTCTCTTACCAGGAGTTTGTTGATTTAAAGCACCTAATCCCCGACATAACTATACGAAAACGCGCCAAACATGTGGTTTCGGAAAATCAACGCACGCTGGATGCCGTTGCTGCCTTAAAAAACAACAACCTGAAAACTTTTGGCCAACTGATGAATGCATCCCATAATTCGTTGCGTTTCGATTATGAAGTAACTGGTAATGAACTCGATGCAATTGTTGAGGAAGCAAGGATGGTGGAAGGCGTTCTCGGCGCCCGGATGACCGGAGCTGGTTTTGGCGGATGCGCTGTTTCACTGGTTCACAAAGATTCGGTGGAAAAATTTAAGACACATGTCGAGAAAAATTACACCAAACGAACGGGCTTAAAACCCATTTTTTACATCTCTGAAATCGGTGACGGAACAAAAAAAATTTGATTGAAAAACCATCATCCTATGGGCAATTCAAAGAAAAAACAAAAAGAAGAAAAAGTTAAGCACCTGAAATCAGAAAAAGAAAAAAAACCGAAGCAGGATCATGCTGTCGAAAACCAATTTTCAGAAAAACCCCTGAGCGATCAAAAGGAAATTTTACCAGTTGAAAGAAGCACTAAAAAACTGGATGATGTATTTTACGAAGCCGAAATGGCCAAGTTGCAGATAGAGTTGGTAAAACTTCAGGAATGGGTAAAACATGAAGGGCTGAAAGTGGTTGTTATTTTTGAAGGCCGTGATGCTGCGGGCAAAGGAGGCGCCATCAAACGGATCATTCAAAGCCTCAATCCAAGAATTTGCCGTGTGGCTGCGTTGGCCACACCTACTGAACGTGAAAAAACCCAATGGTACTTTCAGCGGTATGTTGCACACCTGCCAGCCGCCGGCGAAATTGTGCTTTTCGACAGAAGCTGGTACAACAGGGCGGGTGTGGAACGTGTTTTGGGCTTTTGCACAGAAGATGAGTATTGGGAATTTCTGCGGGCGTGCCCTCATTTCGAGATGATGCTGATCCGATCGGGGATTATCCTGATAAAATATTGGTTTTCGGTAAGTGGTGAAGAACAGGAACGACGTTTCCAGGACAGGCTCAAAGACCCGACCAAACGATGGAAACTCAGCCCTATGGACATGAAGTCGCGCGAAATGTGGGTGGAATATTCCAAAGCCAAAGACGAAATGTTTGCCTATACCGACACCAAAAATTCGCCCTGGTTCGTGGTTCCTTCTGATGATAAAAAACGGGCCCGGCTTAACTGCATTCATCATTTGTTAAGCATAATTCCTTACAGGGATTTAACCCCTGCGCCTTTTGATCTGCCACCCAGACCGGGCGACAAAGGTTATGTACGACCCCCAATCGATGAACAGACATTTATTCCTCAGGTGTATTGAAAATGAACGGATTGCCGTTATTGCAGAAGTAATTACCTTTGTGAAATTAAATTTATAATAATGGATATCAGGGAAAAATACATCAATCCTTTTACCGACTATGGGTTTAAAAGGCTTTTTGGTGAAGAACCAAACAAGGATTTGTTGCTCGATTTCCTTAACGAATTATTACACTCTGAACAGGGACAGATAAAGCAACTTACCTATCTGAAAAGCGACAGACTCGGTTCAAGCGATGAGGATAGAAAAGCCATTTTTGACCTTTACTGCGAAAATGAGAAAGGGGATAAATTCATTGTTGAACTGCAAAAAACCAAACAGAAGTTTTTCAGGGACAGAACTGTTTACTATTCCAGTTTTCCTATCAGAGAGTCTGCAAAACGGGGGAGTGATTGGAATTTTGAATTGAATGCCGTTTACACGGTAGCAATTCTCGATTTTGTTTTTGATGAGGATAAAAATCAGGAAGACAAATATCTTTACAACGTAAAGCTTTCGGACATTGAGACAAACAAAGTGTTTTACGACAAATTGACCTTTATCTATCTGGAAATGCCCAAATTCAGTAAGACTATTGATCAGCTCGAAACCCGATTTGAAAAATGGTTGTACATCATAAAAAATCTTCATAAACTTGACCGTATCCCAGAAAAATTAAAAGAGGGGATTTTTCTCCGGTTATTTGAGGTTGCTGAAATTGCAAAATTTACTCCTTCCCAGGTTCGAAATTATGAGGATAGCTTAAAAGCCTACAGAGACCTGAAAAACTCGATTGATACTGCGCGTGAAGAAGGTGAACAAAAAGGGAAAATAGAAGGGAAAACAGAAGTAGCAGTAAATTTGCTGAAAAAAGGGTTTGATTTAAATGACATCGCTGAAATTACAGGTTTGACAACAGTAGAAGTTGCTAACCTGTTAAAAATTCATCCCTGAAAAATTAAAAGCCTGAATTATTGACAATTCTATTTCAGGATTTTCCCGCAACTTTAAATTGGTAGATCGTCTGTGTCTGATACTTCTCTCCGGGTTTTAGCACCACTGATGGAAATTGGGGTTTGTTTGGTGAATCGGGAAAATGCTCTGATTCGAGGCAAAACCCGTAATGTTTCTGATAAGCCACCCCGCCTTTCCCAATATTTGAGCCATCAAGAAAATTACCGGAATAAAACTGAAGACCCGGCTGATCGGTCAAAACTTCCATAATCCTGCCGCTTTCTGGTTCGGTTACGCGTGCAGCCAGCCTTTGTTTCCCATCATAATCCCTGAGCACCCAGCAATGGTCGTAACCACCATCAACCCGGCCAATACGTTCACCAATGCGGTGCGGTGCTGTAAAATCCATGGCTGTGTTTTGCACGGGCAGCAGTTCGCCGGTAGGAATCAAGTCCTTGTCAACCGGCACGAACTGATCGGCAAATATTTCCATTTGCTGATCAAGAATATCTCCGTTTCCATGTCCTTTCAGGTTGAAATAGCTGTGGTGGGTTAAGTTAACTATGGTTGCTTTATCAGTCTGAGCCTCATAATCAATCAAAAGTTCATTATTCCCGGTAAGGGTATAGGTAACTTTTACAGCCAGATTTCCCGGATAACCTTCTTCCATGTCCCTGCTTTCGTAGGTAAGAACAATCCCGGTTCTGTCAGCCTCAAGAAAATCGTCAGCCTCCCACACAACTTTGTCAAACCCTTTAATTCCACCATGCAAATGATTCGGACCATTGTTAAGAGCCAGATTGTAGGTAACTCCGTCCAGTTCAAACTTCCCTCCGGCAATCCGGTTACCGTAACGTCCAACCAATGCACCAAAATAGGGAGTTGCCTCAAGGTATGAACTCAAACTGTCGTATCCGAGGGCAACATCAGTCAATTCTCCATTTTTATCCGGAACAAGAATATGGGTAACAATTCCTCCATAATTCAGTACTTTAACAGTCATTCCGTTTTTATTGGTCAGGGTGTATTGAAACACTGTTTTGCCATCAACTTCACCAAATATTTTTTTTGTCATATTCATCACACTTTTTGGTTGTTTTACTTTATTTCTTTGATTTTCTGTACAGTTCACCAGCAAAATGGAGATTAAAACCAGAGAGGTAACTACAAATAAAAGCCTTTTCATAAATTTATCCATCTTAAACAAACGATTGCAATATTATTGTTTTTTGATTTCCACAATAAAAAATTTTCAAAAAAGTCATTAAACAGATTGAAAATCTGATTTTTAGAAAAAAACAACCTGAAGCCTGTTGATTGCTTTGATGTTCACTTTACCCCAAAAGCAAACGGAAGCTTTTGATTCGCCTATTTTTCAAAAGGGTTTTGACCCATTGATTTTGATAATAAATTACATTTGCACGTTTTAAAAATTTCATCAGAAAATAATTCACTAACTTAAAAAAATTGCGCTATGGAACAAAGACACGCCAATTACGGCCTTGGCATGAGTGTGATCGGATCCATCTTTTTCATTTTTGGGTTTGCCACCACATTCATCATCACTCTGAGTGGTAAAGTAAAAGATATTTTTGAACTTACTGAATTTCAGGCACAGCTTCTGAGTTTTGCATTCTTTATCACCTACTTTTTTATATCGATACCCATTGGTTTGTACATTAAAAAAATTGGTTACAAAAGTGCGTTAATTGCAGGTCTTTTGCTTATGGCAACCGGAAGTTTCCTGTTTTTTCCGGCTGCGAGTGCACCTTCTTTTCCTTTGTTCCTGACAGCCACTTTTGTACTGGCATCTGGTGTGGTTTTCTTACAAACAGCTGCCAATCCTTACGTTACCGCACTTGGATCGGATGAGACGGCCGGTGGACGGTTGAACCTGGTTCAGGCGCTCAATTCGATTGCAACCATGGTTGCTCCCTGGATCATTGCAGTTCTTATTTTTCGTGAAACCGGCGATGTACTTGATGCAGTTCAAAAAGCAGAAACAGTTAAAATGCCTTTTATCATTATGGGGGTAATTGTAATGCTTGTAGCGCTTGCCATTTTCCTTACCAGACTTCCCATCGTTGGTCAGGATACTGCTGCCCAGAGAAAAAGTGTGTGGAATCGTCCTCATGTTCTTCTTGGCGCACTTGGAATTTTCTTTTATGTTGGAGCGGAGGTTGGAACAGGTGGACTAATCCTGAATTATTTAAAAGAATCGGGAATAGTTCTTAACTCGGAAGAAGCTGGAAAATATGTTGCCATTTATTGGGGTGGCGCTATGATTGGGAGGTTTTTCGGCTCAATCATGCTCTCGAATATGACCGATAACCTGCGGAAATATATGTATGTTGCTCTGGTACTGTTGCTTGCCCTGGTATCAGGATCGTTTGTTACAGACTGGAGTTGGAACATTGGTGCAATTTTTATGGTAGTGGCAGTGGCAAATTTTATCCTCATGCAACTTGGTAAAGGAAATGCCGGGCGTTCGCTGGCAGTATTTGCTCTTACCGCGGCAGCACTGGCATTGGTTACAACTTTCACAACAGGCAATCTTGCCTTGTGGACGGTTATTTCAATCGGAATGTTCAACTCTATTATGTTCCCGAACATTTTTACGCTGGCTGTAAAAGACCTTGATCCAGGTGAATTAAGTACCGCATCAGGAATTATCAATACATTGATTTGCGGCGGCGCCATTATTCCGCTTATCATGGGCTCAATTGCTGATTCTGCCGGCTATTCGTTTGCATTTATAGTCCCCGCCATCTGTTACCTTTACATTTTCTTTTATGCAGTGAAAGGCAGCAAAATTCGTTAACCATTAATATTTTAAATATGATGAAAAAAGTAGCCATAGGAATAGATGTTGGCGGCACAAACACTGCCATTGGCGTTGTTGACGCAGAGGGTAACGTGTTGTATGAAAAAAAACCACAATTGCCAACCCCACAGAAAAAAGAAAATCCAACCGCAAGCAAGGTAAAATCGGATGAACTGATTAACGCATTTATCTCAGCAATCACGGCTGAAATAAAAGATGCCATTGAAACCGTAAAGCAAATCAACCCTGATATTGAAGTAATTGGTATCGGAATTGGCGCTCCAAACGGCAATTATTACACCGGAACCATCGAGTATGCACCAAACCTTCCATTTGTAGGTGTAATTCATTTCGCACAGTTAATTCAGGAAAAATTTCCACATTTAAAGGTTGTGAAACTTACGAATGATGCAAATGCTGCGGCCTTGGGTGAATTGATATACGGCGGCGGCAAAGGGATGAAAAATTTTGTGATGATCACCCTCGGAACCGGCCTGGGCAGTGGATTGATCGTTAATGGCGATTTGGTGTATGGCGCAGATGGTTTTGCAGGCGAAATCGGCCACACCATCATAGAGCCCGGCGGACGTGTTTGCGGATGCGGCGCCTTGGGACATCTCGAGGCTTACTGCTCGGCAACTGGAATGAAACGTACTGTTTATGAGCTGCTGGCAAAATACAACAATACCGAAAGCCTGCTGGCATCAGTTCCTTACAACGAAATGACTTCGAAAATTGTGTTTGAAGCCGCCGAAAAGGGCGATGTAATTGCAAAAGAGGTGTTCGAGGTAACAGGAGAACTGCTTGGACGCGGACTGGCCGATACAGTTCATCACCTCAGCCCTGAAGCCATCTTCCTCTTTGGGGGTCCTGTTGCTGCTGGTGATTATATTTTCAAGCCAACCACCGAAAGTATGGAGCGGCATCTCTTACCCATTTTCAGAAATAAAGTAAAGGTTCTTCCATCAAAACTCAGTGCTGGAACTGCTGCCATTGTAGGCGCCAGTGCCCTTGTTTGGAAAGAACTTGAAAAAGCATAAAATGCTGAATGACAAGGTTCCGATTCTTTTGAAGGATCGGAACCTTTTTTTTATCCCAAAAACAATCATTACAATTCGGTAAGTTCCCATCCCGCCATTCTCCGCCTGTCAAAAACCGTTCTGCAATCCTTTGTCTAAACCATTCCCTGCTAACAAACAGGTTGTAAACGCTGGCTTTCTAAAAATCCAACCCGGTATCAAAAGCAAACCGGTATTGAAAATAATAATACTCTTTTGCAAAGTTGTCAGCTTTACGGCATGGACCCCGTTTATCAAACAAACTCCTTACCTTTGCAGCCTTGAAAAAAACCACCAACATACTACCTCTGAATTTTTGGGGAATTACCGACGCTGGGAAGCCATTGCTGATTGCCGGGCCATGTAGTGCTGAATCGGAATTACAGGTTCGTGAAACAGCCCGCCAGCTTGTTGAACTTCAAGTTCATATATTCAGAGCGGGGATCTGGAAACCCCGAACAAGGCCTGATTCGTTTGAAGGTGTAGGTAAAAAAGGCCTTGGCTGGTTGAAAAAAGTTAAACATGAAACCGGAATGTTGGTGGCCACCGAAGTAGCCAACAGACAACATGTTTTACAGGCGCTTGACGCAGGAATTGATGTTTTGTGGATTGGCGCACGTTCGACAGCAAACCCTTTTACAGTGCAGGAAATAGCTGATGCACTTGAAAATTCAGGGGTCATGGTTTTGGTGAAAAATCCCGTAAACCCTGAAATTAATTTGTGGATTGGCGCCATCGAACGTCTTAACCAGGCTGGAATTACAAAAATAGCCGCCGTTCACCGTGGTTTTTCAACTTACGAAAAAACCGAATACCGCAACAAACCCATTTGGCAAATCCCAATAGACTTGATGCAACAAATGCCGAATATCCCTGTTATTTCCGATCCCAGCCACATCTGTGGTAACCGCAACATAATTAATGTTTTGCAAAATGCCATTGATTTAAATTATGCCGGCTTCATGATTGAGGTTCATCACGACCCTGACCATGCTTTGAGTGATGCGCAACAACAAATTACGCCGGATGAGCTGCAAAAAATCCTCTTATCACTTCAAAACAAGAAACTTAAAACCGACAATCAGGAATTTATTCATCTACTCCAAAGCCTCAGACAAAAGATTGATAATTTGGACGACCAGCTTATGGAAGTATTGAAGGAAAGAATGTTGATAGCCGAAAACATCGGAACTCTAAAAACAGCCAACAGCATCACCATTCTTCAGCCCGACCGTTGGCAGGAAATCCTTGACAGGGCCAGAAAAACTGCCCTGGATATCAATCTGAATCCTGATTTTATTGAAAAAGTCTTTAGCGCCATCCACGAAGAATCCATTAACAGGCAGAAACTAAAAATGAATGATGGCATCAATGTATCCGAATTGAAAACCGGCCAACCATGAATACATTTGAAATCAGAGGCAATCAGGGGATTTCGAAAATCCTTACCGGAGAAAAATTAGCAGCTTACCGGAATTTCTGTATTGGCAGACAGGTTGTAGTTATTACCGACGCCAATGTTCAACGCCTCTATGGCCATCATTGGACTGATTTACCTGTAATTATCACCGACCCGGGTGAAGCGGCAAAAAATTTACTCAGCATCGAAAAAATCGTTCATGAACTCCTGCAACTGAATGCCGACAGAAACACCTTTTTGCTTGGAGTTGGTGGGGGAATTGTTTGTGATATGACTGGTTTTACGGCTTCCATTTATATGCGGGGTGTCAGGTTTGGATATGTAGCCACAACCTTGCTGGCACAGGTTGATGCTTCGGTAGGCGGAAAAAACGGAGTAAATTTCGAAAAGTATAAAAATACAATTGGCGTATTTAACCAGCCCGATTTTGTAATTTGCGATCCTGAAGCTTTGCAGACTTTGCCAGACAACGAAATTTCAAACGGGTTCGCCGAAATCATCAAACATGCAATTATTAAAGATGAGGCGATGTTTTCGTTTATCGAAAATAACACAACGAACCTCTTAAATCTTGATAAAGAGGTTATTGAACATGTTGTTCAAACTTCCGTAAAAATTAAGGCCGAACTTGTGAACGATGATGAAAAAGACCAGGGAATCAGGAGGTTGCTTAATTTTGGCCATACTTTCGGCCATGCCATCGAAAAGACCACCGGATTGGGTCACGGAAAAGCAGTAAGCCTGGGAATGGTAATCGCTTCAAAGCTTTCAGCCGACATGGGATATTTGATGGCATCGGATGTTGAAAGAATAAAAAGGCTGCTGATGAAGTTTAATTTACCTGTTGAAATCGATTTAAATTTCGCTGAAATACTTGATGCGATTTCAAAAGACAAAAAAAGGGAAGGCGATTCAATTCATTTTATTTTAGCTGAAAAAATTGGAAAAGCCATCATCAAAGAACTGCCAATGAATAAAATTATAAATTTTCAATTTAAACAAAGATCGTGAACGTAACCATTCACCCATCAAAATTAGCGGGGATTGTCAAAGTCCCGGCATCGAAAAGCCATTTTATCAGGACTTTAGCTGCTGCAATGCTGGCAAAGGGCACCTCAAAAATAACCAACCCGTCTGCCTGCGACGATGCAAAAGCCATGCTCGCCATTGTCGAACAAACTGGTGCAACCATCAAACCCGATGGAAATTTACTTGAAATAACGGGAACAGGGGAAATTCCGGTTGATAAGACTTTTGGTTGTGGTGAATCGGCCCTTGTTGCCCGGCTGATGCTGGCCCTGGCAGCTTTATCATCAGGTAAAAACAACATTGAAGGAACCGGAACCCTATTGCATCGCGACCTGGGAGATTTTGAACCAGTACTTGAGCAGTTAGGTGCTAAATGCATCTCCAGTTCAGGCAAAGTGCCGGTAACCATAAAAGGTCCCATTGCAGGTGGAAAAATTGAGGTTGACGGTACAAAAAGCTCACAATTCATTTCAGGGTTACTCATGGCACTTCCGCTTGCCCTCAAAAAATCCGATGTAAAAATTATTCACCCAAAAAGCAAACCGTATCTCGATCTGACACTCGATACACTGAATACATTCGGCATCAGGATTTTGAATGTTAATCATAACAGGTTTATCATCAACCCTGATCAAAAATATACCCCTGCTGAGGTCGAAATTGAAGGCGACTGGAGTAGTGCTGCTTTTTTGTTTGTGGCTGGTGCAATTGCCGGCGATATCAGGATCAGTGGGTTGAATCCCTTGTCGTTGCAGGCCGATCGTGCTGTTATTTCAGCTCTTGAAAAATCTGGCGCACAGGTGATCCAGAAAGGTGCAGGATATGCAATTTCGAAATCCGAATTGAAAAACTTCAGATTCGATGCCACCGACTCACCGGATTTGTTCCCGCCGCTTGTCGTTCTTGCTGCTTATTGCAAAGGTATTTCAGTAATAAAAGGTGTGAGCAGGCTTGCCAACAAGGAAAGCAACCGTGCAGCTGCATTGAAGGACGAATTTGGAAAACTAGGAATAGAAATAGTGATATTTGAGGACGAAATGCGCATTACGGGGGGTACTGTACTGGGGGGTGAATTCTCATCACGAAACGATCACCGAATTGCGATGGCTGGAGCTATTGCCGCACTTGGGGCTAAAGGCCCAGTGATTATCCAAAATGCCAAATGTATCACAAAATCATGGCCTGCATTTTACGACAGCCTTAAGCGTCTTGGAACGAAAATATATGTAGAAAATCCATAAGATGATGAACAGATTCGGGAAAATTTTCAGCCTTACTATTTTTGGCGAATCACACGGAAACGCCACAGGTGTTGTCATTGATGGCTGTCCTGCCGGAATTAGCATCAGCGCTGATGACTTTATCGCTGATATTTCGAGAAGAAAACCAGGCCTGACCGGAACCACAAGGCGCATCGAAGAAGACCTCCCGGAGTTTATGAGTGGAATTTTAAACGGAAAAACCACTGGGTCGCCCATTACAATTATATTTCAGAATAAAAATGTGCAGCGTACAGATTATGAACATGTTGCCGCACATCCCCGCCCCGGTCATGCGGATTTTGCAGCCATGAAAAAATTTGGTGATTTTGCCGATCTGTCGGGGGGTGGACATTTTTCCGGAAGACTAACAGTTGCACTGGTTGCAGCAGGCGTAATTGCCAAAAAAATCATTCAACCCATCGGCATAAAAGCTGAAATAGTTGAAATAGGCGGTTCCACCGACATAACAGAAACTGTGCAAAAAGCAATGGCTGAAAAAGATTCGGTTGGAGGAGTAATCAGGTGTGTGGCCTCAAACATCCCGATTGGACTTGGTGAACCTTTTTTCGATTCAGTCGAATCCCTGATCAGCCACCTAATTTTCTCAATCCCTGCTATCAGGGCAATTGAATTTGGAAGTGGTTTTGAGTCAGCAAAAATGACTGGAAGCCAACACAACGATGCAATCATTTCGCCCGACGGGAAAACACAAACCAATCATTCAGGCGGCATTAATGGGGGAATCACAAACGGAAACGATCTGATTTTCCGTGTTGCTGTAAAACCCGCCTCCAGCATTGGGAAAACCCAGCAAACCCTGAATTTACAATCAAATACCGTCGAAAATCTTACCATCACCGGCCGGCACGATGCCTGCATCGCCCTTCGTGTCCCACCGGTTATTGAAGCAGCGACTGCCATCATCCTGGCCGATTTGATGCTTTTGGAACAAAAAATCGGGCGGATTTTTAAATAAAACCCGAAAAAGCATTCCCCGGTTCTGCTTTTCACCCATCATTTTTTTCATTTCACCCATCCCATTCTTCACTTCACAACTTCTCCGTTGCTTCGACGGGCGCTCCCGCCATACATTTGTTTCATCAAATTTAAACAACAAGGTAAAACAATTTAAAAATAAGAAAAGATGAAAACAACAGCAATGAAACTTACAGCAGTAGTGATGATGGTAATGGTAGCCATGAGTGTTTACTCACAAAAAAACAGCAGCGATAACTCGGGTAAAATTGTAACCTCGATGATGCTGAAAGGCGAAAACAAAGTTCAGGTACGGATAACAAAACCAGCCGAAACTGTATTAACATTGAATGTTTATGATGAAACCAGGACAAAGGTTTACTCGATGAATATCAAGAAAGAAAGTGAAGTGTTGGTTTCGCACAACATCGCTGAATTCCCGGCAGGTGTTTACACTTATCAGATAAAAGAAGGTAAAAGTGTGGTATCGGAAACCAGCATTGTGAAGTCAACCGGAAAAGCGCTTGAATACGCACCTGTTGAAAACCTGGCATCGACTGAAAAATAGCCGGGGAAGATTTTAAATTACTCATTAAAAGATCCATGCAAAAGACCCAACTTAAACGTTGGGTTTTTTGTTTGTCCAAATTTCATTAGTCTGAATTTTGTATTCCTTTTTATCAATACTTTTGTTAAAAATACATCCAACAATGACCGACAATAAAATTGTGAAAGCAGCTGCATTTGTGATTGTTACAAGCGGTGTCATTCTACTGATGATCTTTGCAAAATCAATCATTATGCCCATGATGATAGGAGCATTTCTGGCCATGTTGCTGGTTCCGCTGGTCAACAATATGGAAAAAATAAAAATACCAGGGCCAATTGCAATTATCATCGCTATTTTAATTTCTATTTCGGTACTAACTGGGTTAGGTTGGTTTTTTGGAGCGCAAATCAGCAGTTTTTCCAGCGACCTGACAGACATTGAAGCCCGTTTTGATGATCTTTCGGCTCAGTTTTCCGCTTTTATGGAAGAGGTCTTCGGAGTGAAAAATGCCATGCAGATCGAAAATCTGAACGACAAATTTTTTACCTTTTTAAAAAATAATGCTTCAACAATCACCTCTGCCGCTTTCAGCACCCTGAGCAGCCTCGGACAGGTTGTTCTGATTCCGGTTTACCTGTTCATGTTTCTGTTGTACCGCAACCATTTTACAACTTTCGCTGTTAAACTTTTTCCGGAGCAACCTGCTGATTGGGTAATTGATGTGGTGACTGACCTGAGAAGGGTTATTCAACTTTACATCACAGGCGCTCTGAAAGTGATGTTCATCCTGGCCATTCTCAATTCGATTGCCCTTACACTGTTAGGAATCAAACACGCATTGTTTTTTGCTGTGTTCGCAGCCATTCTCAACATCGTTCCTTACATCGGGCCATTAATTGCATCGCTGCTTCCCATCGTTTTTGCACTATTAACCAAGGACAGTTTGTGGTATCCTATCGGAGTTTTTATTTCTTTCAGCATTATTCAAACCATCGAGGGCAATTACCTCACTCCGAAAATTGTTGGTTCAACCGTAAGTATCAATCCATTAACTTCTTTTCTGGCGCTACTTATCGGAGGATTTATGTGGGGTGTTGCGGGCATGATTTTGTTTATTCCGATGGCTGCTATTCTGAAAAAATTGTTGGAACTATCGCCCAAAACCGAAGTTTACGGCTACCTGCTGGGAGAGGAACCCGATGAAGACACCAGGAATGAAACAAAAATGATTGAATGGTTAAAGAAACTAATCAGAAAAAAGAAATAATGGTAACTATTAATACCTGGTATTTTAAAAAAGGCACTAAATAAAAGAATTATGAAGAAATTGATTTTCACCTTGTTAATAATAATCGTTGTTGTTGGAGGAGCAGTAATATGGTGGCAATGCTTTTTTGTATTTGGCGAAGGCGTAAAAGCAGGAAATCTTAACCAATTGGTAAAAAAAGGCTATCTTTTTAAAACCTGGGAAGGGCGGTTGATTCAGGAAGGTTTTAAAACACAGACACCCGGCATGATGCACAGCAACGAATTTGATTTCAGCATTGAAGATGAATCCGTTGCCAGGCTGTTGGAGCGAAGCAGCGGTAAGTTTGTAGAACTTCGTTACAAAGAATACCTGCGGTCGGTGCCCTGGCGGGGAGTGAGCAGGTACGTTGTGTATGAGGTTTTGGCTATCGAAAACAATGTTATTCCAGAAAAAATGCCACTGATC
>CALFEP010000076.1 GCA_937950125.1 uncultured Bacteroidota bacterium
TTACTTTGGGGAAATAAAGTATTCCGGTGAGGTTGAATGGGTAATCCACGTTGAGGTGAATGTGGAAAAGTGGCTCCTCAAAATTGTAGGGATACAGTTCGCGGTAAAATTCCTTGTAATCCTCATCCTTCAAATCGGCTGGCTTCTTTTTCCATAAAGGGTTTACATTGTTGATGATATCTGGTTTCTCAATCTCCACATATTTGTCGTTTCCATCCTTGTCTTTTTCTCCCTCAACTTTCACACTTTCTTTCTTCATTCCAAACTGGATGGGAACAGGTAAAAACCGGCAGTATTTTTTCAGCAATTCCCTGATTTTATAATCCTCCAGAAAATCATTTTCTTCTTTAGTGATATGGAGTATGATTTCAGTACCGCGATCTTTTTTCACTGTCTCCTCAAGGGTGAAATCGGGGCTGCCGTCGCACGACCATTTAACCGGAGTCGCATTTTCATCCTTTTTGTAGCTCCTGGTAATGATTTCAACCTTGTCCGAAACCATAAATGACGAATAAAATCCGAGACCAAAATGTCCGATCAGGGCATGCTGCTCTGCTTCCGATTTTGTTTTGAACTTGCTCACAAATTCCTCAGCGCTCGAAAAGGCAATCTGATTGATGTATTTATCCACCTCTTCGGCGGTCATTCCTATTCCGCGGTCTTTCACGGTAATGGTTCCTGCTTTTTTGTCAACCTCAACCTGAATGGTAAGGTCGCCAAGTTCCTCCTGAAAGTTTCCTGTTGCAGCAAGTGTTTTCAGTTTTTGAGTCGCATCAACAGCATTTGAAATTAATTCACGAAGAAAAATTTCGTGGTCAGAATAGAGGAATTTCTTAATGATAGGGAAAATGTTTTCGGTCTGAACGTTGATTTTTCCTGTTTGCATATTGTTTAAATTTTTGAATTGTTACTTTTTTTTGAGGTCGTGACAAATCAAAGCATATGCCACCAGGGATTGGCTGACATTATGACGGAATTAGAAGAAAAACGGCAGGATGCATTTTCAACCGCCCACTCATCCTTAGTTAACTTTTTCATCCAAAGTATTCACCAATTGCGATAAATCAACAAATTGGGAATTAAAAAAAAATTTGAGCACATGACAGGCTAAATCGAGGCACCGGCGGGGAGTCTGGTCGATAATATGAGTGTCGGAGGTGCAAATAATCCCGGTTTGCTTTTGTTGAAGAACCGTGTCGGCTCTCTGGCAGCATTGAATTTCCAGACGTGGGATGTCATAAATTTTGACCCTGTCAAAAATCTCTTCCCAGTCATAAACCTTTGCAGAATTGTTGTCAAGATAAATGACAATAGTTGAATGACCTGTCAGCGAAAGAAATGCCAAAAGTTTATGAAATGACTTTTCAATCATCTCCATTTTAGGAAATCTACCTCTGAAAGAGGCGGCATCCCTCAAAAAGCCATCCATCGCAACAAACAAAGGTAAACCCTGCAGATAGGCACTCAGTGTTAATAACACATTCAGTCCATCAACAAAAATATCTTCGTTAACAAGTTCAGCAATACTGCAAAGTTTGGCGCGGCGACTCTGGGCTTTTTCGGGTGATGCAATGCCACGGTAAAGAATAGTTCTTTGATGCTGTGACAATTTATACCTGTCGCCTACCAGTTTGAGAAATCCGCGTTCAGGATATCCTCTTGACGTGAGGTAAAAATAATCGTTGAGAGCTTCCATGAAATGATCTGTCAGCCACATTTTCTGATTTTTAGGTAAAATTAAGGAATTTCAGGATAAAGGATATTTTTGTAAAAATTCAATTTATGAAAATTCAGATTATCAACGGTCCAAACCTCAACCTTTTGGGGAAAAGAGAAACTGACCTTTATGGAAATCAAACGTTTGAAACTTTTTTAACCTCTTTAAAAAAAGAATATCCAGCAGTTGAAATCGGTTATTTTCAGTCGAACACTGAAGGCGAAATCATTAATAACCTGCACGAATCTGGTTTTACCGTCGATGGCATCATCCTGAATGCAGGCGCTTACACACATACCTCGGTTGCAATTGGGGATGCTGTAAAAGCCATTGCCTGCCCGGTAGTTGAGGTTCACATTTCAAATATTTTCAACAGAGAAACATTCAGGCATGTTTCATTCATTGCTGCCAATGCACGGGGTACCATTGCTGGTTTTGGATTCGACTCGTACCGGCTTGCTTTGATGAGCTTTTTAAAATAATCAAATGGAAAATTTATCGGGGTTCAGCTGAGAAAACGCCTTAATCCTCTTCAAAAAATGAATAAAGACAATGTTTCCGTGAAATATTTGTGAAACACGCCTGTGTTGAATTTTGCCTCTTTTTGCCCGGTTTTTCCTGTAAGAAAAATAGAATCCGATCTGTGCCCTCGAAACAGCTTTAAAATGCCCGAATCCACCATCGAGCAGAAATTTTAATGAAGCCGCCAGATCCAGAAAAAAGCGGATGATAAAAACCGGGTAGAGCCGTTCACGTGGGAGGTTTTTGTAAAGCATCGTGCTGTTGTTGCGCATATTCAGGTATGTTTTGCGTGGTGAAGATTTGTCAAGCGATCCACCGCCAACATGATAAACAACTGATTGTCCGCAATACATCACCTTGTAACCTAAATGCTTTATCCGCCAGCAAAAATCAATTTCCTCCATGTGGGCAAAAAAATCATCATCCAGCCCCTCCACTTCGTGGTAGCATTTTGCCCTGACAAACATGCAGGCGCCGGTAGCCCAGAAAATTTCGCGGGTGTCGTTGTATTGGCCATGATCAGTTTCAACAGCCTGAAAAATTCTGCCTCTGCAAAACGGATAACCAAAATGGTCGATAAATCCTCCGGCAGCGCCAGCATATTCAAATTTGCTTTTTTCTGTTTGCGAGAGAATTTTCGGCTGACAGGCTCCAATGCTTGGGTCATGATCCATTAAATCGACCACTGGCTCAATCCATCCCGGAGTTACCTCAATATCATTGTTAAGTAAAATGTAATATTCTGCCTCAATTTGCTGCAAAGCAAGGTTGTAACCTTTGGCAAAGCCATAGTTTTCATCATTTTGAATAACGGTAACCGAAGGGAAATTTTGGCTCAGGTAGGCTAAGGAGCCGTCAGTGGAAGCGTTGTCGGCAATTACAACCGTGGCAATTCCTTCGCAACTTTTAACCACACCAGGCAAAAAACGTTTTAAATAGGAAATCCCATTCCAGTTTAGTATTACAACGGCTATCTTCATTTGAGGCGTAAAAGTAAACATAACGCCTGTATTTCCGGTAAATTTTCAATTTTTTTGAAAATTACCGAAAGTTATAGTCATTACCTGATTTTCCGGTGTATTTATCTTCAGCTGGCAATCCTACGCCTTCTTTGTGACGTTTTAACTCATTTTGCCAGTTTGCATTATTTATTTCACCCGGCAAATTCGAATGTATTAAAGTGTAATCATAAAGAGCGAGATTAATATTTGCAAATACAAACTTAATACTACGATGACCATTAAGTTCATAGTAATGCCAAATCTGATAGGGCACAGTCCCCCCGTCATTTGAACTTTCCACACCGCCATCGTTAATGGTCATGCCTGAGCCTCCGGCCTCAAATGGGCGGTCGGTAATTGTATTTGGGGGTCCATATTTTAGGTAGGTTCTGCCCATGTCGGTTTCGTACCCTTTCAATCCTTTCTTTCCCGGGTAACCATATTGTTCATCAACGAGTTGAACTACCGAAAGATAATTTTTCCAGGCATTTTCGGGATTTAACTCATCACGCTTCATCCAGAAATCGAGAAAAAAATGCTGTAATGTTTCCAGGTCAGGATTACCCTGTTCAACCTGATATTTTATGAAATCTGATTCCATGTTACTCGAAACCGGCATTAAACAATGAATGTACTCCACAAGAGAATCACGATGGGTTATTTTAGAAACAAAAGTATTCTCAATACTGAGTCTGGCATAATTTCCTGATTCTTCCTTAACTCCAGGATTGCTGCGCTGAAAATAAAAAGTGTTCATGGCTAACAACTCATTTTCTTTGTTGCGCGCTTCTATCACAAGGTTGTAATTGCCCGATGGCAATTCGGTGATATCGAATTCGGTAAACAAAACATTCACCGGTCGCACATCTTCCTTTTTAAATCTAACAAACTTACTCAGCCTTTTTTTAGAAATATTATCTTCTATATAATAGTTAATCAGATACTTATCACCTTCAGAACATACTTTATCACTGTTGTAAATTTCAACGTAAAACCTCAATGTATTGATGTTGCCGGGGTAGAAATTAAAAACATATGGTACAATATCGAAACCACTTTTACTCATTGTATTGGGCGCAACAGTCTTGGTGTAAGAATCAACCAATTGTATGTCAGAAATTTTAACCTGATTATCAGGAAAATCAATTTCAAGGGTTTGTTTGGTTGTCAATGGTGCAGCTTTGCTGTTTACATCCTTTATTTTCAGTTCAAAGTTGTAAATACCGTTGGGCAGACCATATCGTTGTTGATCGATGAAATTGTATATAATATTGGTAGTATCATTCATTTCGGGGCTCAACAATTCATATTTATCAAAATTGACAACTGTGGAATCTTTACTGAAAATCATCGTAATCTCGATTGTTCCCTGGTATTTGTTGTTTTGATTTTTGACAAAAACCACACTTTTCCCTATGACAAGCAAAGATGTTTCAATAAACGGCCCTTCATTCTGGGTTGAAAATCTGGTAAATTTCAACTGAGCTGATAAACTATTGTCTGTCATTGCTGATGCTGTAATGCTGATAATAAGGCAAAGCAGAATTGTAATGATACTTTTCATAAAACAAATTTTTATATTCTGAACATCAACAAAAGTAAATGTACATTCTGCGGGAATCAAGTTTTAAAAAGAGAATGGTTTAAACCTTTAAGTTTACGGTTTTACTGGTTTGAACATGAAAGCAGGGTATGAAACTGAAAAAAAATTTGGCCGAAATAAAAAAAGTGTACTTTTGCAGCGGAGAGATGGCAGAGTGGTCTATTGCGGCGGTCTTGAAAACCGTTGACCTTCACGGGTCCGGGGGTTCGAATCCCTCTCTCTCCGCCGCTAAAAAATACAAAAGGCAGCTAATCAGGCTGCCTTTTTTGTTTTCATACCTGACTACTGCCAAATTCACTGACAGTTTTACAAATGCACCTGCGGGCAATCCCCTGACCTGTTGGCAATTAACAATATTCATAATCCTGGATACTGTTCTGATAAGGGCTTGTTTGAGCAAATGAGCATAATCCCTTGCCAACAGATAGGCCGGAAGGTTTTGGAGTTTCTGAAGCAAAAATTTGGTTTTTGGACTGAACTCGTCTTTTGTTCCTGGTAGTAAAGTGCTTTTTTAGCAACATTTTTTTTTATTTGAGAACCATTTTAAGGTTACTGCAAAACTTTCCTTTAAATATTCATTATCAGATAATGTTTTCAGTTTAATTTTGCAGCCTTAAATCACAAACTTTTCAGAGATGATGAAACTAAGATTAACACTACTCGCTGTCCTGTTGACAGTTGGTCTCTTTACAGCAAAATCCCAGAATTACCAAAATCTTACAGAGGAAGAAATGGCCAAAACCCCTTACTGGATCGAAATGATGCAGGATGAAACGGTTAATTTCTATGATGTTCAAAAAGCCTTCAACCTTTATTGGGAAGGCCGGAAAATAACCAAAGGCTCGGGATGGAAACCATTTAAACGTTGGGAGTACATGACTTCTTTTCAGATCAACCCCGATGGCAGTCGCCGGCCAGCCGATGCCGACTGGAACGAATATTTCAGGTTTCTTAATAAATTTCCTGATCAGAAATCAGAAAATGGAAACTGGTCGAACCTCGGTCCTTATTTAATCCCTTCATCAAAAGGGTACAATGGTTTGGGACGGATCAATGCGATCGGATTTCACCCCACCGACGACAAAACCATCTACATAGGTGCACCAGCCGGAGGCCTGTGGGTGAGTCATGACGAAGGACAGACATGGAGCAGCGAAACAGATGTCCTGCCTACTTTGGGTGTATCGGCAATTCTGATCGACTACAACAATCCAAATATTATTTACATTGGAACCGGCGACCGGGATGCTGGTGATGCTGCCGGTTTGGGAATAATGAAAAGTTTTGACGGAGGCCTTACCTGGGAAATGTACAACAACGGTATGGGGTCGCGGGTTGTGGGCCGTTTGATTATGCATCCTTCGGACAACGATATGATTTTTGCAGCAACAAGCGCCGGAATTTGCAAATCTGAAGACGGAGGCGAGAATTGGACAACCAAAAAAACTGGAAATTTTAAAGAAATCCTTTTCAAAACTGATGACCCAACCATTATTTTCGCCTCTGGTAATGGAAAATTTTATCGGTCAATAGATACAGGTGAAACATGGGAACAAATTACTTCAGGCGTTCCAACCGGCGAGCGGGGAGTAATTGGAGTATCACCAGCAAATCCTGATGTTGTTTATTTTCTGCTATCTGTATCAAGTGCTTACAAGGGAATTTATCGTTCGACCGACGCTGGTTTGAATTTTACCGAAATGTCGAACTCACCCAACATCATGAGCTGGGGCTGTGAAGGTGGTGATGGGGGCCAGGCCTGGTACGACCTCGATATTGCCATTGATCCGTTAAACGAAAACACCATTTTTGCTGGTGGTGTAAATTGCTTCAAATCAACCGACGGAGGGGCAACCTGGCAAATCAGTTCACATTGGTGGGGTGATTGCGGTGTTCCGGCAGTTCATGCCGATCTTCATGTGCTTGAATACAATCCTCACAATGGAAAACTTTATGCTGGCAATGATGGTGGTATTTACTGGACCAGTGATGGCGGAACAAGCTGGCATGAAATTTCGGACGGGCTGGCAATCAGCCAGGTTTACAAAATTGGACAGAGCGCCACAGTTAAGGATAAAGTAATTAATGGATATCAGGATAACGGAACAGCCACATTTTTAGGCACACCCGACTGGAAAAGTGTCATTGGAGGTGATGGAATGGAGTGCTGTGTGGATTTTCAAAATCCGCTTTATAGTTATGGAACCTTGTATTATGGTGACATTTTCAGGGTTTTGAACAACACCAATGCAACCAAAATTGCGGGCAACGGCACCTTTGGAATTACTGAAGAAGGAGGCTGGATAACACCCTTTCTCTTAGACGTTTCCGATCCAACAACCATGTTTGTCGGGTATAAAAACATCTGGCGTGGAAAAAACATCCGTTCTGCTAACCCCCAATGGCAAAAGATTTCTGATGGCCTGGGAGGAGTAAACAGTACAAACATGCGATGCATGGATCAGTCAGCTGCAAATTCCGATATTTTATATGTTGGACGTGATGATAAAAAACTTTTCCGTACCGACAACGCCCATGATGCAAGCCCTTCATGGGTCAATTTATCAGGCGATCTTCCCGAAAGCAATTCCATCAATGCTATTGAGACGCACCCTAATGATGAAAATATTGTTTATCTTGCCGTTGGCAATCACATTTACAAATCAACGAATAAAGGAAACAACTGGGAAAACATTTCCGGTTCACTTCCCGATGTAAGCATCAATAGCATAGCTTATTACACCAACAGTGTTGAAGGATTGTATGTGGGGACCAACGTCGGAATCTTTTATAAAGATACGTTTCTGGATGACTGGATCTTGTTCACAAATGGTTTTCCGGCCAGTTCACGGGTAACGGAAGTGGAGATTTACCACGACCCGTCAAACCCCGCCAACGACATGATAAGAGCCGGAACCTATGGAAGAGGTTTGTGGGAATCGGATATGTATCATGCAACACCAGTTGCTGGATTTTCGTGCGATCAGCTGCTTGCCCCTCCTGCCTGTCCACTTAGTTTTGCCGATACTTCAGCCGGCGTGCCGACGGCATGGGAGTGGCATTTTGAAGGAGGTACACCAGAAATTTCTTATGACAGAAACCCTTCAAATATTTCGTTTTCCAATGCAGGAACCTACGATGTAACACTTACTGTGACCAACGAATTAGGTGCCAATACAATTACCAAAACCGATTATATTGCAATCAGCGATGACATTTTACCGGTTCCCGATTTTTCGGTCAGCCGCATTGCAACCTGCAGCGGAACACGTGTGGAATTCAGCAATCTGAGCCAATATTGCCCTACTTCCTACTTTTGGAGTTTCAATCCCGCCAGTGTGACATTTATTGATGGAACCAGTGCAGTTAGCGAAAACCCGGTGGTTTTGTTCAACGAAACTGGCGCTTACTCCGTAACCCTGACCGCATCCAACACCAACGGACAGGCAAGCATTACCCGTGAAGATTATATCCAAAGCGGCGGATATGCAATGCCCTTCTCTGAAAGTTTTGAAAATGGTTTTGACTCAAAAGGATGGACAGTGTTAAATCCGGATAATAAAACTACCTGGGAAATTATCACGCCAACCTTTGCTCCTGATGGTACCAACGCCGCCTACATGAACTTTTTTGCCTACTACCTGATGTACGAACGCGACCAGCTCATTTCGCCCCCGATCAACTTTGAAGGGGTAAGCCTGGCAGAGCTAAGTTTCAAACACGCCTATGCACAAAGGTATAGTCAGGTCGATTCGCTCATTGTGAAAATATCGGATGATTGTGGTGAAACCTGGCAACGCATTTACGCAAATGGCCCTAATGGAAGCGGGTCTTTCGAAACATCAGAACCAACCGTTCTGAGTTTTGACCCGCTCACCTCGGCAGATTGGTGTGGTGAAGGATACGGTGCTGAGTGTATCACCCTTGAACTCCCTCAAATGACGAATCAATCGGGGCTGATGCTGATGTTTGAATCGTTTAACAAACTCGGAAACAACCTTTACATCGACGATATTCAAATTTCAACAATTACAGGTATGGACGAAAAGGTTGCCGCTGAAAACAGCATCTTTAATATACACCCCAATCCAGCCGATAACCTGGTTGCCGTAACTTTTTCAGAATCTGACATTTCAGTAAAACTTCAAATAACCAACCTTGAGGGACAAAAAGTAAAAACACTTTTCTACCCATCAGTTGAAAAAAAACAGACTGAATCCATCGATGTTTCTGGTTGGCAGAAAGGTGTATATTTTATCACAGTGTCGGGTAACTTACGAACAGGTACCAGACCGCTGATTGTTAAGTAATTGAAAACTAAAACCTGGCCACTTCCTGACCAGGTTTTTTTTTGAGTTGACATTTCAATCAACATACCAGGTAAAGTGTACTGGTTGAACTAATGAAAAAAAAGCAAGGGGATAAAAAACCTTCTGAAGTTTGAAAATACGAGGAAGCTAAGGCATAAAGTAAAAACAATTTTAGGTGATTTTTGTCAAAACAATGCTATGCTATTCACGGTTTTGATCGCCAAAAACCAAATTCTTGCATTTTTTAACAAAAAAAATTTAAAATTAATTAACAATAAAATTTTGGGAAGAATTAAGTACCTACTTCCCTAATCTATTAATATTAAATTAATTACGATCTAACAAAGTTGTTTTTTTTGCCAATTTGAAACAAAAATCCTGAAAAATTAACAAAAAAATCAGGCTGTAAAATAATTCCTGGTTTTGAAATTCGACATTATTTATCTATAATTGCAAAGGTTTTTGATTGGCTAATTGTGCCTTTTCAAAAACACAATGACAAGTTAACCAAACAGATTGATAGAATAATACAGAAACAATAAACAAATAATTATTAATTTAAACTGAAATCATATGAAAACCTTTACCAAGACATGCGTCCTTGCATTGGTGTTGTTTTTCTCGACTTCGTTGGTTGCCCAGCAATCGATGAAAAACCAGATTGGAACCAAAGCTCCTGACAAAATGGAGCTAATTCAACTGAAGCACGGCCCGACCGTTGAAGTTCCTTACAAACCTTCAGGAAGTACCAAAGCTACCGGAGATGACTGTACTGATCCATTTATAGTAACTTTGCCTTACTCTGGGTTGAATCACACAACAGCCGGAGCCTTAAATGATTATGACAATACCTGTCTAAACGATTTTGATGGTGGCGAAGACGTGATTTATGAAATGACTCTCGCCTCTGAAACTACTATTTTGGTAACATTGGACCCAAAAGGCACCAAACATGCCGGAATTGCGCTGAATGATGACTGCTTCGATAGCCCATCCTCAGTTTGTCTTGCTCTTGCAACCGACACTTGGGGTGATGGTTTGGAAATGTCTTTTACAATCACCCTGGATGCTGGCACCTACTATTTCATGGTCGATACCTGGCCAAATCCAACCAGTATTCCTGATTATGATCTGACTATTATTGAAGCAGGTACAGCACCAAATGACGAATGTGCAGATGCCATCGAAATCGGTGAAGTGACGAATTACCTTTTCAACAACGAATTAGGAACAGGTTCATCTTCATGCGGCGGTGACGCAACTATTTGGTACAAATATACGCCAACCTTTACTGGCGATGCTTTTATCGACCTTTGCGGTTCGTTGTTCGACACCAAGTTAGGTGTTTACGATGCCTGTGGAGGTACTGAACTGGCTTGCGGTGACGATGATTGTGGTGGTGGTGATTTACAATCAAAAGTACTCATTAGTGTTACTACAGGTACTCCGGTCTGGATTGAAATCGGAGGTTTTGGTGGTGACACAGGCGATGGCTATCTTTCCATTTATCAGAAAGAAGACTGTCCGCTGACATGCTCAGGAACACCCGAAGGCGAAACCTGTGGCGATGATACCAACGGCGGCTGCAATATGGCGGTACCGGCATTTACATCAGTTAGCGATGGTACCGTAATTTGTGGCAATGCCTGGGCTGGTGATGGTTTAGATGAAGTAAGGGACACTGATTGGTTTGAGGTTGTTCTTACCTCTTTCAGCAGTGTAACCATGACTGCCGAAGCAGAAGAAAATATCATTATCGGAATTGTGGCACAGGCCGTTCCGGGAGTTGCCGGTTGCACAAACACCTTGGATTATCTTTCAACCTATGAATTTATTCCCGCCTGTCAGGAAGGTTTTGTTACATTAGGGTTCCTTGCACCGGGTACCTACTATTTCTTCCTTGCTCCTGATGTTTATCAGGGGCTTGAATACCCGGGTTTTGATTACCAGGCAACATTTGATATCGAAAGTCTGGACACCGGAACACTAAGTGGTACTGTTACAGATGGTACCAATCCAATTGAGGGGGTAATTGTTACTGTTGACATCTATACCGATGTTACGGATGTCAATGGAGATTATTCATTTACCATATCTCCGGGGACCTACGATGTGCAAGCCAATGGCTTTACTTTGGGGTATTCCACCGAGGAAGTTACAGGAGCGGTTGTAACAAAGGATAATGTCACTGATGTTGATTTCGTGCTTGATCCCGATAATTCACCCATACTTGTTTCTGCTTTCGGGTCATTTAACAAGGTAAAACTTCTCTGGACACCAGCAGCCAAAGGCCTGAATCAGGGTGGTAAAGACGGAAACTATCTGGCAGGAATGATTGAAAGTAACAACGATTATGATCAGATAACAATGGATCTGGATTTTACACTCACAGTGTACTCTTCCATAAATTATGTTGCGAACTATGCTACCTTGACTTTCCCTGCCGGATTTACCATTAATTCAGCAGATAATCTGAACGCAGCAACCCCCACTATTGCTGGTCAGACCATTACATGGAATGGGAACATCCTTATTGAAAATACGTTGGAAACCATCGATTTTAGTGTTAATGTCACCGTTGACCCATCAGTAGTTGGGCCGCAAGGTATTGATTATTATGTTGAAGGTCCAGATATCGATCCAGGTAATCCCCCACTTTGGTTCGATGGTTCTGTGACTGTTTACGAAGATGGCGGCGCCTATGTTCCAACTTTTAACCTTTATCGTAAGTTAGGACCTATTGGCAGTTCGAATACCTATATTCCAATAGCTTACGGCGTTATCGGCAACGAATATATTGATGAAATTGAAGCCGGTGACTGGTGCTATTTTGTTACACAAATTAAGGCTGATAAAACTGAAACAGCAGCATCAAACATAATGTGTGTCACAGTTTCAGATTATTGCACTGATGCAATTGATTATGGACAGGTGAACGATCCGGAAGAAATATACATCATGTCATTTGAAGAGGAAGTAGTTTGGTTCAAATTTGAAGTTCCTTACATGATGGATGTTATGGTTTCAACATGTAGTTCTGATTTCAACACACAATTCGCAATTTATGAAGATTGTGGCGATTTTGCCGGAATATTGCCAACTGGCGCTTTCGATCATGTAACCGATGGCTGTAGCGACAAGGCTACCGAAAATTACCAATACCTCGATGCTGGCACCTATTATGTTGCTGTTTGGGATGAAGGCGGCGGATATGGCCAAATCGAACTTGAAATTACTCAGATTCAGATGTTCTGCATCCAGGATAATTGGAGCGGTTATTCCATCTATATGGATCCGATACCTCCAACCACCATTTCAACCGTACTTGCTGATGTTGCCGATAATATGGTGATCAGTATCAGACAAACACCTTATGGTATCTGGTGGCCACCTCAAAACATTAACACCATTGGAAATATTTCACCATTGTTAGGATACAAGGCCAAAACCAACGCATTGGATTGTACTGTTATTTACGGTACAGAAGTAGCAGACAAGACTGTTAATTTACCCCAGGGGGCAAGTTATTTACCTGTTAGGGTATCCTACCCGGTTGATGTAACCGATCTTTTCAGTATGGATCCATCAGGAAATAAACTGCTTATTGTTTACGATATGCACACAAATGAAGTATTTTGGCCTATTGGTGGTGTATTTAACCTTACACAATTATGGCCAGGCACTGCGTACCTTGTTAATATGATTGCAGGTGATGCTGTAACTTATCCTGCAGCGAAAAATACAGGCCCGGTTGCAATTCCTTCATTTGAGTACAAACAAGTAAAATCAACCTGGAATGAAGTTAAACTTACAGGTAACCCACATTTTATTTCCATCAGCCAGGATGCACTGCATGAAGCTGTTTCAGGTGATGTGATTGGCGTATTTGACGCAAATGGTATTTGTGTTGGTATTGCCGAGTATGCTTGTGAAGCTTGCCATTTGTATATTGCCGCAAATGGTGACGACGAATATACAACCGAAAAAGATGGCCTTGCCATTGGTGAAAAAATGAACTTCAGACTTTACAGACCTTCAACTGGTCAGGAATTTGGTTTAACACCAACTTACAATGGCACTATGCCCAATTCTGATGGGCTCTTCCAGCTTAATGGCATTTCACAGGTTACCGGATTTAAGTTTGGCCCCACATCGATTCACGAAAACCAGCTCTCGAATATTAGTATCTATCCGAATCCTTCCAATGGACTTTTCACCATTTCAGGAATCGTAGCCCCTGTTGACCTCGTTGTAACCAACGCACAGGGACAGGAAACTTTCCGCAGCACTGTTAAAAACAATGCCCAGCTCGATCTTTCCTCACTTCCGAATGGTATTTATTTCGTAAAACTGATGTCAGAAAATTCAGTTCGTATCGAAAAAGTTGTTTTGAAGTAACATATGATTTCAGTGTATGTAAAACCTGCCTTCATTTGAGGGCAGGTTTTTTTATTTTTGCAAGAAAAAATTAAGTTTATGCAATGGTTTTTCACAAAGGAAGTAAACAATAACCACTTCGAATTTGACCCCGAAGAATCAAAGCATTGCATTCGTGTTCTCCGGTTAAAGAAAGGAGATAAGTTGATACTAACCGATGGAAAGGGTAGGACATTCTCAGGCACGCTTGTTGACGATAATCCAAAAAAATGCGCCATTAATATTGATAAAATCACAAACGTTGACAAACCACGTAATTATTTGTTGCAGATAGCCGTATCACCAACCAAAAACATAGCAAGGTTCGAATGGTTTATTGAAAAGGCTGCCGAAATTGGCGTTGATAAAATTATTCCGCTACAATGTGAACATTCGGAACGAATCCGCTTAAACCATGATAGACTTGAAAAAATTCTGATTTCGGCTGTGAAACAATCACAACAACCCTGGTTACCAGAATTAACCCAATTAATGACCTTTTCATCGTTAATAAACGAAAAAATTCAGGGACAGCGATTTATCGCATATCTTGATGAAAATCATCAAACTACTTTAAAAAATGCAAGTAAACAAGGGTATGATACCTTAATATTAATTGGGCCTGAGGGAGATTTTAGTAAAGATGAAATTAAACAGGCACTTGAGGCAGGATTTAAACCCGTCAGTCTTGGCCCAAATCGCCTCAGGACCGAAACCGCTGCTTTGCTGGCTTGTCACACTGTTGTCCTGTTAAATCAACAATGAGGCTTTGAATGCACATTAAGATCACTTCGAGGGATTGTACCACCTACTTAACTGATTGAATTAAAACATTTGCCAAAGTAACTTCATAAAAGATATATCCAACAATTACGTTTACTTAAAAATTTTATTTAATTTGAATTTCATGAGAAAATACATTTTTTTTCTGTTGATATTTTGCGTTTTTATGCTGAATGGGCAGGTAAGCTCAGTACAAATAGCTTTACTTAAATACAACGGGGGTGGCGACTGGTATGCAAATCCAACCTCATTGCCAAACCTGATAAAATTCTGCAATACCAACCTGGGTACCAACATTAACCCCGATCCATCAACTGTTGAAGTAGGAAGTTCCGAAATTTATAATTACCCGTTTATCCATATGACCGGGCATGGCAATGTTGTTTTCTCGAACCAGGAAGCTCAAAACCTGCGCAACTACCTCCTTGCTGGTGGATTTTTACACATCGACGACAACTATGGTATGGACAAATTCATCCGGCCTCAAATGAAAAAAGTGTTCCCTGAACTCGATTTCATTGAACTGCCATTTGATCATCCAATTTACCACCAAAAGTATGACTTTAACCAGGGGTTACCCAAAATTCATGAACACGACAACAAACCGCCACAAGGTTTCGGACTGTTTTATGAAGGCCGGCTAATTTGTTTTTACAGTTTTGAAACCGACCTGGGCGACGGTTGGGAAGACTGGGATGTTCATAAAGATTCAGAGGAAACACGCACCAAAGCTCTAAAAATGGGCGCTAACCTGATTCAATATATTTTCAACCTGTAACGAATCAGGTAAATAATTTTCATAAAAAATCCCTCCGGAGTGGAAAAAAGTCGCTGGTGGTTTCGACAAGCTCAACCACCGATGGGTGATA
>CALFEP010000077.1 GCA_937950125.1 uncultured Bacteroidota bacterium
CAACCGGCAGATTCTGCTGTAAAGTCACAAATTAAAAACCCTTTCAGCCTCCAGATCCCCATGTTGCAGCTCAAGGGGCTGGACATTCAAGCCTATTTGCGCAAAAAAGAACTTCACATCCGCTCTTTCATTATAAGCAAACCCCAAATTCAACTTATTTTAAACCAAGATTTTAAAGGCAGCAATGATTCTCTGTCCGATAGACCGTTCAGCCTTACAACAGTTTATGGCTCTATCCAAAAGTATTTTCAAAAGATTAACATCCGCAATTTTGCTGTGGATGAAGCCTCCGCTATAATCAGCGACCAACGCAATACAACTGAAAAGAAACTTTCGGTGAAAAACCTCACACTGGCAGTCAACAATTTTTACCTCGATTCAGCCGCATACCTCAACCCCGATCAATTTTTCTTTACCGACAGCGTTCTTCTCCAAATTTCAAATGGGTACCTCATCTTTTCAGGTGGAAAACAGGATTTCGCACTGCAAAGCCTCGATTTTTCTTCCTCCGGAAAAATGCTGAACATCGGAAATCTGAACGTTAAAACCAACCGGTCACAAACCGACCCGGAAGCCGTAAGCTGGTTCGATATTTCCATTCCAAGCCTTGAAATAAGCGGCCTCGATCTGAAACAGCCGATGGAAAAAAAACTGACTCTTGAAGAAATTTCTCTAATCAAACCCGAAATTTCCTTTCACCCTGCCCTTTTACAGCAAACTCAAAAGATGACGCGTGAAGAAGCTGCCCGGTTGATCTTTTCAGAAATTTCGCCACTTTTCAATCCGTTTGAGGTGAACAGAATTACCATCCGGGAAGGAAATTTTACTTTGGATGATTTTAAAACCGATTTTGCTGACAATCTTTCATTGGCTGACTTTTCACTGGAAATTCATCATCTTCTCGTCGATTCTGCCGGTTATGAGGCACGTAGCCCGCTTTTCTTTGTGGATGGGCTTATTTTTACCCTGCGCAATCAGGATTTATACCTGAAACAGCTTCATCAGCAGGTTTCGTTCGACAGCCTGGTTTTCAATACACTCAGTTCAACCATTGAAGCCGGCAACGTGGTGCTGAAAGCCCGTAACACCGATGCACCGGGAATTAACGCCGACGTCAGGCTGCCGTTTTTATACATCGAAAGCAAAAGCATCACGCAGGATTTCCTTAGCAACCGTCTTAACCTGAAAGAACTCACCCTACAAAGTCCTGATATCCAGCTTAGACACAGGCGTTCGGCAACTGCTGGAAATGCTTCCGACGACTTTTTTACACTCGAAGTGAAAATGAAAAAGTTCCTGAAATGGCTCAAGGCCGATGTTATCCGCCTGCAGGATGCCACTTTCAGTTTCGATGATGGCGAAGGCGTTTTTAAAAACCAGCTCACCGCCGGGAATATTAATATAAGCCTTCAGGATTTTAACCCCGCGCAGAAAAAGACCCGCAACGACCAGCAGATACTGTTTTCGAACGCTGTTAACGTGCAGGTAAATGACCTGAAAATCGTTTTGCCTGACAGTGTTCATCAGTTAAAACTCAACAGTTTTGCTATGAATACCCGCGATTCTGCCCTTACCATCACAGGCTTTTCGCTGGATACTCTCGCCTTAAACCAAATAGGAAATAATCCAACTGCTGATTTGCCCGATAATTTCGATGCCCGCACGGTTAAGCTTGAAGGTGTTGATTTTTACAGCTTATACCGGCAGAAAAAAACACGCATCGCATCAGTAAGGCTCGACAGTGTGCACCTGGCCATGAAACAATCCGCAAGTAAGCCGGAGGCTGATACAGGGCTGGATACGGCTGCCAGCTTGCCAAAATTTATTCAGGATTTCAAGATAGAAAATTTTGAACTTGACAACGGATTTTTCAGCTTCAATTCTATTGAAAACAAACCAGTTGCAGAAGCTGGAGGAATTACTCTGAAACTGAAAAACCTGCTGCCACCTGAAAACGATTCCATCCCTTTTTCGACCAACCAGGTTGACCTGAAGCTGAAAAATGCCTCGTTCCGCCTGCCCGACAATCAGCACATCGTCGAAACCGGGAAACTGCATCTTTCGTCGCAGGATTCGGTTATTTCGGTGAATAACCTGGTGCTGCGTCCACTTTCTTACACCGAGATCGGCAACCAGGAATTGATCAGGGTTGAACTGCCTGCATTTTCCACCAGTGGTACCGATATACTGGGACTTTACAGAAATATGCAACTTACTGCCGACTCGCTTGGCTTCAAAAATCCCGATATCCGCATCATTTTGCCGGCGAGATCAGGCTCCAAAAAACAGATACCGGAGTTCCCAGGAAGCGAGGTTATAAACAAGGCACTCACCAGTTTATTTCCCGCTATCAACATCAACACAATAAATGTTGATAATTCCCATCTGGAACTGTTTGGCGGAAAGACATTTAACAGTCGCATCATTTCGTTTGACGGCATGAACATGATTATCGATGATTTTCAGGTAGATAAAAAAACCCGGATGACAAAAGACAATTTCCTTTTTGCCTCGGATATGAGCGTGGAGATCGAAAGCCCGTTCAGTCTTCCCATCAACGATACCCTTGCTGTGAATATTGAAAAAATGAAAATGTCAACCGGGTCGGGCTCTTTTAAAACCGAAATGCTGTTTGTAAATTTTGAGCCTTCCAACCAGAATTTTACGGATCAACAATTTCGACAGGAAGTAAATTTGGGACTCGAAAGTGTTGATTTGCAGGGGATAGATTATTTTTCGCTGGCCACCGCTAAAAAACTTGCTGTTGACACCGTTTTTATACAGTCGGCAGATGTGCTGGTGAGACAAAAACGTCCCGACAAAAAGCGGGAAATTTCTTCAATCGATTCCCTTAATTTATATCAGTTTTTTTACCCAAAACTGGAGGAGATTAATATCGGCGAAATTGCCGTGGACAATACCCAGGTGAAGTTTGAAGAAAAATATGGAAACGATATCGAAACTTACAATTTCAACGATATTAAAGCTAATATAAGCAATTTGCTGATCGATTCGGCAAACAATGCTTTTGATAACCGGTTTCTGTATTCCGAATATCTGAGCTTCAGCCTCGAGGATTACAAGCATTTTACCCGCGACAGCCTTTACGCTTTGGGCGCCGGTAAAATAAGTTTCAACAGCAAAAACTCGCTGCTGACTGTGGATTCGGGGTTTCTGCAACCACAGTTAGACGATACCACTTTTGCCAGGCAAGCGGGCGTGCAGACCGACAGAATGCAGTTTGTGTTTGAGCAGGCAAGGCTCGAAAATCTCCGGCTCATTGATTTTATTCTTGACAGGAAGCTTCACATCAACAAAATCATGATTTCGGAAATGAACTTTGACGATTACCGAAACAAAAATTATCCTTTTCCTGAAAACCATTTTCCGAAACTTCCCGGCTCTGCCCTTCAGGACCTGCCATTCGCACTCGATGTGGACACACTTCAGATTTATAATTCCGATTTTCAATACCGCGAGTACGTTTATCCGGCACTGCAACCTGGTGCGATTTGGTTTTCGGATATGTCGATTACCGGCTTCAACCTGACCAACATTACTTCCAAAATCGAACATAACCCTTTTATGCTCGTATTGGCCAGCGGAAAGCTCATGGACGAAGGAAATATAAGCCTCTTGCTTAAATTCGACCTCGAAAGCCAGGACGACTATTTTACCGCCAGAGGAATGCTTAACAAAATGGATTTGGTTAATATGAATCCGTTGCTCGAAAATGTGGCTTTTGTGAAGATAAAAAAAGGAGTTAACAACCTGGCTCAATTCGATTTTACGGCCAACGATGACTTTGCCCGTGGCAGGATGAAGTTTTATTACAAAGACCTTGGCATCCGCCTCATCGACAAACAAACCCTGCAATCCGACGGTTTTGGCGAGTCGGTGGCATCCTTTATTGCCAACACATTTATTGTCCGCACCGACAATCCCAACAAATTCCTGTTTTACCGGCTCGGCGACATATATTTTATGCGCGACAAGCAAAAGTCGTTTTTCAATTACCTGGCAAAGTCGTCGCTAAGTGGCGTCAACTCAACCATCCGCGGAGGTAACGAGGAACGCAAGGAAAAGCGGAAAAAACGCAAACTCGAACAGCAATTGATCAAAGAAGGCCGCCTGCCCGAAGAAATTTCAGGATATGGAAGTCCAATGAAAGAAAAGCAGGTTTTACACTGAAACCGGCCTTGCCACTGCCTCGGTATTGTTTTTTGGCGAATTGACAAGCTCCGAAATGCGGTAAACATCCATGCCGGCAGCCGGAAATGGCTTGAGCAATTCCTGCAACTGAGCCTGATCAGCGCTTTTCAACCACAGTTTCTCATCCTCTTTTGTCAGGATTACCGGCATCCGGTCATGTATTTCGGCCATCAGTTCATTGGGTGTGGTGGTAAGTATCGTAAAGGTGCGAACAATCTGCCCGTCGGGCGATTTCCACTGATCCCACAAACCGGCCATCGAAAACAATGGCGCATCTTTCAGAAAAATCCGGTAGGGAATTTTCAGTTTGCCCGATTCCATTTTTTTCCATTCATAAAACGCATCGGCCGGCACAAGGCAACGCCTTCGCACAAAAGCATGTTTGAAAGAAGCCTTTTCGGTGATGGTTTCGGCACGGGCATTTATAAGCTTGCTGCCTATCGAGGCATCCTTTGCCCAAAACGGGATCAGCCCCCAGCGGAAAATGGAAAGCGTTGCCGGCGCCTCGCCCGTAACCACCGGAAGCATTTGCGTTGGCGCACAGTTGTAGTTTGTCGAAGGCTGGCCATCGCCCACTGTAATATCGTAATGCTCGTTAACAATCTTCAAATCAGGCGCAAATGAGTATCTTCCACACATATCGTATTCGATTTATCTGTCAAAAATAAACAAAGAACCTGGAAAAATGATCA
>CALFEP010000078.1 GCA_937950125.1 uncultured Bacteroidota bacterium
TCCATCAGATCGAAATTCCTGGTAAAAAGTTCATGTAGTTTTTCCTTTAATTCATAATCTGAATTTCCGGTTTCACACAGGCTTTCCAAGCCAGTGCCCTGAACCATGTCAGGATTAACCAGGCAAAACCGCCCCTTGAAAAGTGTATTGAGTAATTTCAGTTTTAGCCCAGTAGCCTGAAAAGTTATTAAAACATTGACCTGCGCGTTTCGGATCAGGTTGAACATTTTTTCATCGTCGGGATTAGCAATGATTTCGACGTTTGGATAATGATCTACCAGTTTGATGAGGTGATCGGGTGGTTCAAGTCCTGCAATGATAAGTTTATGAGGTAATCCTGCAAAGATTCTGTTGATAAGGTATTCAGCGGCTTTGTAATTCTCTGTAACCGATAATTTTCCGTGATAAAACGCATAATCGCCCCTGCCGGGAATTACCGAAAAATCGTCGTTGGGATGAAAGCTGGGAAGGTAAACAATGTTTTTCTGTGGAAACTTTTTTTTCAAATAATCAGTATCGCTTTTCGATACAACAAGCATCATATCAGCATGTTGTAGCTTTCGCTGAAAAAGCTTTAACCTAAGTGCTTCGATGGCAAAAAAAGCTTTTCTGCCGGCATTTTTCTCAGCTTTGAAAAGATGATAATAATAATGGTGTTCGATGTTGCTTTCGCGATAAATTTTCAGCCGGTTTTTGAATCGTGGATCGTCGATGAAAAAACAGGTGTGAAGCCCCTCGAAAAGTATTGGGTGCTCGTCCAAAAGAAGATTTTTAATCAATTCTTCCGAAACCCTGCTTTTAACAATGTAGGGAAATATCGAAAAATTGGCGGCAATTCCTGTTTTCCGTGGGTAATAATGCACTGTTTCACACATGGTTTCCAACACTGATGCATGGCGGCGACCATATTCAAAGCAATGAAGATGAATTTTTATCCCTTGATTTTTTAGTGCTGCTAACTTGTAAAAAACATCGATAACTCCGCCGTAGTTGGCAGGGTAGGGTACATCGAACGAGATGATATGGAGTGTGTTAAGTTTCAACATTCAACAAACAAAAAACAAATGTCAAATAAAATAAAAATTCAAAACCCAAAAGACAAAAATCAAAGAATATCCAGGAGTCAAAATAACAACTAACTAATACCAAAAATCATAAAACCAATGGATTATCTCTTGAGGTTATCATGCAATTTTGATTGGTTTATCCTCAGGTGTATTTTTCAATTACCTGCATCAAAACTTTGCTTTCATTTTCCCAGGCTAAAATTTCGGAGGCTTTTTTGCAATTTTCACGATAAAAATGTAGTCTTTGCCGGTTGCTGAGCATCGAATTTATTTTCATGGCAATTGCCTTTGGTTCATGGCTTTCGATGGTTTCGCCCACCTGCCAGGTATCAATAACTTTTTTTACTTCGACCAGGGGTGACGCCAACACCGGAACGCCTGCATGGATGTAATCGAACAGTTTGTTGGGCAGCGAAAAACGGTAGTTAAGATTCGTATCCTTGTCTAAAGTCAGGCCAATGCTTGCAAGACTGGTGTATTGCCTGAGCTTTTCGTAAGGCATTTTTGGCAGAAAAGTGATCTTTTTCTCGAGCTGCAACACATGTGTCATGTGCTGCAATTGTCCAATTACATCGCCGCCTCCAATGATTAAAAGGCGGGCTTCCTCAACATATTGCATGGCCTCAACCAGTTCTTCTACACCGCGTTGGATATTGATGCCTGCACCTTGCAGCAATATTATTGGCAAATCAGGGTGGATGTCTGGTAAAGTTTCATTGCTGGACGTCAGGTTTTCGGGTCTAACAGGGATATTGCGAACTACGTGAACTGTTTTTTTGTATTTCTGCTCAAAAAGGGCGGCTATCGAATCGTTCACGGTGATTACATCTTTTAGTTTTGGAAAAATCCAACCTTCGATTGTTTTCCAGACATTTTGTACAAATGGGCGGTTGATCAACTCAGGAGTTTCCGTAAAATATTCATGACTGTCGTAAACAATTGGGACACGTTTGATTTTCGAAACCAGGAAATTGGTCAACAGCGTGTCTAAATCATTTGAAAACAAAAGATCGGTTTTGCTGAACATCAGGAAAAAAAACAACCTGATGTTGTATTCTGCATAAAACAGGGGGCCCTTTTCAAACATGAGTTTCATGCGCTGCGACCGGTAGTTGCGTGCTGGTAGCGGCAGACTGTCGTGTTTTATTCGTCCAACGCACATCACATCAAAGCCCGACAGAACCAGCGTATCGCAGGTTTTTTTTACCCGCTGGTCGGTCACCAGGTCGTTAATTACTGAAACAATGGCTTTTTTCAAGACAACATTTTTAAAATTGTGCGAAAATAAATCATTGCAACGGCTCAAAAAAGATTAAATTTTCAGGAAGGCCACAAACACGTCGATTTATTGCCCGGGCGCCAAAAACTGGCAGAGGGTTTACCTCCTTTTTATTAAGCTAAAATAATAGCCATCAAACAGGTTTAGCGGCAAGAAGCTATTTATCGGACTGAACTTATTAATGAAAAAACAGGTATGAAACGAAAATTGCGGCCACGACGCCTGCAAAATCAGCAATCAATCCGCAGGTCACAGCGTAGCGGGTTTTGCGAATGCTCACCGAACCAAAGTACACAGCAATGATGTAAAATGTGGTATCCGACGCACCCTGAAAGGTGCATGCAAGGCGTCCGGCAAACGAGTCAGCCCCAAAGGTTTTCATGGTTTCAACCATCATCCCGCGGGCTCCTGATCCGCTGAGGGGTTTCATGAGCGCAGTAGGCAATGCAGGAACGAAATCAGTATTTACACCAAGCAGCTCAAAAAACCTTTCTGTGCCTTGGATGATAAAATCCAGTGCCCCGGATGTTCTGAACACACCCACAGCAACCAAAATGGCAATAAGATATGGTATTATTTGTACAGCAATGGCAAAGCCGTCTTTTGCACCATCGATAAAGGATTCGTACACATTGATTTTGCGGAAGGCAGCCAGCCCGATAAACGAAATTATTATCGTAAATATCAACACATTACCGCCAACCGATGAAAAGGTACTGATTTTTTCCTGTGGCAAAACGCTGAAATACCATATTAAAACTGTGATCAATAAGGTAATAATGCCAAGGTACCCAAAAACAACCCGATTCAAAAGATTAATTTTTTGTACAAATGACACCGAAATGATTCCGGCAAGTGTCGAAAAAAAAGTGGCAATCAAAATAGGCAGAAAAACATCAGAGGGATCGGCTGCACCCATTTGTGCCCTGAAAACCATGACACTGATGGGTATCAGGGTCAATCCGGAAGTGTTGATCACCAAAAACATGATCATCGCGTTGGAGGCTGTGTCTTTTTTGTGATTTAACTCCTGAAGCTGATTCATGGCCTTTAGACCCAGGGGAGTTGCTGCATTGTCGAGCCCAAGCAGATTGGCTGCAAAATTCATCATTATTGATCCAGTTGCAGGATGATTTTCGGGAATGTCAGGAAAAAGACGCCTGAAAAGTGGCTTTACAATTCTGGCCATAAGGTTAACGATACCCGCATTTTCCCCTACTTTCATCAATCCAAGCCAGAGGGTCATAATGCCGGTAAGTCCGAGCGAAATTTCAAACCCGGTTTTAGCCATGTCAAAAGTGCTGTTCATCATGTCAGGGAATACCTGTGTATCGCCATAAAAGAACAGCCTTACTAGGCCAACAACAAATGCAATCAGAAAAAAAGCTATCCAAATGTAATTCAGAACCATTTTGTTAAATTATTAACAATATTAAACCATTTTGAAATCAGTTAACAAAAAAAACATATTTTTGCTAACAAAATTAACCAGTCAGTCATTATTAAATCAGTGTTATTCAAAATATTAATTGATTGGTTGAAAACGTGATAAGTAACTCACAATCGATAACAAAATTGGTTTAAAAGAGATGATTACTATGGAAAAAAAGAAAAAAATTCTGATTGTTGATGATGATGTTGATGTCATCACAGTATTGGGATCAATCCTGACAAAGGCAGGATATGATGTAATTTCTGCATTAAATAAACAAGAGGGACTTGAAAAGCTTAGGGCAGAGCATCCGAATCTGGCTATCCTTGACGTTGTAATGACCACTCATTACGAAGGATTTGAACTTGCACAGGAAATGCTCAATAATCCTGAGTTTGCTGACATCCCCTTCTTTATCCAATCCTCAATCGATATCCTGGTCACATCAAAGGCAAGTGTTCAGGAGATGGCCCACGAATTCAGAAAGGACCCGAATTTCAAAGATTTACAAGTACTTATGATCAAAAACGTTGAGGATAATACTGCCGGTATCGACTACAAGGCCGATGACGGCAAGACCTATTTCTTCCCTGTTCGCGATTTCATACGTAAACCGGTCGATGCCAAGAAAATTCTGCCTGAGATTGAAAAACACATCAGGTAAACAAAATAACCATTTGCAGACTGCCAAAGAAATAAAGTATGAAGGAAATTCATACTTTATTTTTTTAGGTATAACACCGTTAGTTAATTGATATAAAGAAATTTAGTTTGAATTTTTGCCCAATTCCCAAAATTGTTTAACAATCGAAAGTAACAAACATGAGTAAGCTAAATTTGCTGATTGTTGATGATGAACCTGGCATTAGATCAGGAGTAGAAAGGGTTTTAAGGAATTTTTCAGTTGGCTATCCTTTCATGAACGAAGATTTCACCTTCCAGATCATCGAAGCTGAAACCGGCGAAAGAGCAATTGAAATCATTGAATCGCAACCCATTGATATTGTGTTGCTCGACAATAAACTCCCGGGAATGGACGGTATTGAGGTATTAGAGTATATCAAAACCAAAGAATACGATATTTCGGTGATGATGATAACCTCATACGCCTCATTGGATTTGGCTGTGAAAGCAACCAACAACGGCGCCTTTAACTTTGTGCCCAAACCTTTTACCCCACAGGAACTAAAGACATCGGTTGAAAATATCACCAAAAACCTTTATTTACGCCGGATGACCCGGCAAATGAAGGAAGACAGCAAGCAGGTCCGCTTTCAGTTTCTTTCGGTGCTTTCGCATGAACTAAAATCGCCATTGAACGCCATTGAAGGCTATTTGCGCATTATGAAGGAAAAGCAGGTAGGTGAGGAGGTTGACGATTACATGGAGATGATAAACAGGTCGATGGAAAGGATTAAAGGCATGCGCACCCTAATTTTCGACCTGCTGGACCTCACACGCATCGAATCGGGTAAAAAAACCAGAGATTTGCGTAACATCGACCTGCATGATGTAGTGAAAGATGTGATTGCCACCGTTGAACCTCTTGCCATTCAACGTAATATTGAAATAATGTTGGACTGTGAGGCAAACCTTTACCTGAACGCCGATAAAAATGAAATGGAAATCATCCTGAACAATTTTGTTTCAAATGCCGTGAAATACAACAAGGAAGATGGTAAGGTTTACATAACTATCCTGAAAAAAGACGGCCAGGTAGTTATGTCCGTGGAAGACACTGGGATTGGTATAAAAAAAGAAGATCAGGCATTGCTTTTCCAGGATTTTGTTAGGATTAAAAACGAAAAAACCAAACTTGTTACCGGAAGTGGACTTGGACTTTCGATTGCTAAAAAAATTGTGGGTTTATACAACGGAACCATCGACATGGAAAGTGAACCTGACAAAGGAAGTAAATTCACCATTACCTTGCCATTAAGCAAGTAACGGTAGGGAAGTATTATCCTTCACAAAATTGTGCTGTAATCTGTTCGATTTATGTTTTTAATGCTCTGAAACATTGAAAAATCAATAAACCCACGCCAACCATTTCGACACAGTGAAAAATGTAACGGCAATCATTCTGGCCGGTGGAAAGAGTTCCCGGATGGGTTCCGACAAAAGTCTTCTTCCCATCAACGGAGTCACCATGATTGAATACATCATTAAACAAATAAACCCGTTGTTTGATGAAGTGCTGATAAGTGCCGGTAATCCCGAAAAATATCAATTTCTTGGTTTACCGGTAATTGCTGATATTGAAGAAAATAAGGGACCTTTGATGGGGATTTTGTCGTGCCTGAAAGTTTCTCGAAATGAAATTAACTTCGTTACAGCCTGCGATATTCCAGTGATGAACCTTGAAACAATTCATAAAATGATTGAACTGGCTGTTGATTTTGAAATAGTTATGCCATTTGAAAAAGAAGATCATTTTGAACCACTATTTGCAATTTATCGTAAAAGCGTCGTTCCTGAAATTGAAAAGCTAATCGCTCAAAACAAATTCAAAGTTTCTGAATTGGCAAAATTGAAGAAAAGTCATTTTGTTGATTTTGAAAATCAATGCTGGTACAAGAACCTTAACCAGCAGTCTGATTATCTTAAATTTCTGAAAATATGGAAGAAAGAGGGCTGAGTTTTACCCATGCTTAAATCTGGCCATTTTCTGCGACCTTCCTGCCGCTGAAAAAATCAACCATTTTTACTTACATACCTGTTTCTCAATCAATAAAGAGATTTAGTTTAATAGTTTCGATTTACTCAGGTAATCTCTGTCGGGACTGTAGATAAAAATACAGGAACCGTCTTTGATAATTTCAGAAAGAGGTTTAATCATGTTTAGAGGTACTGCCGGGCAGCCGTGACTTCTACCAAGCCGCCCATGCTGCCTGATGAAGGTTTCGGTGGAATACCAGGCGCCGTGCATGATTATTTGGCGTTGTTCTGCCTGATTGTTGAATCCTTTTTCGAGCCCTTCCAGAATCAGCGACAGGCCCACAGTCGCGCTTTCCTTTGTGCCTCGGGTGATGTAAAATCCCAGGCTGCTCATCCATGAGCCGGATTTGTTGGAGAATTTTTCGGCAAACTCTTCACCTGAGTTTAGTCCGTGGGCTACATAGGTGTTGTGCAGCAGCAGTTGCCTGTTCATGTCGATCACATAAAGCCTTTTGTTTTTGCTCGACTGCGAAAAGTCGATGATGGTTAGGATGGAATCGTTGTTCAATTTTCCAGTCGCCAACAGCCTTTCAAAACCTCTGATTGCCAGGCGCCAGGCTTCTGGCGTCAGGCCAGACGTTTCGAGATGCATCACCGTGTATATGTCATCATTGCTGTTGATTGGATTCGTAGTTTCATTTCCAACTTTTTTTTGAGCAAGAAAAGCAACAAACAATATCAGGAGAAACTTTTTAATCATGTTACAAAAATATGTTTTCCAATGGTACTGACCCGAAAAACGTGATTACCATATCAAAATGAGCATATTAGAAGATTTTAACTGAAGAAAAAAAATTGATTAAATGTGATTTATCAACCGTGTCGTTGGTCTGACGAATATTTACAGGATGTAATGATTATTAACCATTTAGCTTTGAATTGACGGGTTGGTTTTTGGCCTGATCACCATGGTAACGCCAGTAATCTTGTTTTCCAGATATTCATTTTCAAATTCTTGATTTTTAATGTAATCAAGGAATAAATTTTCCTTTTCAGGATATTTTTCAATGAGTTCGTAACAACGTTTTTTCAGCCTGGTAAAAATAAGATCATCCACAGACTTGACTTCATCGGCATTTGCAAAAATCATTTCTGAAAGTTCCATATCAGCCATTTCAATCTGATGCAGGACCTGGCTTTTCTTAAAAACACGCGGATGATTAAAATTGCTTTCATCTTCAATAAAACCTTCGTCGATGATAAAAATCCCGTTGTTTGCAACACATTTTGATAAAATTGTCAGGGTTGAATAAAAGTCACCAAAAACAGGTCCTATTGACCCAAGAATGACCACATCAAAGTCAGCGAAACGATTTGCTAATTCACGGATATCGCCAACCTCAAAACTGCAAAGATGACTGACACCAAATTCCCTGGCTTTCTGTTGTGCAAATGAAATAAAACCGGGGATGGCATCAACACCATGGCATTTGCAAGCCAACGCTTTAGACAACTTTACTGAAACAGCGCCTTTTCCACATCCCAAATCAAGGATTTTCAGGTTATCATACTGCGCAAATCTTCTTTTGATAATTTTGATCATTGTATCGGGATTTGACCCAAATTCCCATATATCCTGGAGAATATAGGGTAAATGCTGAAAAATTGCTGTGTTGGTACCATCCATCGTTGCAACCACGCATTCTTCCAATGTTTTCATTTTTGAAATGTGTTATCGTTAGTAGGTTAAACGCTTTGTCTGGAAAAAAATTGAATTGCACAAGCCCTGTTTTACTGCCGTATCCAACTGATTTTATGTCAATAACTTGATTTTAGGTAAAGCAAAAAGCGAAGACGACAGGTAAGCCATCTATCATCAAAAGCAATTATCTGACTCTTGCGGAATAATGTTCCGAATCGCCCCATTCTCCCAAAGCAAGCTGACAGCCGGCCTGCCGGATGGCTTCAGCCAGTTTTTTAAGGCTCACATCGGTTTCTTCGTGAATGTTGGGTTTGTCCTTGTACAACAGGTAACCTTCGCGGTATTTGAGGGGTGTAAGATTTGGCATGATCACATTTGCACCAATGCGAAGCGCTTTTTCACGGCCTTCCGGATCGAGGGTTTGCATGGCAGTGGTGGCGGCCATATTTACGGTAGGCATAATAAGGCGCAACAATGCCAGCATTTTCATCGAAAGTTCAAAGCGTTTTTCTTTTGGCAACAACAGGTGACGATATTCGTACAACGGTGTGTCTTCATGCTCAATGTAAGGTCCCATGCCAATCATATCGATGTCGTACTTTTTGATAAAGAGCAAATCGCCGGCCAGGTCGTCCAAGGTTTGAAAAGGCAGCCCGATCATAACCCCTGTACCAACCTGGTAGCCTGTTTTGCGCAGCAGTTCGATGGCTCTCAGCCGGTTTTCGTAACTGTGCAATGCATTGTCAGGGTGTATTTTTTTGTACAATTCGGGGTTTGAACTTTCTATGCGCAGCAGGTAACGCTGTGCGCCGCTTTCGCGCCATAGTCGGAACGTATCCTCTGTCTGTTCACCCATCGAAAGGGTGACGCGCAATTTTCCACCCGATAATTCCCTGATTTTTTCAAGCAGAAAGGCAATTTTTTTTACAAACTGCCGGCTGCTTCTTTCCCCTGATTGAATGACCAAAGAAGCGAAATTCTTCTCGAAGGCCAGCCGGGCGGCTTCCAATACCTCTTCATCGGTAAGTTCATACCTTCCGATGCCTTTATTTCCGCGCCGGACACCGCAATAATAGCAATTTTTAGCGCAGCGGTTCGAGTATTCGATCAGGCCCCGGTAATAGACTTTATTGCCAACATGCTTCAGTTTTTCTTCCGCAGCTTTATTGTAAAGCATTTTAAGTTCTTCGCCTTCAAGCGAAAGCAGTTCAACAAGTTCCTGCCTGGTAAAGTCCGTTTTGTTTTTTAAATCAATCAAGTTGTTTGGTGTTTTGTGTTGTTCTCAGTTTTTAGAGCATTACATTAATTCATTGTATTTCAATATTCAATATTCGATATTCAATATTCGATATTCCTAACTCCAAATTCTAA
>CALFEP010000079.1 GCA_937950125.1 uncultured Bacteroidota bacterium
ATAACCTGATATACGAGCTGGCGCATCAGAATACAGAATTTTCGGGGCGAAAAGTGGGGTTAAGCGAATTTAACCTGAATTATGTAACAAAAGGTCATGTAAAGTTTTACAGGCCAGTACCCCTGGAATAATGAAAATCCAATACCCGTTGTCAGAAATATTTCATGATCATTTCGAGCAGTTGAATTTTCTTTAGCGGCTTTGATATATGATCGTTGCAACCTGCCTCTAACGATTTTTCGCGGTCACCTGTCAGTGCGTAGGACGTTTGCGCAATGATTACAATATTGCGGTTGAATTCCCTGATTCGTTTGGTGGCTTCATAACCATCCATGACAGGCATTTTTATGTCCATCAGCACAAGGTCGGTTTCAGGATGATCGCGGCAAAAGGCAACGGCAGCATCGCCGGTAGTGACATGCGAAACACTGGCGCTGATTTTTTTCACAATCTGTGTGAGGTAAACATCCGACGCTTCGGTATCCTCGGCAATCAACACGTTTAGTTTTTTCAAACTTTTATCAGCATCAGCCTTTATTGCTTCAAGAGTAGGTTTTGGTTCGTGGGTTTCCTGAATGTAGGGAATGGAAAACCAGAATGTACTCCCATTTCCAAACTCAGACTCTACCCATATTTCACCTCCCAGCATGGCAACGTAGGCCTTCGAAATAGATAACCCCAAACCAGCTCCCTCATAAGGTTTTGTAATCATGGTATCGGCCTGTACAAACCTTTCGAAAATGGCGCCCAACTTTTCCTGTCGGATGCCTATTCCGGTATCTTTGACGAAAAACGCAAGCCTGCCGTTCTTTTTGTGGTACCCAAATTCAATTGAACCCTGGTGTGTATATTTAATGGCATTTTTGATCAGGTTGGTAAGAATGGCGTAAATTTTTTCGCTGTCGGTCAAAATGATCGATTCGGCATCAGGTAAGGCGCATGTGAACGAAAGCCGTATATTTTTTCTTTCGGCTTCAGGCCTGAAGAACACAAATAAAGTACTCAGGTGGCCGTTGATGTTGGTCAACGAGGTATGCACTTCCATTTGCCCCGCTTCAATTTTCGATATATCAATCAGGTCGTTGATGATGTTGAGCATGCGCTGACCGCTTTTCTCGATTATGCTAATGTACTTTTGCTGTTCTTCGCCTGAAAGGTCGGGCTCTTTAAGCAGTTCGGCAAAGCCCAGGATGCCATTCATCGGGGTTCGGATTTCGTGGCTCATATTGGCCAGGAAGGCCGATTTCAGCCGATCCGATTCTTCGGCACGACCTTTTGCAACTTCGAGCTGTTCGTTTATTTCCCTGATTGTCTCAATATTTTGCTGTAGTTCCTCATTCAGTTGCTGGTATTCTTCGTTTTTGAGCAACAGTTCACGTTGTGTATTTTTTAATTCGGTGATATCGCGGCAATAAGCCATGTATTCGCCCTCTTTAAGTTTTACTGAGGCAATCAATACGTCGATAATGACGCCATCTTTTTTCTTAAATTTCAACTCATTGTTTTCGGAATATCCTGTGGTTTTTACCTTGTTGAAATCAGCCAATCCTTTTTGGAGTTCTGATTCAGGCAAAATCTGAGGGATTGACATATTATTCAATTCACCGACCGAATAGCCCAAGAGGCTGGATGCTGAAGAATTTACAAAGAGGTATTTCCCCGTTTCATTGGCTATAAAAACAGCCGTGGGCGAATTTTCGATATAGGTACGGAATTTCATCTCACTTTGTTTCAGGGCTTCCACGGCATATTTGCGTGCGGTAATGTCGGTAAACAAGGCGAATGATCCGGCGAAGGTTTCGTCAGGATTTTTGAGGGCTTTGGCTGATACCAGTGTCCAAAGTTCAGTGCCATCCTTGCGGCGGAACCGGCGTTCATAAATTTCATCTTCCCCCCGATGTCTGTTGGCCATTCGCTGTTTGTGAAATTCCATATCCTCCTCAAAAAAGAATTTCTCAACTCTTTCACCCACCATTTCTGTTTCTGAATATCCAATCATTTTTGTCATAGCTTCATTCACATGCACCGTAACATGGTTTTCGTCCATCAGCCAGAAACCTTCGTTGGCCGTTTCGATGAGTGTGCGGTATTGTTCCTCGCTTTTGCGCAATTTATTTTCGGCTTTTCTGCGTTCAGTAATATCGGCGCCTGAACTTAAAGTGCCCACCGGTTTTCCGTCGATATCTCTCAGAATGGTGTTTCGCCACAAAATTAACCTGGATTCGCCATGCCTGTTTAGGATGTCATTTTCGTATTCATCCACACTTCTAATCTCACCAGCTATTATTTTATGAAAAAGACCTCTCACAAGCTCCCGCTGCGATACAGGCAGAAAATTATCAAACCAGTTTTTTCCGATGATCTCTTTTTGTGAGTAGCCTAAAATTTCGGTGGCTTTTTGGTTGGCCAGAAAAACCTTTTCGTCGCCGCCAACGGCAACAAACATTACACCGGCAAGGTCTAAATAGCTTTGTGCCTTTGCCTTTTGAAAGTTCAACTGTTTGTTGAGTTCAATGAGTTCGAGATTGGCTGAAACTATTTCTTCGTTTTGCTGCGACAATTGTTCGTTCTGGGCCTGAAGTTCCTCGTTTTGTGTAAGGATTTTTGTGTTTTTTTCCTTAATTTCTCTTTCATTCATTTTTTCAAGCGTGATATCAATCACACTAATCCTGACAAAATCATCGGCTTTGTTGCTAATAAATGATCCGTCAAGACGAACAAAGACTTTTTCGTTATGGCTTGTTTTAAGAACAATTTCGCAGTTTTCAATCCCACCCATCTTAAACAGATTTCGGCACTTCAAATACAATTCATCCTGGTATTCCGGCATCAGGTATTCTGAAAACCTGGAGTTGACAACCCTGCCAATGTTAAGCCCGACAAGGGTTGCAAATGTTTGGTTACATTTTTTGATTATGAGGTTTTTATCGATTACCAGGTAACCATTGGGTGCTGTGTTGAACAGGTTTTCAAATTCGTTTTTAGAAATTTCCAATTCTGTTTGTTTCCTGAGCAATTCTTCATTTTGCAGTTCAAGTTCGATCTGAAAAACGCTCAATTCCTCCAAAAGCCGGTCAACATTCAAATCTGATAAATGTTTATCAGGCATCGATTTTCTGATGGCGAGTATTTCTTCTGCTTTTCTTCTTAATTCATCCGATTTTTTTGCCATGGCAACTTAATTAAAATTTCAGAAAATGTATCAAATACTTAATAATCAATACTATTTGTCGGTCAATTTTTCATTTTTTTACAAAACTTTCCGAATCAAACGTTAAACAAAATCATGAGTCAATCTTTTTGCTGCTGAAAATACAAACTCCGGGGCAACCATTTAAAACAGTACCGACCTTGCTTTATTCAATGCTGAACACCACACCTTCTACCTCGCCATTTTCGTCGTAAATGGGCGATCCGCTGATTTTAAGCTCTATTGGCTGATGGTCTGTGCCTTCGATGGTCATAATAAAATTTCGCAATTCGGTTTTGGTTTCAACAACAAGTGCGAAAGGCAACATTTCATCAGTAAGGGTTTTTCCGTCCGCATCGGTGCTTTTCCACGAAGCGTCGTTATAAAACCTGTTTACAATTTCGCTGGCCGGCCTTTGAAACAAAGTCTCAACACGTTTATTCACATAGGTAATCTTTCCAGTTTTATCAACCACCAGTTTTCCATCGGAGCTATTGTCGAGCACCCTGAAAAGAAGTTTGTTCATTCTGGTAATTTCTTTTTCGGCCTCAATCTGGTCGGTAATGTCATCAAAAGTAGTAAACACCTGGAATGGTTTTACTTCGCCTTCACGGAATTGTGGCATGGCGCTCACCAAAATCCAGCAATATTTGTTTTTGACAGGGTGAAAAATACCCATGAGCTGTTTTGATACTTCTTTGCCGGTTTTCAGGGCAACCATCGAAGGATGGGTTTCGCCAGGGAAATCGCTGCCATCACTATGGATGGCCTTCCACCGGGGATCGGCTGACCGGCGCCCCATCAATTGATCGGCTGTTAATCCAAGTATATGTTCGGCTGCGGCATTGGCGGCAATAATATGTCCGTTGACATCCTGATACACCACGCCCTGATACATGGAATCGAAGAGATATTTGTAACGGTTTTCACTTTCCTTCAAACTCGTCATATCAAGCACAATTCCTGTAATTCTGACGGGTTTGTTGGCAACGTCGCGTTCCACAACCGAGCCTTTGTCGTAAAACCATTTCCAGGTTCCGTTTTTAGCCTTTATGCGGTAAATCGACTGATAATCGATGGTTTTCCCTTCCAGATGATCCTTCATCGCTTTCATCATCGGCTCGTAATCCTGTGGGTGAACCTGATTGGTCCAGTCGTAAACATCAAATTTGTTCAACTCTTTGGGATCGTATCCCAGCATAAGGGCTTTTTCGTCGCTGAACTTAACCTCGTGTGTAAGATAATTCCAGTCCCACCAGGCAACATTGCCCACGCTAAGTACGAGTTCAAGCTGGTTACCAATGGTTTCGACTTTGCGTTCGGATTGTTTGAGTTTTGAAATATCAACGATGGTCACTGTAATGCCTTCGATGGCGTTATCAAGGGTTCTGTATGGCAAAATGCGTATCAGGTTCCAGTTTCCTTCATTATCCTGAAGCTCGGTTTCCTTGCTTTGAAGGGTGTCGCGCACCTCTTCGATGTCTTTTATAAAATTTCTGTACTTTACATTAAGCGAAATATGCCTGATAGGTCGGTTGATGTCCATTTCCATCACATTGATAACACGGGTTATCATGCTGGTGTATTTCCTTATTTTCAAATGGCGGTCGAGGTACAGAATACCGATGTTGGTATTTTTCAAGAGGTTGTTCATGTCGTTGTTGAGCTGGGTAAGCTCTTCAATTTTTTTCTGATACTCGGAATTCACCGTGTAAAGTTCCTCATTTACCGACTGAAGCTCCTCGTTGGTGCTTTGCAACTCTTCGTTCGAGGCTATCAATTCCTCGTTGGTGCTTTGCAATTCTTCGTTGCTGGTTTCGAGCTCTTCGATGGTTGCCTGCAAATTTTCCTTGGTAAACTGAAGCTCTTTTTCGAGCTCGATAAACCGTTCGGTGAGCTGATTGTTGAGATCGAATTTTTCAGGAACTTCCTGATCGTCTTCCTTAACAGGGTTATCAACACTTTCGAAGGAAACAATAACGAATCTTTTACTGGTAAAACGGTCATTCAGCGGTTTAGCCGTTATGTTTACGAGTTTATTTTCTTCTTTAAGCCTTATGTCTTTAAAAATTACTTCTTTGTTTTCGTTGAACACCTTATGCAGCATATTGCCAAGCACCACCGACATTTCGCGTCGCACCATGCTCAACACATCAAATCGTGCCTTGCCGGCAGGTATTTTAATAAATTCGTTTACATCTTTAAAAACGTGGATAATGTTGAAACTTTCGTTGACAATGACCGATGGAGGCATTACATGCTCCAGCAAATCGAGCAGGATGTTGTCGGAAATTGCTTTTTCGACTGCATTCAGGTTGAGCGGCTCGTGGGTACGTTGTATGGCACGTGACTGTATTTGCAGCGGAAGCATGTAATTTGTAATCACCGGTGGCCTGAACCCTACTTTATGACGGTAGAGTTTCCACTTGCTGCTTACCACCTCAAAACCTTCGGACATTTCGCCCAGGGTTTCGCTGCTGCCCAGAAACAACCCGCCACCAGAGACGAGTGAATAGTAGAACATGGAGATGATTTTGCGCTGCATGTCGGGGTTAAGGTAAATAAGCATGTTGCGGCAAACAATCAGATCGAGTTTCGAAAAAGGCGGGTCTTTGATGATGTTTTGCTGCGCAAAAATTACCATACGGCGAAGCCGTTCATTTACATGATAACCACCGTTTTTCTTTTCAAAAAATTTGTGCAGGCGTTCGGGAGAAACATCGGTGATGATGCTTTCAGGGTAGGTTCCGTTGCCGGCAATTTCGACATGCTCCTTGTCGATGTCGGTGGCAAACAGTTTTACATCCAGTTCCAGGTTGTTTGCTTCCTGATATTCGGCAATGAGCATAGCCACCGAGTAAGCTTCCTCGCCTGTGGAACAGCCCACTGACCATATTCTTACGGTTTCACCGCTTTTCTTTGTTTTCAGAATTTCAGGAATCAGTTTTTCGTTTAACAGGTCGAAAGCTTCGGTATCTCTGAAAAACTGTGTAACCCCGATAAGCAAATCCTTGTAGAGAATATTCACCTCGTTGGGGGCATAACCCAGAAAATCGAGGTATTGCTGAAAATCGTCAATCTGATTGATTCCCAATCGTTTTTCGAGACGGCGGACGATGGTGTTGGGTTTGTAGTATGTAAAATCGACCCCTACACGGTCGCGGATCACTTTCAGAATTTTAAGCAACTGGCTATTGTTCGAAAAGTCGGATTTGTCGTCACCCGACCGGGTTATGAAAGGATGTTTGATGTAGCTGATGAGTTTTTCGGGCATTTCGGCAGGCGACAGCACAAAGTCAACCATACCGGTGGCAATTGAACTGCGCGGCATACCGTCGAACTTGGCACTCTTATCGTCCTGCACCAGAACGGTTCCTCCCGATTCCTTTATTGCCCTGATGCCCAGGGCTCCATCGCTGCCTGTGCCCGAGAGCACGATGCCGATGGCATTTTTACCAAAGTCCTGCGCCAGCGACCTGAAGAAAATATCGATGGGCAAATTCAGCCCCATCCCGTGGCTGTGATCGGTAAGATAAAGACGTCCGCCAAAAACGGTCATATTTTTTTTGGGAGGAATAAGATAAATGTTGTCGTGTTTAACAATCATCCCGTCTTCCACCCTGTGAATGGGCATTTTTGTGTGGCGTGAAAGCAACTCCATCATCAGGCTTTTATAGTCGGGCGAAAGATGTTGCACCACAACGAAAGCCATTCCTGTGTTTTCGGGCATGTTTTTAAAGAAAACTTCGATGGCCTCAAGCCCACCTGCCGAAGCACCTATTCCGACACAAAACAATTTATCCGGGTTTTCGTGTGGTTCGCCAACACTTTTACTTTTTTTCGTCATAAAATGGTTTCTATTTGATTACCAAAAACTTCAGGTTCGTTTGCCCAAAGATAATTTTTTTAGCCACTTTGCATAAAAAATATTTTTTTCAACCCTCTTTTCATAAGGCAACGGCAAACCTTTTTTTGTCGTTTTTTACTTGAAATACCTGGCAATGGCGACCAACAAATCATCTTTTTTTATGGGTTTTGCCAGATAATCGTTGCATCCGGCATCGATGGCTTTCTTCCGGTCGCCTGAAAGGGCATATGCTGTTTGGGCAATAATTACAACGGTTTTGTTGAACTGCCTTATCATCTCAGTAGCCTGTAAACCGTCAATACCGGGCATTTTAATATCCATCAGTACCAGATCGGTATCCGGGTGATTCCTGATAAACTCTACGGAATCAGGTCCGGTGGTTGTATAATAAATTTCAGTGGCAATATCTTGTAGTTTAATTGAAAAATACTGCACCGAAAATTCATCATCCTCCGCCACCAGAATTTTTATTTTCCGTGGCAATGTATCGCTCAGTGGCGGTGAGGGCATTTCTGCCACCGGGCGAAGGGCTTCCTTATTTGCGCCGGTGTCGGGCAAGGTAAAGAAAAATTCCGAGCCAATGCGTGGCTGCGATATTACCCCAATGGCGCCGCCCAACATTTCAACATAGGCCCTGGCAATGGAAAGCCCAAGGCCAGCGCCTTCATAATTGCGTGTAAGGCTTACATCGGCCTGGCTAAAGCGGTCGAAAATCATTTGTTGCTTGTCCGCCGGAATTCCTCTTCCGGTATCTTTTACAAAAAACCGGATAAAACTGCCTTCATGAACATACCCAAGAATAATTTCGCCATTATCGGTGAACTTGAGTGCATTTTTAATCAGGTTGGTCAATATTGATAAAAATTTATCCTTGTCGGTGATGATCCTGCATTCGGTTTGAACCGGCTGAAGTTGCAAATTGAAGGAAAGCGATTTTTTTAGGGCCTCGGGCATGAAAAATGCGTGCAGTGAAAGCGTTTCCTGAAGAACGTCCATTTCTGACAGGACGAGTTTTACCTGCCCTGCCTCTATTTTTGAAATATCAATAAGGTCGTTGATAAGATTTAACAGGCGCTGTCCGCTTTTTTCGATCACACCAATGTACCGCTGCTGATCTTCAGGGCTTTTACCCGCATCTTTCAACAAGTCGGTAAATCCCAGTATCCCATTCATGGGTGTTCTAATCTCGTGGCTCATGTTGGCAAGGAATGCCGATTTCAGCCGGTCGCTTTCTTCTGCTTTTTCCTTGGCATCCTTCAGTTCCTGCTCATTCAGCTTCTGATCGGTAATATCCCAACATAGCCCAAGCATGCGCACCGGTTTATCACCGGAATAAATTGTATGACCTGACGACCTGATCCACCTGATTTCGTTGCCAGGAAGAATGATGCGGTAATCGTTAATCAGTTCCTCGTGGCGTTCGATTGCCTGCATGATGCGGGCCGTTGCTCCTTGAATATCTTCGGGATGAACCACTTTTGTCCACGATTCAAATCCGGAAACGGTATCTGGCGGCATACCAAACACCTTCAAAAATTCTTCCGACCAAAAGAATTGGTTTTTCTCGATATTCCAGTCCCATTCACCGGCATTGCTCGCTTGCTGGGCCAATTTCATCCTGAGCGCGTTTTCCTCGGCCAGAAGTTTTGCGTTAATTAATTCGGTCTCTGCTTTTTTACGATCCGAAATATCACGGATATTAACAATTGTGCCAGCCTGGGAACTCACGTTGAAAAGTGCACCATTCAATTCTCCGGTAAACAATGACCCGTCTTTTCGTTTCATTGTCAGTTCAAGGCTTCTCACTTTTTCACCCCTCGACGTTGTATTGACAAAATGTTCCAAAGCTTTTGGAATTGCTGATTCATCGAGAAAATCGATAAAATTGCGGCCAATCATTTCCTCAGGCTCAAAATAAAAAATGTCTTTGGCGGCCGAAGAAGCATAAGTGAGTACCCCATTGGTATCGGTAAGTGAAATAAGGTCGGAGGTTTGCTCTGACATTGCCCTGAATTTTTCCTCGCTGATTTTAATGGCTTCTTCAGCCATTTTAAGCGGTGTGATATCCACATTAAATCCATACCAGGTAACACTTCCGTCGGGCAATTTTTCGGGGGTTGACCTCGAATAAATCCACTGGATTCCTCTTCCGGGTATCTGAACCCTGAACTCACAGGTAAAATAGGTGAGGTGCCTGGCTGAGTATTCGATGTCAGCAATAACCCTTTCGTTATCTTCAGGATAAATTACGCGGCCAATCGGCGTGAAATCGTCAACAACATCCTCGGGTGAACATCCAAAAATATTTTTAATACCCTGTGAAGCGATTGGGACACAATATGATCCGTCGGGTTTTCGTGTAAACTGAAAGATCAGGTCGGGAACATTTGCCACCAGTTTCACGAACTCGATGTCTTTTTCACGAAGTTTTCGTTCAGCAAGCTTTCGTTCTGTAATATTTGTGTGTGTCCCGACAATTCGGATGGCCTTGCCGCTTTCATTAAAAATGGCTTCAGCTTGCGAGAGGATATCAACCCAATGGCCATCTTTGTGTTTCATTTTGAACTCCATTACAAAGCGGTCAATCTCCCTGGAGATGAGTTTTCGCTGTTCTGCCCACGATTTTTTCACATCCTCAGGCTCGGTAAGGGTTTCCCAAATGGAAAAATCATTGGGAAGTTCATGCTCGGCATAACCCAACATTTTTTTCCACCCCGGGGAATAATAAATACCATTTGTTTCCAGGTTCCAGTCAAACAAACCATCGTTGCTTGCTTTCATGGCAAGTGTAAATCGTTCTTCGCTTTCACGCAGGGCAATTTCAGCCTTTTTACGCTCCGAAACGTTACGCGAAAACCCGGTTGTTCCTATTACGGAACCACTTTGATCGATGATTGGGGTTTTAAATGTCTCGAACCAGCTTATCACTCCCTGATCAGCAATAGGCTCCTCAGTGATGATGGATTTCATCGACTGCATCACCCGATTATCGTCTTCCACATATTTTGTGGCAAGTTCGTTTGGCCATATATCAAAATCGGTTTTACCAACGACCGACTCCGGGTTTCCGGCATTGCACGATTTGGCGAAGACCTGGTTAACGGCAAGGAATTTTCCATCCGTATCCTTGAGCCACAGCAGTCCCGGCTGGTTTTCGATGATCGCGGTCAGGTACGTTTCACGTAACCTGAGGGCATCGTGTGCTAATTTGCGTTCTGTGATATCCAGATAGGTTCCGATGACTCCGGTAACTTCGCCGAATTCATTTTTAATAGGTATTTTGCTGGTTAACAGTGTTATGGTAGTTCCTGCAGGAGTGGTTTGCAACTCTTCGATGTTGAGTTTTGGAAGCCCGGTAGTGATAACTTCCATATCGTCGGACCTGTATAGTTTAGCCTGGTCTTTCCAAACCAGCTGAAAATCATCTTTTCCTAAAATTTCATCACTTCCCGAAAGCCCTGCATCATGTGCAAAAGCATCGTTGCAACCAAGGTAACGAAGATTTTTATCTTTCCAGAATACTCGCGCAGGAATGGCATTGAATATCCCATCGATGATCTGCTTGGATTCGAGCAGTTTATTCAATGCATTTTTACGAATGGTAATATCCTCTCCTGAAAAAAGAATACCGTTGATTCTGCCATTCTGATCGTGAAGCACGGTGTTATGGAAGGCAATCATCCTTTCCTTTCCCGTTCTGGTGACGACCGGATTTTCAAAATATTCCACATCCTTCACATTTCCGTCCATCAGGTAACGAAAAACAGAAGTAACCTCTTTTCTGATCCTTTCAGGAATAAAGACCTCCATCCAGTTGAGACCCAACACATCAGCCGAGGTTTTGCATTCAAGAATTTCACAACCTTTGCGGTTGATCATGGTTATTTCCGCTTCGCTGTTAAGGGTTACCATCATCACCCCTGCAATGTCGAGGAACAATTGCGCCTGGTCGCGTTCGTTTTTGACGGCTTCCTCGGACAGCTTTCGTTCTGAAATATCATTAATAAAAACCACGCACTGGCCACCCTCTGATTGCCGGTACTGAACATTGACTTCAACATCAAAAAGGCTTCCGTCCTTGCGCCGGTGCTTCGATTCAAAACGATCGTGACCTTTGCTGATAACCTTTTGCAAATGAGCATCCGTATCGGTGGCAATTTCGTTGGCCTCAAGGTCAGAAATTTTCATTTTGAGTAATTCCTCCATGGTGTACCCCGACATTTTGCAGTAGGTTTCGTTTACTTCGAGCAGGTTGCCCTGTGTGTCGTTTATCCAGAAGCCATCGATGGCAGTTTGAATGATCGCCCGGTGGCGGTCCTCCTTTTCCAGGAGGATATTTTTTGTTTCAATTTCCTTTAATTGCCTGAGACCAATCCCGGCAATGATTTCGATAAAGCCTTTGATAAAATCCAGATACACGGTTAGTCTTTCTTTTGACCAGACAGGAACCTTTTGCACAGCTTCGAGGTACAATTCTTCATCGAAACCATATTTGTGTGCCTGTTGTCTGAAAAATTCAAGGTCTGGTTTTTCGAGAAAAAACTGGCCTGTAAAAAAATTTCCCAAATGTTTGCCATCGATGATGATAGGACTTGCATTATCAATCAATCCATGCGGGCACTGGTAACTCACAGCCGGACTGGCCTCATGAAGATGATCAAGAATGTACTGATCGCTTTTAATACACGCTTTGAGGCATTCGGGGTGTGTGCGGTGAAATTTGGTACACACATCCTGCCAGGCAACGGCTGTCAGCACATTGCCCTCGTTATCGATGATGGCTGACGGGAACGAATAAACCTGGTTTAGTTTTTCCTGCAAATCCTGCAGCAGCGGGATATCAATCAAATCTTTCAGCCTGTATTCCATGGTTTTAATAATTTATTGGGTTGTTGTAAAAACTTTTTTTTACCTCCATAACCCGACTGCCTTCGTGCCTTTAGCAGGCAGGTTACGGGCAGGTTTGGGTGATACTGCGGCATACTCATTAAAGGTTTTATGGCATTTTCAAAAACACGACCTTTTTAAACCGGACTCATCATTATAAAATACCTTTCAAATTTACACGATTGACATTTTTTCCATGTTCTGTTAAAAGTACCTCTCAATCAGGCGAATCAACACTTCCTTGTTTATGGGTTTACTCATGTAATCGTTGCAACCAGCGTTCAGCGACTTTTCACGGTCACCTGTAAGGGCATAGGCTGTTTGCGCAATAATGATCACTGACTTATTGAACTGACGGATCAGCCGTGTGGCATCCAGGCCATCCATACCCGGCATTTTAATGTCCATGAGTACGAGTTGAATATCCGGATGGTTTCGGACAAAATCAACAGTTTCGGTTCCTGTTTTTGTGTAATAGATTTCCGAGGCAATATCCTTGAGTTTGATGGAAAAATATTTTACTGAAAATTCGTCATCCTCGGCTACAAGTACTTTAATTTTTGCATGAACCGAATCCTGATGCTGCTCATCCGGTATTGCCGCGCCGGGGTATGAGGTAATTTTCTGACTTTCGGTAAGCGGCAAGGTAAAATAAAATTCAGAGCCTTCGCCTTCCTGTGAATTTACCCCAATTTCGCCACCCATCATTTCGACGTAAGCCTTTGCTATGGATAGCCCAAGTCCGGCGCCTTCGTAATTTCGCGTGAGGCTGACATCGGCCTGGCCAAAACGATCGAAGATCATTTGTAGCTTGTCGTGAGGAATACCGCGGCCGGTATCCCGTACAAAAAACCTCACATCACTGCCTGCAGGGGCATAACCAAAGGTAATTTCGCCGCTGTCGGTAAATTTCAGCGCATTTTTGATGAGGTTGGTGATGACTGACAAAAATTTATCCTTGTCGGTAATCAGTTGTTTGCCATGCGGAATTGGCTGCATCTGCAACGAAAAGCCAAGGGATTTTTTGTTGGCCTCAGGCATGAAAAACGAATGAAGTATCTTCGCTTCCTCATGAACATCGACCTCCGAAAATAACACGTTAACTTGTCCGGCTTCTATTTTCGAAATATCAATCAGATCGTTGATAAGGTTTAACAAACGCTGACCACTTTTTTCGATTACCTCGATGTACTTTTGCTGTTCTTCAAAGCTGGCGTCTTCATCTTTGAGCAGGTCGGTAAAGCCAAGAATTCCATTCATGGGAGTTCTTATTTCGTGGCTCATGTTGGCCAGGAATGCCGATTTGAGCCGGTCGTTTTCTTCGGCTTTCAGTTTGGCGGCTGTCAGGTCTTCAATCAATTGTTGCCGCTCGATAAATATGCTGATTTCGTGGGCAACCATTTCGAGCAAAGTGGCGTTGCCGGCATGGTAAGCCTGGCTGTTGGTGTAACTCTGGAGCACCATCACGCCATAAACTTTTGAATGCGTCATGATTGGAACACCAAGCCAGCAGGCTGCCGGTGAACCTAACAGGTGAAGGTTTTCCTTCTCAGCAAGTTTCTCAATCGCCGCTCGGTTCAATAGCAGGGTTTTCCTTTTTCTGACAACCTGCCCTGATAATGAGTTTTCGGCTTTCCAGGTTGTGAAATCGTCTTTTTCGTCCTGGTAAATTAACTTGTGAAACTCATCGTTTTGGCTGTCGTATAATGCCACCAGAAAATTGGTGGTATCCAACAGTTTACCAAGCTCGATTCGAACAGTTTGCATCAAATCAGCAAGCGATGCGGCTACCAGCACATTACCCGCGATATTGTACTGTATCTGCTGTGTTATTTCTGAAATTTTCCGACTGGTAATGTCGGTGATAATCACTGCAAACTGATTTATCCGATTCCGGTAAGCCACCACCTCGTAGTAGCGTCCCAACTCAGCCGAATAATTTTCGAAATGGAGCGATTTCCCTGTTTTTACAACACGTCCGTAAGCTTCGATCCAGTATTTTTCGGTACCTGGCAGCATTTCGAGCACGGTTTTTCCAAGTACGACAGCCCGGCGCAACCCGGTAATCCGCTCAAAGCTTTCGTTTACATCAATAAACCGGTAATCGGCCATTTCTCCTGATTCATCCATAATGGCTTCATGAACGGCCATTCCCTGTTCCATTTGTGTGATCAGCAGCCTGAATTTTTCTTCATTTTCGGCAATCGCATTCTCCGCAATTTTTGCAGCGGTAATGTCCTGAACGGAGCCTATCATGGTAATTACTTTTCCGTCAACCCGCTGGAATTCTTTTTCCCGACCTTTAAACCACCTCCACTCACCGGTTTTAGCCTTCATCCGGTACTCATATTCAAATACTTTCTGTTCGGGCCAGGCGCCTATATTTTGGTAAAAAGCGTTGAACTGAACCAGGTCTTCGGGATGAATGAGTTTGTTGAAAAAATCGGGATCTTCATCCGTCATTTCGATGGGTGAATAGCCCAGGGTAGCACTTACACTGCGGTTTGTATAAATATTCCTGTTTTGATTGACATCGAAAAGATAAATTATGTTAGGGCTGTTTTCGGCAATTTTATTGATGAAATGCTGCTTTTCCTGCAATTCAATTTCAGCTTTTTTACGGTCGGTAATATCGAGCGAAGTTGACATGACTGCCGGAATATTGTCAGCCCCAAATAAAATGGGTTGCAAGGTATTGATAAACCATTTGCTGCCGCGCTGAAAAGTAACAAAAACTTCTTCCTGAAGCAGTTCCTGCTTTTCAATAACCGACCGGTACCTGTTGATTTGAGCTTCGGCCTGGAGCGCCGGAATAAAATTCCGGATATTTTTAGCAACCACATTATCAATAATGTTTGTTCCTGACAAATTGATGGCTGCTTTTTCGTTGGCAAACAAAAAATTTCCGTCTTTGTCGATTACCGTTAAGGTTTCGTGTATTGATCCTACCAGCTGACGGTATTTTTTTTCGCTTTCGACGAGCGCGGCTTCAGCGCGTTTTTGTTCTGTAATGTCCCTGAATTCTACTGTCCGGACCATTTTACCTTTATACGGAATGTTTCTTGCTTCCAGTCTGAGCGGGTACTCCTCTCCATTTTTTCTTATGCCTACACTCTCGTATGGTTTTTCGTAGCCCCGTTTTATGTTTTCCATTACATACTCTCTCTCGTGACTTGCAATCAGCAATAATCCATCCATACCAATAAGTTCAGTTTGAGAATAACCGGTTAATTCTGTCAAACCCTGGTTACACTCAATAATTTTGCCCTTATCGTGAATGGTAATACCCCCAAAGGATGCATTGTGTAATGCCCTGAACCGTTCTTCGCTTTCGCGCAGCTCCTCCTCGGCCTGCATGCGGTCAGTAATATCACGGAAATTGATGACAATGGCATTTACATCGGGGTGGTTGTAGAGGTTGGTAAAGGTACTCTCCACCCAGTGCCATTTTTGCTGAACATCAACAAAGCGATAGGTTACTGTTGGAATGTAGGATGGATTTTCAACCACTTTATTAATCTCGTTCAGCACCAGGGGCAAGTCATCGGGGTAGGTTAAGCGGGCAGGGTTTGTGTCAACTTCCTCAACTTCGCTGTAACCAAACATCCTGCGGGCTGAGGGGCTTGCATAAAAAATGATCCCTTCTTTGTTAATCAGAACGATTCCATCGGGTGCTTTTTCGATTAAGGCACGGTAGTGGTTACCAATTTTTCGTGCGTTTTCCTCTGCTTCCTTGCGGCGTGAGTTGGAAACAATCTGTCCGACGAGTGCGGCGATGGTGTTGGCAAACGACTGCTCGTCAGGGTGCCAGTTTCGTTCCTGGTTCATCTGTTCGAGGCAAACCACCCCAATCAATTCGCCTTCGATTTGAATACCCGTATCGAGCATCGCAAAAACCCCCTCCTGTTGCAGGTAATTGCTTAACTGCCGGGTAGCAGGATCAGTAAGTGCGTTGGTTGCGCAAATGATATTGTCGAACCTGAGCGCTTCAAAATAATCGGGAAATTCGTCCGTCAGCAAAATTAGTCCTTCCGAATGGGTTCCTTTGATGACGTCGTACAAGGATTTGCAAATGAGTTGCGACCCATCGGTGTTTAATAGCCAGATGCTTGCACGTTGAACGTTGACGGTGCTGCACAACATTTCGGTAATCCTGTTAAATGCAACGGGAATATCGGCTGATGCCACAGCGTCATCTACGATCAGGCTGGCAATGGTTGATTTATGCAGCCGGGCGCGCTCTTCGCTCTGGCGCAAAAGTTCTTCATGCTTTTTACGTTCTGTAATATCTCTGATTGCTGACACCCTCCACGATTCATTCTGGTACTGAAAATTACGTGATTCGATCTCGGCAAAAAATACCTCCCCGCTTTTTTTCACTATTCGCAATTCGTAAGGACCTGAAAATTCCTTCAGCATAAATTGGCGCACCGTAGCATGATCGTCGGGGTGAATGGCCTCAAGGATGTT
>CALFEP010000080.1 GCA_937950125.1 uncultured Bacteroidota bacterium
AGGGCTTTTACCATGTAGAGCCGCTCGGCCTCGGTATTGATGGTGCTTCTCCCCTTTAACTCGCGAATGGTGCGGTCGGAGCCAATCCCTACGTACAGGTCGCCGTAAGTTGCTGCTTCTTCAAAGAAGGCTACATGACCTGAATGGAGTAAATCAAAACAGCCGGAGACGAAGACTTTTTTTTTCAATTTTTGTTTTGTTTCAGGTTTTTTTGGTTCCGGGTTTATTTTGTTCCGGGTTCCGGATTCGAGCCCTGAGACTTCGGCATGGCTCAGTCGAACGCTTGTCGAAGGGCGGGTTTTTTTTGTCCCGACCTTTGGTCGTGGATGCTCGGGCAAAGCCCGGCATTCCGGGTTCCGGGTTCTGGGTTCGAGCCCTGAGTCCAGAACGTGTGGGATCGAAGGACGGGTTTTATTTGTTTCGGGCAAGTAACATGTCTGGCACTATTTGTATTTTGATCCCTTGTATCCAGACCCCTTTAGATATTGAATGAAATTACCAATTTTACCTGATAGCCTTCTGGTTTTATCCAGTAAATCATCTAATTGAACCTGATCTATGTAATCGTAATCGTAGGCTCTATAGCTTTGAGACCTGGCTTCTCCACATGATCCTTTGGCTATGCTTAAAAATTGAATGAATTCCTTACTGCCATCACGTTCAAATCCTTATGCAATGCAATCCATCACCGACCCTGATGAACTTCTTATCTGATCCCTGAATTTAAAATCCCTGCTAAACAGTTCACCATCAGTTACTATTTTAATATCCTTACACAGTTCACGTGCATCCTGCCAAATTTCCAAATCTTCGAAATGATTGATTGTCATTGATTTTTGTTCCGGGTTTGTTTTGTTCCGGGTTTGTTTTGGAACGCGGATACTTCGACTACGCTCAGAACAAGTTTACGCGAATTTATTATTTCTTATCCCGCTTGATCGTATGTTTGAATTTCAAAACAGCAAAATTTATTTCGATTGTTGTTTCGGTTTCGCTTAGATTCAAATCATCATCCAGAATTTCTGCAATGAGCTCACCACTTTTTTGGAGCAACGGTTTTTTCGTTTCTTCATTTTTTTCATTTGACAACAACTGAACATTCCTTCCTAATTCTCTGATTTTAGAAAATGTTTCGATGATCGCAAGCGTTGTTTGAGTTGCAACGGGCTTTTCAGGATTGTAGCGAGCATGTATAGTCCTTTTTCTGTAAATGCTTTTGGTTGAACTGTAGAATGTTTCAGTTTATTGAACCGGTGGAAATTTTCCACCAGTTCATTCTTCTCATTTTTAGTTAATTCGACAAAATATCCTTTTGGAAACTTTTCAGGATTGTTTTTTACAGCTTTGTTAATATCCCGTGTCGCTACCTCATACAATTCTGCCAGGTCAGCATCAATCATTACCATCTGATCTTCAATTGTAATAATCCTGCTCTCAATATGCTTTATGATATTCATTGTTCCAGGTTTAATGATCAAAATTAGTTAAAGTAACCTGAAATATTACTGGTTGACAAAAATGTGGGAAAAAAATAAACTCATTTACCCTTCTCCTCATCTCCTCTTCTTTTGTTCTGCTGTTCACTCTTTCTACTGACCTCATGTTCTCCCATCCTTCTTTTCTATCCTACTTTCTTTACACAGCTTCGCCAGGTCAGTCACAGGGAAAATCTGTAACCCACTGATATTATTTCCGTTGCACCCAAATGTGCATGACAAGTATTACCTTATCTGCCAGGGCTATTTAATCCTCACTTTCCCAAAGCAGCAGGAAGTTCTCTTCCTGTTCATCCTTCAGGTACTGCTGCTCTTCCACCTCCGGACAAACGTGGTAACGCACGGTACGGGAAATCAGCTTTTCAGCTTTTCCGATCAAACCTGCCAGGTAATCGCTGTCCACATCATTGCCAATGAGCAACAGATCTACCGTACCATTGTCCAATCCCCTGGCATAATCGCCTGTCATGTACACCCGCCTGAGGTCACCCAACCCTTCGATCACCTTCTGGATGATGTGGTCAAGACCCAGATGCTTCAACAGAATGCTGTGGATGTCCTTGTAGAGGGGATGACTGGTGTTGGCCTGGTACATTTTCTTAATCCCATCCCAGCCGGAGACCAGCAGGCCTGCCTTCTCGAAGCGGTTAAGCTCGATGCGGATGGCATTGCTGGATTCCCCGAATTCGGTTTCGAGCCCCCTGAGATGCGCCCTGGCATCTGCATTCAGGAAGAACCTGGTCAGGAGCTTTATCCGTGTCCGGGATGTGATGAGTGTGTCGATCATGCGTTCTTAATAATTGAGTAACAAAAGTACCTGTTATTTTTTAATATGCAAG
>CALFEP010000081.1 GCA_937950125.1 uncultured Bacteroidota bacterium
AAAGATAGCCCTTTCGGAAAAGATGAATTCTGGCATTGGTGGTGATTTTTGAACGGATAAAAAGTTTGGTTTTAAAGGATTTGGGGGGATTTTACAACGCATTGGCCATGGTTGATTTTGCTCTCAGGTTGCCTGAGTAAGATTTTCGTGTATTTTTGCCCGGAAATTTTTAAAATCGTTGATGAGACTATTATTAATCCTGTTGCCTTTTTTGTTCCTGAGCGGAGGTGAGTCCCCAAACTCTTTCCGTAACGGGCAGATGAATTTTACACGGGTGCGTGAAGCTTACGCCCGCAAAGAAAAATCTGTTTTAAAAGCGCTTACTGCCCATTCTCTTTCACGCGATAGCCTCAGAATTTACCTCCGTGCATTTAAGACGGAAAAAACACTTGAAGTGTGGGCTAAAAATCTGCATGATACCGCTTTTGTAATGGTTAAGGAATTTCCGATTTGTGAAATTTCAGGAGAGATCGGGCCTAAACGGCGCTACAAGGATTTGCAGGTACCCGAAGGTTTTTACCACATTTCAGACATGAATCCTTACAGCAAATATTATTTATCGCTCAAGATTAATTACCCAAATGCCTCCGACAGTTTGCGCGGTGTTAAAGGCCGTTTGGGAAACCTCATTTTCATTCACGGAGGGTGCGCCTCTTCGGGGTGTATTGCCATAACCGACAACATGATAAGCGAATTGTATGTTTACTGTATCGAGGCCTACAACAGCGGTCAGGAGAAGATTGATGTGGCTATTTATCCTGCAAAGCTTACCGATAAAACCTATTCAGGATTGACTGCCCGTTACAGCAAAGACAAGGATAAAATCAGCCTGTGGGCTGACCTGAAAAAAAGCTACGATCGTTTTGAACAGTGCAAAGAGCCGGCAAGCATAAGGTTCCTGAAGGACGGGACACACGAGGTGTATTGAGTTTTTATGTGGGCGGATGCAGCCTCTGGCTAAACCATTTCCTCACCGAAAGCATGTTTTTTAACTGATATGCAGGCGCTACCCGTTTGCAGGTTTGCCTTTCGATGCTGTTTTCGGGGGCGCCCCAGCGAATTTCAGCACAATCGTTGGGATTGTAGGCCATCTCAAATTCATCAATTCTTTTCAGGATTTCGGCAACCGAAAGTTCCCAGGCCGACCCGTCCGAACGGGTATAAGAAAAAGTGAGTTCTGTAACTTTTTTATCCAGAAGGTTTTGCAGTTTGCTTTTAATTTCGTCCGGCAGGCTGGATTTCGATGTTTTAAAATCCTGGGGAAATCTGGCAACATAATCAGGAAAACTGATCACAGCATCCATGGCTATCAGTAGCCGCAAATCGCGGTTGGGCGTGGAATAATCTTCCCATAAGCCACCCGACTGAAAAATGGCATTGGCGCCAGGAGGCATCGAAATTACTGTTCCTGGGTGCGATTTCATGTATTCTTCACCATTGGCCACCGATTTTACCCTCACCAAAAGCTGCTCATGTAGGGAGGTTATCAGGTCATTCAAAGCCTCATCAGGATCGAGTGGTTTAGGATTGATCAGCCGCCCGATGGTGCGATAAAAATCTTCCTGTTCCATGTTCTTTTGTTGTATGGAAAATTGTGAATATCCGGCTGTTGCATTCAAATCCTCATTTTTCATCAGGCTTAATTTTCCATCCTGAAATAAAATCGGCCTGAAAGCTTTAAATCCCGGTTCGCCGATCACTTCATGGGTGTTGAAAAGAAAGTTACCTTTCCAGAATCGTTTGATGGCGATGGTTCCGTCGGGTTGGGCATCGGTTGCCAGCAATACTCCGGGAGCATTTTTGGTTTGTGGTACCCAGCTTATAAGCACGAAGGTGTGCCCGTAAGGATCGGCATAAACGGTTCCGGGTCGCAGCGAGCTAAATTCAAGCGAAACCGGGTAGTAATCAGCGTTTTGGTTGTCTAACGCAGTGCGTGCGGTGCCAGAATGTACCCCATCCATCATCAATCTCACAAAATTGTTGAAAGCCAGTACTGGATTTTGTTTTGAAGTCGGGGTTTCGTTCGTTACCCAGCGCCCGGTTGAAGGGCATTTTCCAACCCAGCCTCTGTCGGAAATGTGATATCCAAAGGGTAATCCGAGTTTCCAGGCAAAATATGCCCTCAGGAAAAACGGATTATCGGCGCAATCGGGTTCCATCAGCACTTTTACTTTGCCTTCGGGATTATCCTCATCAAGCGAGAGGCAGTTGTACAAAAAATTCCTCTCTCGGTCTTGGGTTACCTCGTGCAGCGATGGCCATGAGGTTTGCTCGCTGCAACCGTGAAAAAGTGCATTGATCCAGGCGGAATAAAGGGTTTCATACCTGTTGTCCCAGCTTCGGGTGGTTTTCCAGATGGCTCCTTTGTTAGAAAAGGCAATCCTTGGGGCAATTTCAAATTCCAGATTGCTGACCTCATTTTTTTCGATCTCAAGTAATGCTTTGTATTTTCCTTCCGGGAGACCGGCAAAATCATCAATGCGCCAGCAGGGCAGTTCTGAACCTGTTTTGCTATGTTCAGCCCCGTAAGTTCCTTTTTCGCTTTTGAGAATAATTTTCCCTTTCCGGATGTTTCTTCCTCCTGTTGCCACGATGCGAAAAGCTTCTCCCGGCGCCGGATTTCCGGGTATTACCAGCATGGCATTGAGCGGATTGTATTCATCTGGGGCATCGCCAGCAATGGCGGATTCAATTTTATCCATCAGGGTTGAATCTCCCCGTTGGTTTCCATTGCAGGCTGAAAAAATTATGGATATTGCCACAGCGGCCACCTTCAAATAAAAATACCGGGAAACATTTTCAATAATTGTCATAATGGTTTAAAAATCAAATTAAAACACTTTTTTCATCACCTTTAAACCGATTCCCGGCCTTTCATTCAACGTTACCTTGCCATCCACGATTTGCATGCCTGAAAAAGGGTCGTTTGAAATCAGGAGATTTCCGTCTAAGTCAGCCCAGTCGGCTTTTGAGGAAAGTTGTGCAGCCGCAGAAACCGCACACGAAGTTTCGGTCATGCAGCCAATCATCACCTTCATTCCAAGCGAACGGGCCAGTGTGAGCATTTTGTGGGCTTCGCGCATTCCGGTGCATTTCATCAGTTTGATGTTGATGCCGCTGTAAACCCCGTTCGCTTTAATCACATCGGGCAGTCGTTGCAACGATTCATCGGCCACTGTTGGCAGCGGACTGTTTTGCGTAAGCCAGGCCATGTCGTCAACCGCTGTTTTTGGCAAAGGCTGTTCCACCAGAATTACGCCCATCTCTTTGAGCCAGTGTATGGTTTCCAGCGCTTTCACCCGGTCGGTCCAGCCCTGATTGACGTCCACGCAAATGGGTTTGTCGGTTACCGAACGGATGGTTTCGATCATTTCGCGGTCGGTGGAAAGCCCCAGCTTTACTTTCAGAATTTTGTAAGGCGCAGCCTCAGCCACTTTTTGCCTCACCACTTCCGGTGTGTCGATGCCGATCGTAAAAGAAGTGTTTGGTGTGTTTTCAGGATTGAATCCCCAGATTTCGTACCAGGGTTTCTTCAGCATTTTCCCGACAAGGTCGTGAAGCGCAATGTCAACGGCTGCCTTGGCTGCGGTATTTCCGGGCATCACGCTGTCCACATATTCCAGGATGTCGTCCATCCTGAAAGGATCGGTGAATTGTTGCAGGTTTAAAGCAGAAAGAAAACGTCTGGCAGAATCGATGCTTTCGCCAAGATAAGGAGGCATCGAAGCCTCGCCATAACCCGTAAATCCATCAAATTCGATTCGGGTGAGAACGTCTGGCGTGCTTTTTCGGGAACTGTTGGCAAGTGTAAACACGTGATGCAGTTGCAGTTCGTAAGGTAAAATACTCAGTGAAAGGCCTTTTTTGAAATTTGGATTTGTCATTTTTCCGGATGCAGCAAACATCGTTTCTACTCCAATTGCACCACCAAAAGCAAGCGCACCGGTGGTTTTGAGGAAATTCCGACGGTTGGTTTTCATTAATGTAGTGATTATGGTTTTATGATGTACCAGGGATGATCATTTACCCTGACAATACATTCATTCCCTTCAAACCCAATGATCCGGCGGGCTGCCACAAAATTTCGTTTTGGGTCGTGTTTAGGGTCGCCGGGTACAATGCTGCTGATGTAAACCTTTCCTGAAGCATGGATGAAATCACCTTTCCCGGTGTAAATTCCAACATGGGTGATCCGCTGGGCCGACTTTCCAAAGAAAAGCAGGTCGCCCGGTTGCAGGTTGCTGATATTTCCAAAATCAACCGGTTCGCCATACCTTGCCTGTTGCGAAGCGTCACGCGCCAATACGATTCCCTGCTCATAAAAAACAATCTTTACAAACCCCGAACAATCGATTCCTTTTGTGGAGGTTCCGCCCCATAAATAGGGAAATCCTGTCATCTGCCCTGCAACCTCCAGCGTTGTGCGGCTGTCCGGGGTTTTGGAAATCCATTCTTTAAAGCTGATGCATGCTGATTTTTTTACGTAACCCATTCTGCCATCAGGAATTTTAATTTTTAAAAAACCTTTTCCAACCTGTTCAGCTTCAAAAAGATCGCCCATTACCAGGTCGGAGATCACTTTTCCTTTTTTACCGGGAGCATCTAAAGCCAACCCCGTAAGTTCGTTATAAAAATACCGGTCAACCAATTTCCATTTTTCCAGTTCAGCCAGGGAGTGCAGTTGCAATGCGGCTGCATCCATCCAGCCAATGTAGAATTCCGGGGTCTGAACCCTGAACCATGCTTTACGAGAGTCTAACACTTTGAGGGGAGTTCCCATCATCACCTGTGAAACCAGTTCGGAGGCATCATCGGGTGCAGCACGAAGGTTTGAAACCGAAAGGGTGGCAAGCGCCCAGGTTTTTTCACCCAGGGACGGGTCTGGTAAAAGCCTGATGGAATCGATGAAAGCGATGTTTTTTCCGGATAAAAAGTCAATGATTTGTTTTTTTGTATCAGCTAAGTCGGTCTCCCCTTTTAAGACTACCGGCTTTTGAAGTGTATCTTTAATTTCGAAATCAAGAATGGCTACCCTGCTGTCGGGGACAAGTTGTTTTTTAATGGCTTGCAGTTGGTCAGCAATCCATTTGTACGAAAAATCCTGCGCCTGTGAGTGGGTTACCCACGTAAGAAGTATCAAAAGGCAAATGGACTTTCTGAAAAAGTTTTTCATCGTTCATAAAAATTTGAAAGGCAAAAGTAAAGGTTTGTTTTGAGTTTCGGCATGATTGTTCTGCATTTGCGATCGTTACAATGATAGGAACCCACACAGGTCATTTTTTTGAAAATGCCACTAAAACAATAGATTTTTTTGTGATTTTGTGCCTGCCTGATGCAGACAGGTTTTCGTGGCAAAAAATAGTCAGCCACTAAAGCACCAAAGCACTAAAGTTTTTTTTGTGTTTTCGTGATTTCGTGGCAAAAAAAATAGGATAGCCACTAAAGCACCAAA
>CALFEP010000082.1 GCA_937950125.1 uncultured Bacteroidota bacterium
ACATTTTGTGTGCAGGTTGCTATATTGCCTGAACCATCCTCTACTGTCCAGGTTACAACGGTTGTGCCTAATGCAAATGGCTCTACTGCATCATTAACAACTGAAGCAACTGAACAATTATCAGCAGTTACAGGAATACCAAGATCAACTCCGGTTGCATAACAGAAACCAGCATCAGTTGAAACAGTAACATCAACTGGACAAGTAATTGTAGGTAATTCAGTATCAATTACTACTACATTCTGTGTGCAGGTTGCCATATTTCCAGAACCATCGGTTACTGTCCATGTTACCACGGTGGTGCCTAATGCAAATGGCTCAACTGCGTCATTTACAACAGAACCAACTGAACAATTGTCAGCGGTAACAGGAGTACCCAAGTCAACTCCGGTTGCATAACAGAAACCAGCATCAGTTGGAACTGTAACATCGGCTGGGCAAGTTATTGTCGGTAACTCTGTATCAATTACAGTAACATTCTGTGTGCAAGTTGCAGAATTGCCTGAACCGTCAATGACTGTCCAAATAACAACTGTTGTTCCTAATGCAAATGGTTCAACTGCATCATTAATAACTGATGCAACAGTGCAATTATCTGTGGTCACAGGAGTTCCTAAATCAACTCCGGTTGCATAGCAGAAACCAGCATCAGTCGAAACAACTACATCAGCAGGACAGGTAATGGTTGGAACTTCAACATCCGTAACGGTCACATTAAATGAACATGTCGGAGCACCACACAAATTAGTAGCAATTACTTCAACAGTGGTAGTACCAACTTCAAAGAAGTAAGGTGAGAAAATTTCAACACCACCCACCCAGTAAGTAATAACAGGTGCTGGGATACCAGTGGCTGTTGCAGCAAATGGCAATGTAGCGCCACAGAAACCTGCATCATTGTCTGCCGTGATATCAGCAGGACATGTAACAGTTGGTTCTGGAAGCACGGTAATTACAAATGTACAATCATCAATGCAACCATTGGAATCTGTGTGTGTATAGGTGATAGTGTGTGTTCCTACGCCAGCCACTGCCGGATAGAACCAATTACTTGCTACACCATCTCCTGAATAAACACCAGGAACTGGTGAACCACCTACCAATTCAAATTCGGCACCGTTAACACAAACTTCAAAATCAGCCGGACATATTGCAACGGGTAATGGATAAACAGTAACTACCATAGAATATGTATCAGAACAAGCAGGTGATGTAACAGTTAAGGTAACCGTGTAGCTTCCATTTGCAAACAAATGTTCAACAACTTCGTAAACATTTGTTACATAGGTTGAACCATCTCCAAAGTCCCATGCCCATTCAATAATGTCACCAGTTGAACATGCTGGATCAAAAGTTGCCGGAATGTTTTCACAAACTGGACCATCAATAAAGCAAGCAACAGGGGCTTCATCAATCGTTAAATGCATGTAATCAACATCAGGGAATGTACATGGAGAGATCGGGAAGGCAACCATAAAAAGATCCACACCACCAGCAGCGATGTCTATCGAACCAGGTGTGTATGTCGGGGTTAAGGTCGTTTGACCAGTCCAGGTACCATTTCCTAATTCGTCTGCATAATCCCAGAAAACACCACTGTAATACATTGCTGAGCCTGAAAGACTTGCAGTCTGATCAGAACAGATAATCTGGTCAGCTCCTGCATTGGCTTGTGGCCAAGGCTGAACAGTAACAGTAAGGCAATCGGATGCAGTCAATACACATGGATTAACCGGTTGAACAGTAATGCAAAGTTCAACAGAACCATTGGTAATATCTGCGTTCGAAAGAGTGTAAACTGGATTCAAAATTGCAGGATTAGTAAACGCTCCACCTGTTGGTGAGGTCCACAATACTGTGGTATAATTTACAGCTGTAGCATTAAGATTTGCTTTTCCATTGGAGAAGGGCGGAATACAAATATGTTCGCAAATCACCTGATCCGGACCAGCATCGACTTCAGCATTTTCTTGGAAATAGACATACAAGTAATCACTAACTGGTAAGCAGGTTGAGAAACCTCCAACAGTAATAGTAAGTTCTACATATCCCATTAGAATATCTTCATCACTAGGATCATATTGAGCATTGGCTGAGAAAACATCAGGAATAAATGTTCCAGTTCCTGATGTACTCCATGTTACACCATTTCCATTTTCAATAACTGGGTTTAACTGTGCTGTTACATCCTCACAAATTGTTTGGTCTGGACCAGCATCAACTGTTGGTGGATCCTGGAAACAAACCAGCAATGAGTCAGTTGCTGAAATTGTACAAGGGCTAATGGCCTCAACTGTTATCCATAACTCAATACAATATCCAAGATCAGGATCGGTACCACCCGGATAGAAGGTCGGATTTAATGAATTTTCATTATCAAAAAAGCCACCAACGGAGTTTGTGGTGTACCATTGTATTGAAGCATATTCAGTTGCAGTTGCTTCACTTAAAACCACAAAATCACCATTACAAATGGTCACACTATTTCCTGCCCATACTGTAGGTAAATTCTGGAATGAAAGAGTCATGTCATCAGTTGCAACAGCAACGCAAGGGCTGATTGGTTGTGCTACAACACTTAATACAACAGATCCTGCAGCCAGGTCAACTGCACCAGGAGTGTAGATAGGATTTAAAGCAGAGGCGTTATCAAATAATCCATCTCCTCCCATCCACAATAATGATGAATAATTAGATGCTGTAGCATCTGCCAAACTATAGGTACCATTTTCACAAATTACGGCATCATCACCTGCAAATACAACAGGAAGAAGTTGTAAGGTCAATTCCATTGAATCCTCAGCATGAACTGTACAAGCTCCCATTGGGCCAGCCAACATTGTTAAAGTAACTGAACCAAGTAAGTGTGAATCTTCGAATGAGGGTGTGTAAATCGGGTTGGCTATAGTTTCATCACTGAAGAAACCAGTACCACTAGTAAACCACTGTATTCCATCAGTATTTGTGGCTACACCATTTATCTGAGCTGTTGCATCCTCACAAATAGTCATGTCTGGACCTGCATCAGCGGTTGGATGAGGATCAAAACAAAGTACCATTTTGTCCAATTTATAGAGTGTACATGGAGCTTCAGGATATCCAATTAAAACCAGCGTTACACATCCAGCGGCAAGATCGCCAGGGCCTGGACAATAGGTTGTTTCGAGACAATATCCCGGACCTGGGCATTCAAATGTTCCATCACCAGTAGTTGCCCACATACCCATGGAAACATGCAAACAGATGCCATGAATAGTTGCACATTCAGTATCACAAATTGTCATATCAGGACCCGCATCCACGAAAGGCGCATATTCAATGTAAAGATTCATGGACCCTGAGACTTCCAATGAACATGGATCAATTGGTTGAGCAGTAAGTGTTAAAACTACTGTCTGTCCTTCGTAAGCTGCAGCAGGGTTAAAGGTTGTAACCAATGCAGTCGGGTTAGCGAAAACACCGGCAGCTGGTGGATCAACGGTCCACATGTATGGACCTACACTGTTTTCTACAGTTGGATTAGTAGTATATAGTTCATGTGAACAAACCGTAGCATCAGGGCCAGCTACAACAGTTGGCAGCAATTGCCAGCAAACGAGTAATGAGTCAGTTGCAGAAACTGAGCATGGATCGATTGCATAAGCTGCTAACCATAATTCAACACAATATCCAAGGTATGGATCACTACCACCTGGGTAGAAGGTTGTATTTAGATCATTTTCATTAGCAAAATATCCGCCTACAGAATTAGTTGTGTACCATTGTAATAAGCTATAATTTGCTGCAGTTGCTTCATCAAGGTTTACAAAATCGCCTTCGCAAATTGTAACACTGTTTCCTGCCCATACTGATGGAGGAAGCTGAACCGTAATTGTGTTAGTTGAAACAGCTGGTGGGCATGATTCCAAAGTTGTTGCAGTCATTGTAAATTCAATAATTCCATTGGCTGCCAGATCATTTGGCCCGAAGGTATAGGTTGGATTCTGTATAGTATTATCGTCAAAAAAACCATCTCCGGTGGTTTCCCATAAAATGGTCCCGCCGTACCTTGGGTCAAAAGTTGCAATTGCATCACTGAAAGTGTAAGATGTTGCAACATCAGAGCATATTGCTCCGGGAACTCCTGCGTCCGCTGTTGGAGGATAAACAAAGTAAAGATTAATTAAATCGTCAGCACCAACAATACAAGGTGATTGTGGGTCTGCAGTAACACCTATGATGATAGGATCTATGTCGCAATCGAATGCGCTTGGATAATAGGTGGGGTGTAAAATAGTTTCATCATCAAAATATCCACCAGGACTATTAACAACATACCATTGTAGGGCGGTATAATTTCCTGCAACGGCATCAACGAATGGCACTACATCACCACAACAAACATAATCCGTATCAACTCCACCGGCAAGAATAGTAATAAAAGGAGCGGGTTGAACAGTCAACATCATCTCATCAGAATAAACGCCGTCAAGCGTAACAACTGTGAGTGTGAGTGTAGCGGATAATTCACCTGCACCTGCGGTGTAGGTAGGATTTAATGCAAACGGATCATCAAAAACACCTGTACCATTGGTAGCCCAACTAAGTCCAAGATATCCTGATGCTGTGGCATCGGCAATTTGATATGTTCCTGGATCGGAACAGATAGCAGCATCAACACCAGCATAAACGTCTGAAACTGTGACTATAACACTGGCTTCTGCATAATCAGTACCATCAAAGGCAACAACTTTAAATGATGTTGTTGCTGTTACAGAAACAATAATTGGGTTACCAGTTCCAACGGAAGTAGCTCCATCGAACCATTCCCAACTAATAGATGGACCACCGGAAACATCGTTTGCGGTTAATGTCGACATACCACCGCCAAATGGCAGAAGTGCTGGAACCGCAGTTGCAGAAACAACGAATGATGTGGCAGCAAGTGAGGATACTTCAGAATATCCACCAAATGTCCATTGGTTCGTGCCAATTGAATAGGTTGCTGTTGCCCAGTAATCAACTCCTGAGGCATTTATTCTCCAGATGAAATCTTCTCCCGGATCAAAACCATCTTTCTCAGGTGTCAAAAAATCATCCCCAAAGGCTGGGAAAGGATTTGGCAAACCAACAGTAAACTGTGTGTAGCCTGCACATACATAGTCAACTCCATCAAAATAGAATACTCCAACGTAGTCGCCTGTAACAATGTCGATGCCATTGACAGTCGGTGTAATTGGAACATCAATCTGATGGGTTAACCCTCCAGTATGAGGCTCATTCCATCCTGCCGGTGGTTGAGCCAATGCCAGAAATGGCACCAACAGCAAAGCCAGCAAGAATTTAAACTTGTAAACTTTTAATAACATGTAATCCTCCTTTTTTAAGGTTTGAATAAAGAAATTATTAATAAAAAATTTAATCGTATGTATTCGAAACAATGCATAAAACGCGAAACAAATATACAATAAAAATCAAACTAACAAAACCTGACAAGGAAAATTTCAGATTTTTTAAAAATTAAGATTTTTTAAGACTCTACAGATCAATTATCACAACAATATTCGCTCTATCACACTGTAAATCTTAAAAACCAAACAAAAGTAGGAAATCAAAGCTTTCTTCATCAATTTTAATCCATAATTGGATTGAAACATTTTTTTCACTCAAAAAAAGGGGATTTCAATTTAAAACGATTGTCAGCTTATTTTGTTAATGGAAATACTTTACTATGTTTTTTTTACAAAAACCCGTTAAAAGGCTTCTATTGCATTGAAGAAATTTACTTCTTTAATCTTTTTTAACATATTTATCCATTTTAAAATCAAATTCTAATTGTCGGCGAACCTCTTCAAATATTCGGGTTACATTTATTATTAACAACTGAATTGTTTCACGATTCAAGCTATCAATTTTCCGTTCAGACTCAATAGCTGGATTAGCAAGGCTAAAAACACCATCATTTGATAAAAGACTGCTGGCATAATCTTCTAATTGGATCAAACTGCTCCTGACAACCTGTACACCAAAATTTAGAAATGAAGTTTTCAAGGTATGAGCAGTTTGTTTGAGCATTCTCATATCGTTTTGTTCGACAGATTTTGAAAGATTTTGTATTAAATTGGATGTGGAAACTAAAAAATCATGAATAAGGTCTGGAATTTCGTCCTCACTATACATTTTATTTATCAGAAAATCAAAATTATATAGTCTCCTATCATTGATTTTGTCAATGATTTCATGAATTTTTATGCCCATCTCAAGAAAATCTTTCTGAGGTTTAAGCATTACACCATCCATACCTGCTTCAATACATTTTTTCTCAGTATCATGCCCATCATCGCCTGAATAGGCAATAACTGGTTCGATAATACTCAATTCCCGTATTTTTCTTGAAACCTCAAATCCACTCATATCAGGTAATATCAAATCAAGCAGATAAAAATTGTAACGTTTTGAATGGATAGACTGAATTGCTGAGGTTCCATCTTTTGCTATATCAATTTCGCAACCAAGTTTTTCCAACATTTTACGGGTAACTTTCTGGTTTATCTCATTGTCTTCAACGTACAAAACTTTGTTTCCGGCTAAAAGTTCTGATGGATACATTGGGTTTTGCTGTGGCACATCCAACTCTTTATCCTTTATGTTATTGATGAGGCTATTAATTAAGGTGGCTCTTTCATAAGGTTTTGGCACAAAATCATTCATGCCAGCGGTAATACATTCATTAATAGTACTTTCAACAAATGCTTCTCCAGAAACAGCAATTATTGGGGTATTTATTTTTAGATGTGTCCTGATTTGCTTTGTTGCTTCAATACCATCCATTACAGGCATCCTGATATCCATCATTATTACATCAAAGTCCTTTCTCTTTTCTAATAAATTTAATGCTGCCATGCCATTATCAGCAACCGTTACATTCCATCCATTAAGTGCTTTTGTGGCGATTTTTTGTTGTTGAACATCATCCTCAACCAGAAGGACATTAATTTTTCTGATCGTCTCACTCACCTCCGGATTATTCAAAAAATAATCAACATTCGAAATCCGCGGCACAGCCTTGTGGCTAATCGGTAATGACAATGATATTCCTGCAATGCTCCCTTTATCTTTTCTACTGGTTAATTCCAACTTACCATTCATCAAATCAATAATATAGCGACTGATTGTCAATCCCAACCCCAATCCATTGTATTTTCGGGTAATATTTTCATCTTCTCTGGCAAAAGATTCAAAAACCTTATCCAGATTTTGCACTTCAATGCCAATACCTGTATCGGTTATTAAAATTTGAAAATCAAGGTTTTTACCCTGTTGCTTAATTAATTTCAGGGTAACATCAACCTGTCCTTTTTCAGTAAATTTAATAGCGTTACCTATTAAATGTAACATTACTTGCCTTAATCTCTCCTTATCGCCTGTTAAAGAATCCTTTAACAAGTGAAAATTATGCATTTCAAGCTTAATCGTCTTCGCATCTGCCAATGGTTTAAAATGATTGATAACCTGTCTGATCAACTCATCCAAATTAAAATCAATGGTATTAAGTGTAAATTGTCCTGTGACAATTTTTAAATAATCAAGCATTTCGTCCAGAACAAAAAAGAGATTACGGCTTGTATTTGATACAATTTCAAGGGCTTGCTTTTGATCCTTACTCAAATTACTTTCAGCCAGAAAACTTGTGTAACTCAGGATAACATGCATTGGATTGCGGAGTTCATGACTGATTGTGGTAATGATATTTTTTTTTACGTCATTATTACTTTGAACCAAATTTGTAATTCCAGGTAAACCTTTTTGGACCTGTTTTGGGGTTCTGATATCTGAAATAAATAAAAATACCGATTCAGTAAAATCATCGTTTATCTGTGGAACAACCCGAATAGAAAAAAGGACATTTGTATCCTTACCCGGAAACTCAACCACCGACTCTTTACACTCCCTGAAAGCTTTTTTTAAGGGTACCTGCAACATTGTTGAATCAAAATGATCTATTTGACCAAAAATATCAAGTCCTAAAGATTGATTAACAGGCTTTCCGTTAATTGATCGGTTCAGGTAAAGAATTTTAAAATCACCAGCAACTTGTACGACTAAATCAGGGAAATGGTCAAAAAGACTTAACCACTGGGTGGTTGCGCCCACTTCTGATATTGGCAATGGGTTACCTGAACTTTTTTCAGATTTAGAACCGGAAAACCATTTCTTCATAATACTTGCCATTTCTGTTTTGAACAGTTTATTAGAAAATTGCAGGAATTGAAAAATTATTCACAAACTTACATAATACCTGACAATAAATCATCGAAGTATTAAAACATATTTTATCATAAAACAAAAAAGATGTCAATTGCACAAAATCAGGCAATTGACATCTAATATTTTTAATGATTCACCATTTAAGGTGTAAAAATCTTTTGGGTGTTTCGGTACCCAAGCTTGTTTTCATACCAATCCATATAGCTGAACCCACTACTTTTTACCCAGGTATCAAAAACCAGATGTGCTTCGATAATTGGAGTTTTTTCGACAGGGTATTCGAAATCTACCGGAAGATTCATTCCCCATGGAAGATTGGTAGCTGACTTGTAAAACCTTCCAAGTGCAATATTTGAATCATCGTCTTCTGTCCCAAAATATGATGTATTCACAAGGCTTGTTGGCGCATATCCTGGTAAATGCACCTCCCTTCCTCGTTCTTTGTTAACAATTATGAAAGGATTGTATGGTGGGGTTCCAACTTGTGCAACAGATAAAGGTGTATTGAAATTTATTGTAACGGTTACTGATTCCGGTTGAACATAAGGTCTGTTATCGGATGTATTAATGTACCCTGAACCAATTCCTTCAAACAAATTATAGGTATTGTCGAAAACAATAATTGTTGCCTTTTCCTGGTTGGCTTCAACATTATTGGCTGCAAGGGTTATGAAGTCTTCTCCGATGTTGAAACCACTTACCTGGCTTACTGCGGATGGCAAAACAGGTAACTGGAAACCAAAACCATTTTTGTATCCAGCTCCAACGGCCTGAACTGTAAAAGTTCCAACTATGTCAACAATTTTATTTTCAGCATTTGTGATTTGATTGAAGTTGTAGAGCAATACCAGATCATTGAAGTCATAATCTCCTTTGGATGGCCATAAATCTTCAAAAGCCAGGCTTCCGTTTTTTCCTTCGCCGGGATAGTAGTTGTTAAATGCTCTGGAGGGATCATCCGGATAATCGTCCACTGCATCATAAACACCATCACCATCGGTATCGGTGATTGTTGGGTCAAGAAGCGGAACATTCGCATTGCTGATTGCCTCAGGAGGATTTGCCGTAACATAGTAAAGAGCATCATTAAAATCCTCATCACCACCTGGTCGTATCAAGTCTTCAAATCCAATTACAACAAGCTCACGTATAGGATCGTACAAACTTACATTATGCTGTTTATTAACCGGATTTGATTCAGGATTAAAAGGAGGATTAGAATAGTAATGTGTTTTTGAAGTGTTTACAGCAGAACCATTCCAGCCATCAGCCACCAGCACCCAGCCTATTGCTTTGCCAGCAGGGAAAGTACCAAGATAGATTTTATTACCCGCATTAAGCCCTCCGCCACTATTAAGGTAAGAAAGGTTTGGAAAGGCAAAATAAATTGTTTGGATGTCATTTTTTGTTGCTGGCGGATTTGCAACGTCATACACATAATATCCTAATGCATTTTTGTATCCAGCCCCTTCATGAACGAAAGTTACCCAAACATCAGCTTCTTCTTGTAAAATGATATCAGTTTCATTATCGGTTGCAAGGTATTCAGGATGGTCAATCGGAACACGTGAATATTCAGGCAAAGCCGCATTGATGTCAGCCAACAAACCATTTCCAATAACATCATCCGGAGGAGAAAGACATACAGGTACGCCAAGGTTGTTGTAATTACACACGTATTCATATCCAGGGGCATTGGTTGATTTCATTTCAGGCGAGGATTTACCTCCACCCGGAAATGGTTTAATACCTCCCAGCACAACATGTGCAGTTCCATTTTCAACAGTTACCAGGGTTTCTGATGGAAGACCAATATAGCCGGTTGTTACGAGAATTGTGCTATTATTGGAATTCAAGGGATAGGTGGTTTCCCAAATCCCATCATCATCGGTCATACCACTCAGAAGCAACACCCCTCCGGCGGATACCGAATCAGAATAAATATTGATTCTCGCACCTTTAATAGGCCCATCCTGATTATCCTTGGCCTCAATTTTTATCTGGATATTATCCGACATTTCCCAATCAAAGTTATCGTCGGCCACCAATTCATCCATGTTAGTAACGTGATCATTATCAATTGGGTCTTCATTTTTTTTGCATCCAATAATGAATATTGAAAGGAAAATTACGGATAACCCAAATACCCTAATCCATGTTTTAATTGTCATCATTTAATATTTTAATGTTTGTAAATTATTTTTGAAAGTTATGAAAAACATATCGCTTTTTTCACTTAAAATTTTTCAATTATTATGCCAAACATTTTCCTGCATTGATTTACAATATTTTAATTAATTTTTTAATTGAATTATGAATTTAATAATTGTACATTTCCAATATTTAGACATTTTTCTCATTTTTACATCTATTTTTCCAACCTGCAACACTGCAAATCCTGGCTTTCATTATTCGCCATATTTTCTTTCGATGTTAAAAAAATCATTCAACACTATTTTCACATCATTAATTGTCAAATCATTGAACAATTTCTCATAAAAAATTAAACGGGCAAACCCACTTTGCAAGGGTAGAAAATTACTAAGCAAATTTGCTCCACCACTTCTGATAATCAAATCGATAGGAGTAGTTACCCAAAGATGATGAAGAAACCTATTTGGCTGAGGTGAGTTAGAAATTGCTTCAATAATTTCGTCGATAGGATTGTAGGCAACCAAAATATTTATGACTCCTTTGGTAAAATGCTTTGTGGAGGATTCAGCAAATTCGATGGCAGCAAGGTAGGATATTGGGATTACAGAACGGTTACCTGCCACACTAATCTTCAACTCCTTTTCAAAGGATAGCTTAAAAATATCATCTTTGAATGCAAGCGTACTAACACTGTTAAAAGCCTCAATTTCATCTGTTGACCGACGGAAGTTTTGAATACTTGATAAATAAATGCTTATCTCGAACACACCAGATTCAATCAAGAACACAACCATTTCACGGATAAGTTTCTTGGTTTTTTGGTACGATTCTGCTAATGAACAATTATTTGCTTTTGCCCAGCGACGACCACCATCAGGTATTAAACCCACATGGCGGGGAACTTTGTTCTTTGCAGGGTGAAAACCAGTGGTATTCATCGCGATACTGTTTCTTTTTTTGTGTAAGTAATTTTTTTAGCCAATTCCATCGAAGGTTTTTCGATAATCTTGTAAAAAATCCATGCGCCAAATATCGAAACGGCCATTGCCACAAAAACAAAAAGGCTTCTGATTAGCTCATCCTGAACAAAGGTTTCGGTTAAATTGATTATTCTACCTCCTATTGGAATGTGAATCAAATAAATAGAATAGGAGATATTCCCGAGGAACTTTGAAATTTTGTCAGTAAACACAAAATATGTGATAAAAAAATATGGCAATAATGCTGCGATCAGGTATCGATGGTCAAACTTTATAAAGATAATTAATAAGGAAATCAACAACATAGCCCCAAAGTGAGCTTTTTCCAGATAGCCTATCCGGTATTGAAACAACAAAATACCAACAATAAACAGAAATCCATAATTAAAGATCAGACTGTGGCGTGTAATAAAAAAACCAAGTGATCCGAAAGCAATTAATGTTGTGTAGGCAATCCACTTTTTTGGATGAACCAACAGGGGGAATATCAGCGCAATAAGAATGTAATATTGAAATTCTATTGCCAGGGTCCAATACACATCGTTCACCCAGGGATAATCAAAGAATGCATTCAAATAGCCGAGATGTAGTGCCAACGCAGGTGCATCTATGCTGAACGTGGCTCCTTTGTAGTACGGAGAGAGAGTACTTATCCAGTTTAACGCAACTACCATTATGATACTCAGGATGTACGGAGGTTCGATGCGGATGAAGCGTTTACTCAAAAACAAGCCTATTTTCCTGAAGCTAAATAATCCACGGTACATCGAATAGGGAATTACAAATCCTGAAATGACAAAAAAAACATCCACGCCCAGAAATCCGTACCTACCAACCTGGTACAGGACGTTTTGTTTACTTAAAAAATCGGGGTTTCCATGGGTGAAGTGAAAAAAACAGACAGCCAAAGCCGCTAATCCTCTTAACAAATCCAGCGACGATAAGTATCCTAAATTGCCTTTTTCCATACTATAGCTGTTAATAATTATGCATTAAACGATCGAAAATATTGAAGGGCTTTGGTTTGATCGGTACGAAAGACATAAGCCATCGGCTCAGAATAACAGGCAAAAAACTCAAAACCAAAGAGTTTCATTTTAAAATCCTTTCTTCTCTCCAACGAGATTAAAATACGTTCCATTTCCCGATTATCCACGTACTGACGAATTACATTAATCAAACTTACAATTTCAACAGTTTTCGTAACCAGTCGCGTTCCAGGGTGATAAATAACCGGAATATTCACATAATCGAGTGGGCGTTGTGTTTTTATGTACCTGATAATCATATCATAAACGATCCCAAACGACTGAACTCTGTAATTCACAAATAAAGGAGCAATTTTCATTCCCCTGAATCCACAAGCCACATCAGGTAGCTGTAAACCAATCACTTTCCTCACCAATAACGCTGCAAAAAGGTTTGAAGCCAGTTTTTGCTCAGGTACATTTTCCTGATTATGAAACCTGTTGCCTAAAACAAGATCGTATTTCGAGAGCTTTGTTAAGAACTTACTAATATATTCCGGTTCGTGCTGACCGTCGCTATCGAGGGTCAGCAGGTGAGTGTAATCATTCTCGGCAGCATATTTAAGAACGGTGTTGTAAAATTCAGTCAGCCCAAGATTTATTCTATGCCTGATACACTTGAAACCAGCTTTTTCAATCAATTTACCCGTCTGGTCGGTGCTACCATCGTCAACAAAAAGCAATTGATTTCTGTAAATTTCAGTCTTTTGCAGAACCGAACCAATTCTTTTTTCCTCATTAAATGCAGGAATGGCAATTAGCACGCGGTTCACAGATTTTGATTGATTTTCCATTGGGGGATTTATCAGATCAGGGTTCTACTTCACAAAAAATTGTTGAATTTTTCGCAGATTTTTAAATACCAAAGTAAAGATGCTCCCAAATTTATTTTTTTTAATTGCCTGGTAATCTTCTGATGATTTACGAATAATGTTTTTAATACTTCGGTTACTTGCTCCTCCAACCCTCATTTTCACCATTACTTCGGGCAGGTAAGCTGCTGATATGCTGTACTTCCCCAAAAACCTAAGCATAGAATCATAATCGGCTGCAATTTTAAACCGGATATCAAAATCCCCGTATTTTTCATAAATCTTACGTTTGATGTAAAGCGTTGGATGTGGCGGCATCCAGCCAAATCGCAGTTTGTTCCGGCTGAAATTCCCTGATTTCCAGTACCTCAATACTTTGTTGGTGTCAGCCTTGTAAACATATTGAAGGTCACCATAAATACAATCTGTTTTTTTATCTTCGAAAAGCTTCACTACCTTTTCGATCACATGGTTGTCCGCAAAAAGGTCGTCGGAATGCATGAATCCCACCACATCTCCTGTTGCCATGCGGATGCCTTTGTTTAATGCATCGTAAATTCCTTTATCGGGTTCACTCACAAATTTTGAAACCTTGCTGCCAAAAGACTTTACAATTTCCGGCGTATTGTCCTTCGACTTTCCATCGACGATGATGTACTCAATATCGGGATAGGTTTGCGAAACCACAGAACTGATGGCATCAGCTATGCTGTGCGCACTGTTGTATGAAATGGTTATTATCGAAACTTTCATATTTTGCTGCTTTTAATTTTCTGTTTTTGACTTTTTCAGGTTTCCGGCCTTCAAATTTTTAAGAAACTACACCTATTATTATATGTACTCCATTTTTCACTTTATTCAATGATCCTGTCTTTGATCTTAACAGCAGGATTACCCTGATAAATTGAATAGGCTTCGAGATTGCGGGTGGCTACCGAATTTACAGCCAAAACACTGTGCGAACGACAAATCACACCGGGAGTTACGACTGCGTGAGCCCCTACCCAAGCGCCATCTTCCATAATAATTTCTTTTACGATTAAGTCGAAGGTTACCTTTTTAAAATTGTGGTTTCCACACAACAACATGGCGCCCTGAGAAATACAGCAATTTTTACCAATGGTTACTGGCGCCAGGTTATCAATCCAGGCTTTTTCGCCAATCCAGGTAAAATCATCCACAGTAAGTTTCCAAGGATATTTGATATTAACGGAGGGTTTAATATTTACCCCAACTCCGATTTTAGCGCCAAACAATCTCAATAGCAATACTTTAATTTTGGAAACCGGATTAAGTGGGTTCATAAAAAACAAAATGTTTGTCAGGTACCACAAAATCCTTTTAACGGGACCCGCTCCAATAACGTAATCTCCGGTGGTGTAAAGCGAAAGGTCAGTTTTATTCATTTTCAAAAAGGCGTTTGTTTTGTTCAATCAGGGTTTCATCGTTAACAAATTCCCAGGCAAAATTCAAGGCATTTTTCGACATCTCATCAAAATCCGACTGATTCATGTGAGCAGCTTTTTCGATAACCTCTGCAAAGTGTCCTATTTTATCGAGTGGCAACGACCACCCTATTTTCTTCTGATCCAGATTTTGCCACGGCGTTTTATCACTGATAATAACAGGTGTTGAAGCCATGAAGCTTTCAAGGATTGTGTGACCAAAATTCTCACCAGTTGTTGGAAGAAACATAAAATGATAGTTCTTCATTTTTTCGAGCACCTGATCACCCGGAAGGCTTCCCATGTAATTTACAGTAACATTTGGAGGTAATTTTTTAATCATCTCCTGACATTCATTCCAGTAATTCTGTTCATAAACGGGTCCATAAATATTATAAACAATTTTCCCACTTTTGCAATGTTGAAGTGTTTCGATGGCAAAACGGGTATTTTTTTCGGGAGCAATCCGCGCAACCGAAAGCAACCTCAGTTCACCCTGCAGTTTTTCTCTGGGCATCCATTCTTTTAGCTCCATTTTCATAGGCAGTTCCTCAGCAACTTTTACGCGGGCATTTTTTCCAACAAAAGCCCTGGCATCAGCGGCCTCCGCCTCGTTTGCGGCATGAATTACCACACCTTTATATAATAGGAGTATTTTCGCAACAACAGAAAACACTTTTTTCTTTGTCGATTTTACGGATGTTGCATGTTTTCCAAACATGCCATGGGCAACAACAACAATAGGACGGGCTTTTGTTTTTTTTGTGAGAAAAACAGGCAGGATCGAAAACCACCACGAATAAACTCCGTGAATGTAAACTGCATCAAAGGTGGTTTCATTAACCAGCTTCCTGAAGTTTTTCAAATTGATAAAACCTGCTGAAGCATAAAAAACTTCGGCGTTTGGTGCAATTTTATTCCAGGAATCTGATTTTATGGTTTGGTAAGGTTCGGTTTCGCAATAATCGGTGTTGCGGGTGATGATTTTGAAATAAAAATCCTTATCAAGGTGGGCAACCTGGTTGGCGAAGGCTTTCAAGGTACCTCCGGCTTTGTAACCAGGCAAGTACCAATCGATAAAAGAGAGTATTGTTTTCATAGTTCAAAATTTTTCAGTTCAACATTTTTTCGTAAAGATCGGCGAATTTCTGACCAATAAATTCTTTGCTGAATCTTTTTACATTGTTCAAGCCTTTCTCAATCAAATCATTTCTAAGCTTTTCATCATTGATCACTCTGAGGATTGCTTCCCTGATTTCGGCAACATTTTCAGGATCGACAAGCAAAGCAGCATCACCGGCAACTTCGGGCATACTGGTCCGGTTCGAGGTAATCACCGGCCTTCCGGTGGCATTTGCTTCTATTATTGGCAGGCCGAATCCTTCGTACAGCGAGCAAAACGAAACCAGATCGGCCTCACGGTAGCGTTCGACCACGCCCTGAAATGGAAGATTAAAGAAATTTTCGAATTCAATATCGTGCTTTTTCAACAAAGCAGGGTGTTGATCTCTGAGGTGTCCCAAAATTGTGAGTTTGACAGGTAATCCGCTGATGGCCTGAATCAATCGTTCAAGGTTTTTGTTGTGAGCGGTGCCAATGTGCAAAATATTTGGCTTTTCCGCGTTGAATTCCTTGGGAACAAAGGTTATAAATGGCGCCACACAATCGTGAATGACAACCACTTTTTCAGGGTCGATATCAATTTCTTTGAGCAATTCCTGTTTTGTAAATTCGGAAATTACAGTGATATAACGAACCCGTTTGGCGGGCAAGGTAAACCAAAACAATTTGATGATTTTTCGCGCCATTCCCGAAAGGCGTTTCAGCACTTCCAAATCGTGTATGGTAAGAACTGTGCGCTTTTTCTTCATTAAAAAAGCTATGAAATGAACATCACCGGTAATATGGTTGATCTGCCCCTGCTTACTGATGACCTCAAAACAACTTAAAAACCTGTTTTTAAAGCCTTTACTTGCTCTTTTTAAATAATAGTTTGAGAAATCAATGTTTTTAGGCAATCCTTTTTGAATAAAGCCAAACAATTCTTCGATACTGAAATAGTCTGTAAAAGGCTTTCTGAAAAAGTAAACGACTCTAATTTTCATTTTTGATATTTTAATAATTGATTTAAGAACAAAGATTAACGATTTTATATTTTAGAATTAAGAAAAGGGACATCGATTCATAATATCTGGTTTATGCTACTTATTTTGAATATTCTTTTGAGCAGTGGCAACACTTTTCACAAAAATGGCAATCAATTCATTGCTTTCATTGATGGCAAATTGAATTTTTTCCTCAATATCAAAAAGCTTTGCACGAAGAATAATTTTAAGGCAAATGTTGCTCTCCCTCAATTCTTTTAAAACGATTTTTATCTTATGAATAAAATCACGAATGGATTCTCCACTCTGTGCCTCTCCATAGTTCAATGCCGGAGAGGTTCCGGATCGCAAAAGTTGTCCGGCTAAATGATTTCCCGCTTTTGAGTCCGGCATTGTTTCAGCAATGTCGATAATAAGTACCGCAAAATTTATGAGTCGTTCTTCAAGGTCATGTTTATTCATAGCTAATCTTTATTTAAATATTTTTCAATTATTTCAAAAATCTTAAATCGTTAATCCCTAATCTTAAATTATCATTTACCATTTTTAAAATTAAAACTTTTGCTTCATCACATTTTAATCTTCAATACTTTGTTCATTCCCCAAAAAACCATAAAAGTAACCATGGCAGCCTTTGTAAAATGGTTGAAAACAGTAGCAAAATCGGTTTCCGCTTTGATAACCTGAAAAAACATGATGGGTAACCAAAGGATGAGTGTAGGATGGTTTTTGGAAATTGCCAATACCTTAATAATTATCCAATTGTAAAATAATCCAACAATAAACAGAAAAACCATTCCTCCATAGACTCCATAATTTGCATAGCCTTCGCCGGCAAGCGAAATATCCATACTTGTGCTTTCAGGGAGTTCAGTTCCCGTGAATCGTTCAAAATTTGCCCTCCCACCCGCTTTTGCTTTGGTTGGAGCAAGCACTCGAGGCAGCAAGCCGGCATACAGAGCAGTTTCGATGGTTTCACCTTTTACAAACTCATACTTTTCGGGCATATGATTCAGAATTCGGGCAATAATCCATCCCTGGTTGAGCCGGGCGCCGGTATTTTCAAGTGGTCCGGACTCAAAAAGCATTGATGGATTTTCAAGTCGTGACATCATCACTTCTTTGTAAATTTCAGAATTACTTTTATCGCTTTCGGCGTACCATGTTGCCATCCGGTATTCCTGTTTAGTACTTTGAATAAGCATCACGAGCAACATGCCAAAAGAGATAATGGCAATTTTTCCAACCATGGGTATTTTTAAAACAAAAGCAATCACAAGCAAGGCAAACATCATCCACAAAACCAATTCACCAAACATACCCTGAAGTACCGAGGCCATGATTACCATGCCCATAACACCGGCAAAGGCAAGCCATTTAATTTTCGATTCACTGAAAAGTATCATGTAAACACCCACAAACTGCATCCCTGAAAGCAAGAAAAAAAGGAATGATAAACTTGCCGGCAGATATTTTCCAACCATTCCTGCGCCAATACCGCCCAGGGCAATCAGGTAGCCAATCCACTGATTTTCTTTAATATACTCCTTAATGCTTTCTATTTCATCGCCAGCAACCAAACGGTCCTGTGCCAAAGGGAAATACAGACCAAGGGTTAGCGCAAAACATCCGGGCACAATATAATTCATGTAAGTAGCTTCATCAACGGCCATATAGTACAATTCATCGTAAGGCAGTACATTGTAGGCAAGTACAGGTCCAAGCACCCACTGTAAAATAGCCAGAAAAGCAACCAGGTCCCTGATCTCAATCCGTTGACCGAGATCCTGAACGAATTTTATAAAAACTCCTGCGGTTAATGCAACCCCGATAGATGAGACAAAGTAAAGGTTGGTAAACAACTCGAAGAAGGTGAAGATTACTACACCTATTGCCACCAGGCCAATACTTCTGTTGGTAAAAAACATGTCTATCTATCTGGTTTTTAAATTGTTTTCAATACTGCTAACAATTGCCTGAAATGACCATTCCTGAATTTTTTTGTGAGAATATTCTCCCATTTTCCTCAGTTGATCTTTTGAAACCATCATTTTATTCATCACATCTACACATTGTTGCAAATTTCCGGATTCGAAAATGTAGCCGTTTTTTCCATTTTCGACCAGATCGATGGCACAGCCGGCTTTGGTGCTGACCAAAACAGCCCTTTCGCAGGCCATGGCCTCGTTGATAACCAAGCCCCAGGTTTCACCCGGCCCTTGAGAAGGCAAAGCCAGGATATCAGAAAGATAATACACCACCGGCATCCGGCTTTGATTCTGAAATGGCAGAAAATGAATGTTTTCCATCCCTTTTGACTTCGCTTTCACTTCATCTTCAAGTAAGCCGTTTCCTACAAAAACTACATGTAAATCCGGATTGTTGCTCTGACGGGCTGCTTCGATCAGGATAAGTGGATTTTTCTTGGGCTCAAATTTTCCGACAAAAAGCAAAATGATTTTGTCTTCACCTATTCTCAACTCCTTGCGCCAGGCTGACGCTTCAATTTTATAGATGCCCTCAGCATCGTTAAAACGCTTGTTATCAATAGCATGTGGAGCAAAAAAGAGTTGGCTGTTCTTCAAACCATGCTTCAGAAAATACTGACGGTTATTTTCGCCCACATAAAAGGCATAGTTGGTGTGTTTGTAAATCCAGGTAAGAAAAAGGCGGCGAATCATTTGCCTGGCGCCCCCGGTCTCATCAATCAACGTAGAGTCGCCACGAAAATGTACCGGTATTTTTCCTTTGAAATATTTCATTGCCCTGAAATGCGCCTGGTAGTTCCAGCCAAAAACCAATATGGCATTGGCGCCCCATTCTTTAATTTTTTGGTTCAGCTCAGGGCAGACAATCCCTTTGTAACCTTTTGGCCCCGGATCGGGCGAAACATTCTCAACAAATTCATAATCATATCCTTCGAGGAGTGGAATATCCCACTGAATGGTTTTTCCAAAATCCTTGTCGAAAAGCTCTTCACGGCTCTGGCTCCAGGTATAAAAAACCTTTGGCTCAATGGTTTCTGATTTTGCCAGCAGTGCAAACATCGGTGCATTGTACTGGATTGGATGAGAACTTATGATGGCCAGTTTCTTCTTCATTTTCCCACAATTTTATTAAAAAATTCAACCTGCCTACGTGTAGCTTCCCGTGCCGAATATGGTTCAAATTCATCCCAGTTGGTGTCGGGTGTAAAAGGAATCTTAGTCAGAAAATCGTTGTAAACCGTCAGAACATGGTCGCTGATCTTGTCGGCGGGTTCATCATTCGAGAATGTTGCGCAAACGCCGGCTCTGGTTTTTCCAAGAATTTCGACCACGCTGCTGTTTTCGTTAAAAACGGCAATAAGCGGTTTTTGCGCTAAAATGTACGGATAGAGTTTTGATGCCGTGTAATTGGTGTCGGTAGAACCGGGAATGATAAGAATGTCAGAATCTTTGAGCACTTTGAGCGCTTCAAAATAAGGCAGGCGGTCGGTAATTTCGGTTACCTGGTTTTCGACACCGTACTGAGCAGCAATAGGTTCGATGGTCTTCAGCCCCTTGCCATCGGCGGCATAGCTTGTTCCCACAAAAAACATCCGGATTTTCGAAAACAATTCCTCGTTTTGATCCAGTCCTTTTTTCAAAGCCCCAAAAATTGCATGGAGCGCCAGGTTCATATCATGGCCACCTCTGCCGATGTAGGCAAAGTAAATTTTCCCATCTCCTTTTGTGAAAAGTCTGTTGGGAAGATCACTTTTTCCGACAATATCGAAATCAACTTTTGCACCGCCAAACGGAATAACCGTGCACATTTCGGGCTTGATGTTCGAGTAGCGCTCCATGAGCGTTTTCGGATATCCGGGTGAAACAGAAATAATCCCGTCCACTTTTTTCATGGTCGTGCCTTCCATGTATTTATCCATCCGGTAGGCAAACCAGAACTTTGGCGGTCGTTCGTTTTTGGGTTTATCCAGGTAAAAATCGTTGCGCCAGGGGTCCTGCATATCTATAATAAAAGGTATGCCGAATTTCTTTTTCCAGTATTTTCCCAAAATCATCACCGGAAAGGCGGTGGTTGAAAAATAGATCAGGTCGAATTTTTCATTTTTCAGCAACCTGTTCCCAAATTTTCTGAAATAATACAAAGACCGGTAGCCGATGTTTCCCAACCCGAATTTGCGGGTAGTGCGGGCATCAAAGGCTTTCAAACGGTGAACTTCAGCAGTTTCAGGAATGGTTTTGAGCAAAAGCGGGTCCTGGCTCATTTCGACAAACTCAGGCTGAACTGCCAGGGTGGTGGCTTTCCAGCCCATTTCTTCAAAATATGGCAAACTCTGCCTTACCCTGTGCATGTCAGCCGCATTGATAGGCGGGAAGTTGGGTGATATGATCAAAACTTTCTTCATATTTTTTTCTGTTTATTTCAACACCTGATTAATCCAGTCAACCAGCCATTTTTCCTGTTTTTCCCAGCAAAACTTTTCGGTGGCAATTTCAAGCGCTGATTTTTTTGCTTTTTCAAGAATTTCTTTGTTTTGGATGAGATGGTTCAGTGTTCGGGTGAAACTTCCCGGTTCATTTTTATTAAAAAGAAAAACAGCATCCGGAGCTTCGCGGGCAACTTCTTTCTGCCCTGCGGTATCAGAGGCTATTACTGCAATACCGCCAAGGAGGTACTGCAGAATTTTATTGGTGATGGTCAGGTTACGGCTGTCGGGCGTGTATTCTTCAGTGGCAAGGCCTATGTCGTGCTCGGCAATTCTGGAAAGAAGTTCTTTGTGAGGTACAAGTGCATGAAAAAATAGCTTATGACCTTTGTCATCTGGGAAGATGGAGGATAATTCTTCCTTAAAATTCCCGAATAAATTTCCGCGCAGGTGAAGTTCAACCGGGACGTCCACATCATTTAATGATGAAACCAGCGCTTCAAGCCCGCGGCCGGGGCCAATGGTCTGCGAATACCAATGAATGGAAGGCTTGGAAATATCTTCACGGTCTTTTATTTTTCCATCCAGCAAATCACGTTCCGCCAATGGGAAAACGTTGTGAAGCACCCTTGGCGGTTCAACTCCGGCAAATTTTGCGAAAGCGCCGGCCATGCTTTCAGAGGTTGTGTAGCTTAAAACCCCTTTGCGCAGCCCAAGTTTCTCGTACTTTTCAAGAAGTTTCAGGGGGCGAGTGCGGTTGGCTTCAGGTAAAAGATCGTGAGAATACCAGTCTTCAAAATCGTAAGCAACCCTGAAACCGCGTTTTATGAGCTTTCCACCAATTACCGTACTCATTTCCTGGTGACAGGTGTACAAATCTGCTTTCTCGGCAATGGCTGCTTGCAGGTTTTTGCCATAATCGTAGCCAAGGGTGTAAATGTTTTCCCATTTCAATCTGCCAATCATTTCACCTGCAACTCGCCGGACCAGTCGCTGTTTTAACCGGTACCAGTTGGATGCCTCACCGGGAATCATGTTGATAACCCCTTTGAACTTAATCTTTTGGGTGTCGATGAGTTTCAGGTCTTCCTCGAGCAGATCGGCATAAGTGAAAGTGGTAAGAATGGTAACATCAAAACCAGCAGCGGCAAGGGTGTTGGCTTCTTTAACGACCCGCGGATTCCGGCACAAGTGGCTCTGTGTGAGTATGCAGATTTTTTTACCCATGGCTTTTTACTTTCTTTTTTTATGAACAACATAACTCAGTTTTTTGGCAGTTTTCCAGCCAAAAACCTTTTTCACGGTTTCGATTGCCCGGCCACCCAGCACCGGAACAACGCCCTTTTTGCCGGTTTCACGGATTTTTTCTTCACAGATTGCTGTCAGATCCTTGTGAACCGGGTAAGCGTTGATGGCAATTTCGAGGTAAAGCGTGGCCAAAGCCTGTTTCAACCGTTCTGACTGGTCGTACACTGCCAGGTATTGTGCCTTGCAGTTCAGTGCGTGGAGGGCGCTTTGGAGGTTTTCCTTTTTGTAGGCTTTCGCCGAAATATTTCCTCCGTAGAAAAACCTTCTGTAAAAATTCATACCGCCAGTTGTCCTGATTCCTTTAGAAGCCAGCACTGCACGGGCAAAATATTCACCATCCTGATCCAGGAGCAGGGTTTCGTCCCAGGGGCCGATTTTATCACATATTGATTTTGGCGTAAGCCAGGCGCTGGTCTGAACCATCCAGCGCTCGCCATCGCCACCATAAAGCCTAATCAGAAAATCAACAGGATTGTCAGTGTCGTGAATCCAGAATTTTTCTTCACGGGGCTGCATGTTTTTGTAATCCTGGCCATCCATAAAATGAACCGTCGGGCTTACGCCAAGATAACCATCATTTTGTTCAAGAATCCTGACCTGTGCTTCAATTTTATCACAACTCAGCACATCGTCGGCGTCGAGGTACTGGATGTATTTGCCGCTACTCAACGAAAGCCCCAGGTTGCGTGCAACGCATGCTCCCTGATTTTTTTGCGTGAGTACTTTCAGTTTTTCCGATTCAAACTTACGGGCCATTTCCACGGTGTGATCGGACGAACCATCATCAATCACGAAAGCCTCAATGTTTGGATAGGTCTGGTTGACTACCGAATCGAGGGTTTCGTTAATGAATCTTTCTGCATTAAAAGCAGGTATAACGATGGAAACAAGTGGTAAAGATGGATCGGACATGCTGATTTTATTAGACGTTTAAATGTTTTTTGCGGTAGGCTTCAAATTTTTCAGCCCTGATGTAACCACGATATTTGTGTTTGTAGTTAAGCCTGACCAATTTATCAGGATCAAGTTTTTTAATAAACTTCGCGGGGTTACCGGCAATGACGCAATTTCCTTCAGGAAACGATTTTGTAACCACAGAGCCCGCGCCAACCACGGTAAAATCGCCAAGGACAACTCCGGGCAGTATCATGCTGTTCATCCCAATCCAGCAATAACTTCCGATGGTGGTTTCGCTCGCAAACTGTTTCATGTGGTCGTAAATTTCGTGGCCGCCACTGAGTATTCCCACATTTTGGGCAATGAATGTATAATCGCCAAAGGTGAGCTTTCCGGAGCCCTGAATGTAGCAACCGGGAATGAATCCAGGATTGGTTCCTACCCCAACAATGATATTTTTTGCTCCCAGAATGCGGCTGGTGAAATGTGTCGGCCAGTAGGCTTCGCGGTTGTAGCCCAGCACTTTCTGTTTGTACCACCTTCCGAAAGTGATCCGGTCATTCTGAACTTGTGTATCACCGATAAATCTGAAGTACGGCAACCGTGTTATCAGCCACACAAAAATCCTGAACGGATTTCCCAGAATGTGCTTTATTTTTTCTGATGTGATTTTCATAATACATTGCTTTTGGTGAAGAAGGAATATCCTAATAATAACCCTATTTATTCATCACTCTCTTTATAATCTCACCGTAACCCATTCCCGATTCCTTTTTCAGGATGCTCATGGTTTTGAGCGAATGATTTTTCCCGACACCCAAAATGTACCGGGACTGGTTCCATTTTACCTTTTTTAGTGCCCTTTCTTTTTCTTCGGCAGTTAAAGGACAGTCAGGCCGGTTAAGCATCTCTTCTGAACATTTCAGGTATTTGAAAGGAATGGTAAAATCGGTGCGGTTGTTCTGCATTTCCTGCTCTTCGTGAACACGGTACCACACAACTCCCTGCGACATAAGCACTACCGGGAAATTATTGGCCAGAATGTGCCACATCTCGAAATCGCCCAGGTAACGCTTTCCCGTAAAACCGCCTACTTTATCGAAGGCGTCTTTTCTCATAATGGCCGAAAGCGGGGCCTTGTGGAAAAGCTTTTCCTTGAAATAATGCCGCAGATAAGCTTCTCTCCCGGTAAGCATAAACGGGTAAAGTCGTTCGCTGTCCTGTGGTAACGAGGCCAAGCCCCAGCCGGCTTCCGGAAATTTTTCCATTCCTCCAACCAGAATTTCGAGTCCAACGGGATAGATCATATCATCGGCATCCACGTATTTCAGGTATTTACCCTGTGCCAGGCTGGCTGCCTTGTTGCGGTTTGGATAGTCACCAAGGTTTTTCTCGTTTAAAATCACTTTTACTCTGGGGTCTTTTGCTGAATAGCTCTGTGCAATTTCAACACTGCTGTCCTTCGAACGGTCGTCAACAACCAGCAACTCCCAGTTCTGATAGGTAGAGGCCATCACACTTTCGATGGCTGCGCCCAGGTATTTCTCCCGGTTGTAGGTCGTCATAAGAACACTCACTAATGGTTGGTCAGTTTTTTCCATATTTCTTTAAATTAAAATTTTATATCTTTTTTGCCTGAACGCCTTGTGGCGGGTAACCCACAAAATATTTCTGCGACGATTCCACTCCTTTCATTCCCCGTAACCCGGCATTGATTCCAAAAATGATGGCAGCATACCAGGCTGCACAAACCAAACGGTAGTTGTAAAACATCCACTTGAATTTCTCACCGGATGTCAGCTTCTTTTCTTTTAGTAACCTTATGGTAATCTGGGCAATTCTGGTAAAAGGATTTTTTGGATACTTGATGTACCCGTAAAACTTATAGTTCTGATAAAGAATAATGTAGCTGCGTTTAAAATAGAATTTAAAATTTTGGTGATGATAATGATAAACCCTGGCCCGATAGTCGTAAACGATGGCATAACCTGCTGCCAGCGCATCTTTTGCCCAAAGTGTGTCTTCCGAAAACATCAGCTTTTTAAAAGGAACTTTTTCCTTAATACTCTTGCGGTATGCAGCGTTTACGTCGTCCCAGTTGCAGTATTCATGCTTTTTTTTCCCTGGAAGCGCCAGAAATTCCTCCGGATTGTCGAAGTAAACGGTAAATGGTTTTGCCTCCGAGGCAGGTTTAAACCATTGTAAGGGATTCTTTTCTTTGTCGTGAGCCACGATCTGCTGGCCGCAAACGCCGGCAACCAACGGGTTTTCAAAATGTTGCAGCAATTTCTCGATCCAATCGTCTGATGCTGGAGTCGCATCCTGCACTGTCATCACCACAAACTCACCTTTTGCCAGGCTCACACCCAGGTTCCGGGTTTCGCCGTGATTGAATTCTTTTGGATTCAGGTGGTGCACCCTAACGGGATATTTTGCCAAAAGGTCAAGCGTACCATCTGTTGAACCGGAATCAATGGCAATCACTTCCATCCTGTCTTTCAACGTCTGTGAAAAAAGCCCGTCGAGGCAGGATTTCATGGTGGCTATTCCGTTTTTCACAGGAATAACAACGCTCACCAGCGGATTTTCCTTTAATTTACTGTTTTCTGATGATGTCATGATGAAATTGTTCTACGCGTTTGTCCCAGGTGCTTTTCATTATAAAATCGCGGGCATCCATATGATTTCCTTTGTTTTCGAGGATTTTTCTGACTTGAGCTTCAATTTCTGTTACATTTTCGGCAAGAAAAAGAAGATGCTCAAAGTCTGTATCAAGGTCTGGGTGATAATTAAGCGAAACCACTGGAATGCCAACAGCCAGGTATTCGTAAAGTTTCATGCTGTCAACATCAAGCCAGGATTCGCTCCTGTAAAGGTTTAATGCTACATCAAATGATTTAAGGGTGGCGGGAACGTCATCAGCTTTAACGGGCCCCATAAAATGCACGTTTTTAAACGATTGAAGTTTTTTATAGGTTTCAGTTTTGTAGGATGGGCCATAAATGGGAAAATCCCACTGAGGGTTGTTCTCAATCAATTTTTCGTAGGTTTCGTAATCAATCCATTTCGAAACCGTGCCAATGTACCCAATTACAGGATTTGAAAACTGCTTTTTTCCATCCGGGAGATTTGTAAACCGTTCAGGTGTGATGCCGTTGCGAAGCCGGTAAAGATTATTAAATCCTTGAGTACGATACCAATCCAACATGCTTCGGGTGCTCGAAAGAACCATTTCGGAGTTTTTTCCGGCATCCAGCAAGGTGTCCAATTGTGCTTGCAGTTGTTTCTGGTTGAGGTTCTCGTCATGTATGATGTTGTGGTCTGTATCAAAAAATACCCTTCCTTTCAGCAAAAGCTTTTTACTGAATTGGTAACCTTTCGGCCAGTAACAAAAAATGATGTTTTCGTTCCTGTTGAATTTTCTGCCACCCTGAGCCCATATTTGTAAGAGATAGAACAGGTGGTTGATCCGTTGAAAAACACCTCCCTTAAAACTGTTTATCAGCAGGTTAGCTACAAATACATCCAGAACTTTGGTTTGCTTTTTACTTTTTGAAAAAATAGCTTTGAGAGCGCCCTGCCGTGTTGTCAAATGAACTGCTATTACCTGATCATACACACCCGAATTGGCAAATGACCGGAGCAGGTGGGTGTTCCGGCGTTTAAAACCCTCTTTTTCCAAAGAAGACCAAGGTGCGTCAGCTCCAAAGTAAATCAGTTTCATTATCGTCGTATTTATTTCATTATCTACTCTTTCCTTTAAAAACCCCTTTGACTTTTACTCCCAAATTTACAAACCCTTTACCCAAAACCGGGAAAAACAGCAATCGGTAGGTCTTTGTTTTTTTCCAGCCATCACGCAGGATTTCACCGCCATATTTCCGAATGAGCTTTCCATCTTTAGCATTTACAACCAACGAATACATGTATTGCAAATCTTCGCGCACGTGTTTGCCTTTTGCATAAACAACCATTTTCTTTTCAGCTACCTTTTCGGCAGGAGGCGGCGGCACAGGTTCTCCGCGCATAATTGGGTCGGAACCAAGTTCGCGGCGCTGTTTGGAATATTCCTGCAAAAGGTTGCGAAAATGCTGTATTTTGTTGGCATGACGGTTGGTTGCCGATTGTCCGTGGATGCGCATGAAATAGGTGCAATCGCCAAGGATCGCAATTTTGTATTTTTCAAGTAGTCGCATCCACAAATCATTGTCTTCCGAAACAATAAACTCAGGCCTGTAACATCCTATGTCGAGCACCTCCTGGCGACGGTAGCATGCTGTGCCGTGCACCACCGGACTTGCCCTGTCGGGTTTAAAATCATCCAGGGTCAGGTCCAGCCATTTCTTTCCCCCAAAAAAATGGTTTTGTGGCAGCCTGAAATTCCGTGCGATTTTTCCGTTTGAAGTCATAAAAGCCTGTTGGTTACAAACCATGACATAATCGGGATGGGCTTCCAGAAATTCGACCTGTTTCTGGATGGAATCAGGCGTGGAAATGTCGTCTGCATCATGGCGACGGATGTATTTTCCTTTTGCCACTTTCAAACCATTGTTGAGCGAACGGGCAACTCCCTGGTTTTTCTGATTGATCAATACGATCCGTGGGTCCTTGTACGATTCGATGATTGCTTGTGAATCGTCGGTAGAACCATCGTTTACGATCACAATTTCAAAATCTTTGAAAGTCTGATTTAACAAGCTGTCCATTGCCGGCTTCAGATAATCCCGTCCGTTGTAAACCGGCATCAGGATGCTCACCATTGGATTTTCGTTCATAAAATGAGATTTTAAATTAAATTCCATTTTGAGGCTAAAACAACCTTCGCCCGTTTATCGAAAGGATAAGGCCTTTTGATCAGGTTTTCACCTTGTTTTATGCTGAACCGGATGCAATTTTCGATATAATCGAAGGTGCCATAGGAGTTCCCAAGCCAAACCGAGGCGTAATATGTTCCGGGAGCAAGGCAAATGTCTTTTACCTGAATCTCTACCATCACCTCACCCCTCTTCGGAACGTCTTTAACATAAAACAAATCGTCGGCGTTGGTTATGTGTGCAATGAATTCGTTGGAATCGTTCCTGATATCGAGGGTCATATCGGAAAGGTCGATCTGCTCGTTTGCCCGTGCCCTGATGGTAACTTTAAAATCATCACCCAGAAAAACCTCATCGCACGGTTTCCCGTCCAAATCCATCATCTTGTATTCCTGAATTTCGAACACCCTTGTTCCGCTTCGTTTTAGCTGGTTTTCGTCAACGGACATTTTTTTGTAGGCGGAAGTGATGTCATGAATTTTGCCATCCATCACCAGTGTGCCGTTTTGCATCAGAACGCCTCTGGTGCAAAGTTGCTCTACAGCGGTAAGGTTGTGACTTACAAACAGCACAGTGCGGCCACTTCTGGAAACGGACTGCATTTTTCCAATGGCTTTTTTCTGAAATTCGGCATCGCCAACAGCCAGAACTTCATCCACAATCAGAATTTCCGGTTCGAGATGAGCGGCGACTGCAAAAGCCAAACGCACATACATACCTGATGAATAGCGCTTTACAGGCGTACCAGCATATTTTTTCACACCCGAAAAATCGATGATTTCTTCGTATTTCGAGTCAATTTCCTTTTTTGTCATCCCAAGGATGGCGCCGTTGAGGTAAATATTTTCCTTTCCGGTAAGTTCGGGATGAAAACCTGTTCCCACTTCGAGCAAGCTGGCAATTCTGCCTTTCACTTTGATGGTTCCGGTGGTGGGTGCAGTAACTCTTGAAAGCAGTTTTAGCAGCGTCGATTTCCCGGCTCCGTTTTTCCCGACAATTCCAAGCACTTCACCATCACCAACTTCGAGATTGATATCGCGCAAAGCCCAAACATAATCACCTTCTACGGTATTGAGTTTGTTCGAAACCCCAACTTTGCGTGTTGGGTCTTCTTTTCCGCGGATCTTTGCAAAAAAACGGTTCAGATCGTGGCTCAAGGTTCCGGTTCCAACAACTCCCAGCCGGTATTGCTTTGAAACATCCTCGATTTTTATTATTGTATTACTCATTGTTTTAATGTTTTTTTTGTTCAGAACAAATTTTGTTGCGCCATAGCTTAAACTGTATCCATAAAAGTTTTTTCGACTTTATTAAAAATGACTATACCCAGGGCTAGCGTCACAATGGTAAAAACCACACTATAAAGCAGGTAAGCGTAATTTACCTCTCCTACTCCCAACATGGCTGTTTTAAAAGTTTCAACCACAGGTGTCATTGGATTCGCAATGATCCAAAACTTGTATTTTTCAGGAATTTCGGACAAGGGGTAAATAATAGGTGTGGCATACATCCACAGTGTTACGCCAAAGGTTACAAGGTGGGTAAGGTCACGATACTTGGTTGTCAATGATGAAATAATAATTCCAAAACCCAAACCAAGCCCGGCTATGAGAATTACAAGGAAGGGGATGAGTAAAACGTTGATATTTGGCGCAATATCGGAACCCATAATCATAAAATAGGCAAGGAAGCAAAGCAGAAATACAAACTGGATTACAAAACTCACCAGATTTGAGATCACTACCGAGATTGGCAATGCAAGTCTTGGGAAGTAAACCTTACCAAAAATCGAAGCATTTTTTATGAAAGTCTGCGAGGTATCGTTCAAACAGGTTGAAAAATAGGTCCAGCCAACAATTCCTGTCAGATAAAACAAAATTTTGGGAATCCCTTCCGTAGGAATTCCGGCAATATTTCCAAAAACTATTGTAAACATGAGGGTTGTGAGCAAAGGTTGAATAATAAACCAGATGGGGCCTAAGATGGTTTGCTTGTATTTGGCCACAAAATCCCGTTTTACGAAAAGGACAATCAAATCCCTGTACTGCCAGAGCTCCTTCAGGTTAACATCAAGAAGGTTCCTTTTTGGCCGGATGACCATATTCCAATTCTCTGGCAGTTGATTTTTCAGTACTTCTGCTTGTGTGGTACTCATAATTAGCTTTATTGAAAAGTTTTACGAATGATTTCTGATATAATCGTCATAAGCGTCGGCTATTCCTTCGCGCAAAGGAATGGAAGGTTCGAACCCTAATGAATGTAACAACGACACATCCAGCAATTTCCGGGGTGTCCCGTCGGGTTTGGTATGATCAAAAACAAGATTGCCCCCATAGCCAACGACTTCTTTGACCAGCAGGGCAAGGTCTTTTATCGAAATATCCTTACCCCAGCCGATATTAACAAACTGATTGCCGCTATAATTTTCCATCAGGTAAAATACCGCTGCGGCAAGGTCGTCAACATGCATGAATTCGCGCAAGGGTGAACCAGTTCCCCAGATTACAACTTCCGGTTTGTTGCCAGTTTTGGCTTCATGAAATTTACGGATTAAGGCTGGCAAAACATGCGAATTCTGCAGGTCGTAATTATCGTTAGGGCCATATAAATTGGTGGGCATTGCCGAAATAAAGTTGGTCCCGTACTGCAGATTGTAATTTTCGCACATCTTTAGGCCGGCTATTTTGGCAATGGCGTAAGGTTCGTTGGTGTATTCAAGCGAGCTTGTCAACAAATATTCTTCTTTGATGGGTTGAGGTGCGTTTTTTGGATAAATACAGGAACTGCCGAGGTTCAGCAATTTCTTCACTTTGTGCAAGTAGGCTGAATGGATGATGTTGTTCTGTATCTGGATGTTTTCGTAGATGAACTGGGCTCTGTAGGTGTTATTGGCGACTATTCCGCCAACCTTTGCAGCAGCATAAAAAACATAATCAGGCTTGTTGGTTTCAAAAAAATCATTTACCGCAGCCTGGTTTATGAGGTCAATTTTAAAATACTGAACACCATCATCGTTTTTGGGAACCCTGTTTCTGTATGTGCCGATAATATTGGTGAATCCGTTTTTCAGCAGGTGCCTCACTATGGCACTTCCCACCATTCCGGCAGAACCGGCAACAAAAATCTTGTCAGTTTTATTCATAGTAATTCTTGATTTCGAAACCACCTTCTTTTAAATACCTGTCTTTTTGCATCAGTTTCAGATCACTCTGAACCATTTCTTTTACCAATCCGGCCAGGTCGTATTCTGGTTCCCAGCCCAGTTTTTGCCTTGCTTTGGTGCTGTCGCCAATCAGCAAATCGACTTCGGTTGGTCTGAAATATCGCGGATCGACACGAACTACCACCTTTCCTTTTTCCAGTTGGAACTCGCTGTTGTGACAGGCAGCCACAACGCCGGTTTCGTCCACACCCGTTCCTCTGAATTCAATTTCGATTCCCAATTCAGCGAACGCCATCCTGATAAATTCCCTTACTTCGGTGGTAACGCCTGTTGCAATTACGTAATCATCAGGTTTGTCCTGTTGAAGAATCAGGTACATGGCTTTAATGTAATCTTTGGCATGCCCCCAGTCGCGTTTCGACGACATATTTCCCATATGTAAAGTGTCTTCGAGTCCAAGTGCAATTTTTGCTACTGCACGGGTTATTTTCCTGGTTACAAAGGTTTCACCTCTTACCGGCGATTCATGATTGAAAAGAATCCCGTTGCAGGCAAAAATGTTGTAAGCCTCCCTGTAATTCACCATAATCCAGTAAGCGTAAAGTTTGGCAACTGCGTATGGAGAACGGGGGTAGAAAGGTGTTTTTTCTGATTGAGGGATTTCCTGAACCAGTCCGTACAATTCGCTTGTTGACGCCTGATAAACGCGGGTTTTGTTGGTCATATTCAACAATCTGACCGCTTCGAGCAGACGCAGAGCACCTATTCCATCAGCATTTGCTACGTATTCAGCGGTATCGAAACTTACTTTAACATGCGACATGGCAGCCAGGTTATAAATTTCGTCGGGCTGGGTTTCCTGCACAATTCGTATCAGGTTTGTCGAGTCAGTCATATCGCCATAATGAAGGACGAAATTTTTATGATCGAGAAAAGGGTCCTGATACAAGTGATCAATTCTGTCGGTATTAAACATCGAACTTCTGCGTTTTATACCATGAACTACATATCCTTTTTTCAGCAAATATTCTGAAAGATAGGCGCCATCCTGCCCTGTTACACCAGTTACTAATGCTACTTTACTCATTTTATTAAGTGTTAAATATTTATTCAAATTTTTCTTAAAATGTCAATCACAATTCGTCTTACCCGGCTCACAATGATAAAGGGCAAGAACTTTCGGGTTGCAGTATCTTCATAAATTCCGGCATCTTTTTCCTTAATGCGTATGTTGGCATCATTGTAAACAATGAAAAGTTTTTTCATCGAATTATTCTGGGCATCTAATATCGTATTTCTTAGCTGCTTTTTATCTGTAAAATTATGCCGGACAATGAACACAGTTGCATCGCTGTACTTGTTAAGCAAAAAAGCATCGCCAAAAAGCCCTATCGATGGGGTATCCATAACAATATAATAATATTTTCCCCGGAGTTCATCAAACATCTTCCTGGTTCTTTCCGATTCAATTAATTCGTCGGGATTGGGAGGCACGGGCCCCGCCAACAATATGTCGAGGTTACGTGTAAAAGTATGTTGTATTACCTCATCAACGGGAATATCATTAATAAGGTAACTTGTAATCCCACGAAATGGGTCGAGCCCAAACTCCCCAGCAAGATCAGGGCGGCGAAGATCGAAGCCTAATAACAGGGTTTTCTTCCCCGTAAGGGCGTACACCGACGCAAGATTGGCAGCAAAAAATGTTTTTCCTTCAGCCTGTGCTCCTGATGTTACTGCAACAACTTTTTGATTTTTCTCAGGACACATGTCAAGTTTTATCCTGATAATCCGTAAAAGTTCTGTAAAATAGGAATTTGGTGACCGTAGCACACCATCCATTCTCCTGTTAAGGCTTTTCGCAACACTTCCGGCAACAGGGACATCGGTAATAGCTTCAACATCTTCGATGGCCATAACCCTGTTGTTGAGGAAGACCAGTAAAAATAAAAATATAGAAGGGAGTAAAAATGCCCAAACCATAGCATTGATAATGGCCGACTTGGGTTTGGGAGTAAGGTTTGAAACACCTGTATCGCCCGCGTAATCCACTATTTCGTGGTCGGGCATGTTGGCAGCACGCTGAATTTCAACCTCAGCCTTCCTTCGCAACAAGAAATCGTAAAGGCTGTTTATGATTTTGTACCTGCGTTCGATGGCAATAAATTCGCGCTCAAGACGTGGTAGCGTCATGAAATCTTCGTGCAGATCGAATAACCTTCTGTCTGTTTCTTCAAGTTTTTTTTCGGTAGTTTCAATGGTACTTCTCATGCTTTCGATAGCACTTTTTTTCATCAGTTCTATGTCGCGCTCGAGAATTTGAATATAAGGATTATTTTCGTTTGAATTGCCAAGTAAATTATCCCTTTCAAGAATTGCCAGCGACAATTTTCCAACAAGGGCATTAAACATGGGCAGGTTAACACCCATTGACGAAGGCATTACTATTTCATCAAAGTCTTCGCGTTCTTCTACATATTTTTTCAGGTATCTGTAATATTCGAGGTCGATACGAAGGTTTTTACCATCTTTGGTTTCATCGTTCATGTTCTTGACCAGGGTACCAATTTTCTCCTCAAGAAGCATAAATTGGTTCTTTTTTCTGAATTCCTCGCGAATTCCTTCAATTTCATTCAGTTCATCACCGAATTTAATCAATTGCTGCTCGATAAAATTGATGGTATTGGTGAGTATCTTGTTTTTCTTTTCAAGGTTGCTAATCAAAAATTCGATGGTTAGCTGATTGAGGTAGTCTTTTTCTTTCTGCTTGTTAGAACCCGTTGACGAAATAACAAGCATCGAGGTGTTTCTTTCGATGTAAACGTTGGTTACATTCATGTAATGGCCAGTGAGACCGTTTACATCTTTAATTTCGAAGGCATAATCTTTTCCTGCATAATATTTCGGATCGCTGCCCTCTTTCAGGTTAATTACGAAACTATAGTCCTTGCTTTTGATCGAATCGCCGACAAAGTAATTTTTTGGGGTCTTAAACCTGGCAACATTTTCGGACCACAGTTGGAATTCATTGGCCGAAATGAATTTTATCATAAGTTGCTGATAACGAACCTGATTATGATTTTTATCGAACACAACCACAAAGGGTGATTCTTTGTAGATTTCCGTATAAATGTATTTTCCTTTTTCAAAATAGGAAACCTCAAAATCGAGGCTTTGAATTATCCTTTTTATCTGCGCAAACGACTTCAGCAATGCAATCTGGTTATCAACCAGTTTGGAACTCAGGTACAACGGGGCTGATGAAATAGACCCTCTTTCCTGCAAAACAGAGGTGTTGCTTTTGTCTTCGATAAGTACAGTGGTTTTCAGGCTGTATTTTGGAACAAGGTATTTGTTTTTATCATTGGCATACAAATAAGCAATAACAATGGCTATTGCAAAAAAATACCAGTTTTTAAGGTATTTCATCAATACCCTTTTAATGTCAAGTCCACCTATGGCAGTTCCTGGTTTGCTCATAATCTGCTATTTTGTAACCGACATTATTAAAAGATAGGCTGAAATAAGCGTTGTTAATATCGAAAGGCTGAATGTTGGGGTCAAACCGAATGATTTAGCCCGCATTGGCTCTACATAAATGATGTCGTTCGGAAAAACGTAAAACATGTTGTCTGAAATGGCTTTGCCGCTTGTTACATCCACCAGAAATACTTCTTTGACACCCTTGTTCACCCTGAAAACTTTCACTTTCTTTCGTTTGGCGTAATCTGTAAGACCGCCTGCTATTGTGATGGCTTCAAAAATTGTGATTTTGTTTTTGGTCATGTTGTGTAGTCCCTGGTCATTCACCTCCCCAATTACATTTATCACATTGTTGATGAGTTTGACATCTACCCGCACGCGTTCTCCAAGTATCAGATTTGCAGCTTCTTTTATTTTTTCATGGGCTTCCAATACGGTTGATCCGGCAACTTTAATTCTCCCAAGGTAAGGAAAATACACTGTACTGTCATCGTTCACATGATAGCCAATTAAAGCCTGATTACTGATGTCGAGGAAGTTGGCTCCACCAAGTGGCTGTAAAAACTCTGAAAGCGCTTTTTCGACAGTGGTGATATTTATGTACAAATAATCGTTAGGCTGAATAAGATAATTTTTCATCGGATTAACTTCTGGCACAAAATCATTGGCATAAACACTATCGTTTAATTGGTCGTATTGCATCAAAATAATCTTTTTCTGAGGAATACAAGAAAAAAAGAATAAACTGCCCCAAATCAGAACCACCAAAAATCCGAAAGAAAATTGATGTTTTTTACCATAACTGATGTGCATGCTTCCCTGATGTTAATTATTCAAACAAAAATAATAGAACCATTGACAATTTTACAATTTTTTCGGGATAATTAGCAAATCGATTTGAAATACTTGTTACAAAATCAATTATTTTAAAATTTTATCGATAAAGCGCAAAACATCATGCCTGTTGAGTGGTTTGATGAGGTAGCCTTTAAAATCTTCTGACCGTATCCGTTCAGCAATGTTTTGATTCGAATAAGCCGTTTGTGCGATAAATGGAATGTTTTGATATTCAGGCCATTTCTTGATAATTGCGCTTTTCAGCAAAATTCCATCCCAGGGTTCCGGCAAGCCAATATCCATGAACACAATATTGAACAGGACTCCTTTATTGAAATTCAGTTCGAGAATGTTCATGGCTTCATTTCCTGAATATGCAATAGATACAGTTGCAAATTTTTCGATGAAAAGTTTCAGAATGTTTGCATTTATCTTTTCGTCTTCAACAATCAGTGCATTAATCTTCTTTCCGGTCGAAGTGTGTTCGGTCAGGGCTTCAGAAACTTCCTCCTGGGTTTCAAGATTTTTGTGCATAGGGAATTTCAGGCTTACAATTTCGCCAAGGCTTTCTCCCGTTACAAATTCAATCTTAGCATCGAGATTGTTCAGATTTTTCAACAGCGTTTGAATTTCGGGATAACTGGCAAGGGCTGGGTTTTTGTAATCGTAAAGTTCTTTGTTGTTTTCGCGGCGGATAAAATGAATGACACTGTAGGGAATATCCTGACCAATATTGTCGATGGTGATCAACACCTCCGATTGATCTTCTTTAACAACAACATCAATTTGCACGGCTTCGGTTCGGGTAAACAAAATGGCTTTTTCAATCAAATAACTGAAGATTTTCAGAAGAATTAACTCATCAGATAATACGGTAAAGTCAGCGTGTGGTTTAATCTGAACGGCAACATTTTGCTGACGGGCAAGCGTATTGTGCATTATGTTGGCCTTTTGCAAAACATGCATCATCGAGGTATCGCCCCACACCAGGTCATCGCTTTCTATGGTTGCCCTGTCGAAGGTATTGAATAGTTTTTTAAGGCTATTGCCCGATTTCAGGATGGTATCAACATATTTTTTCAGTTTTACATCGTTCTTAACCGTAATATCTTTGGCAAGCACTGTTGTGTAGCCCAACACCGTGTTAAGTGCATTTCGCGCAACATGTTCAAACTCGAGGATGTTTTTTACAGCTGTACCCTCATCTTTTGGTTCAACTGCTACTGGTGCACTTTGTGGAGGTTTATCCTCAATTCTTTTGTTAGTGTTATCAGTTTTTTCGCTAAATCTCGAAATTTTCTCAGGTTTGAAAATACATAGAAATTTACCGCCTTCAATCTCTTTAAAATCAACATGAACAGGCACCAGGTAGCTGTGGGCATCTAAAAGGTACATATCTGCCGCAAACTCTCTTATCTGACTGGTATCAAAAGGGTTGACTTCATCTTTTAGCGAAAAAAACAAATCACGCATCGAATACATCCTGCTTTCTTCTTCCGAAAAACCAGAAAGTTGTTCACCAGGCTTATTCGACAATAAAATATCACCATCGAGATCGGCTAAAAAAATGGGTTCAGGCTTGAAATCAATAAGCGAACGATAGTACTGCTGATTTGTAAGTACTTTCTTTTCTTTCCCTGCTCTGCTACCAAATCTTGATAAAATAGTTGTCACCTCTTGAAATTTTATTCTTAAACCTGCATCTTACTTTTTACCTATCCTTTGTTTGCAAATTTATGATAATAACCATAGGTTGAAAATAAATTTAGCCTGAACAACCCAGAAACTTTGCGAGTTTTTGTGATTTCAAATAAATCGGGAAGGTTCTACGATTCCCCACAAACACAACAGTAGTTTAATATTCAGGCAATTGAACAGCCTGATGCACTAATCATGATTCATTTCATGATCGAAAATCTCTTTATGGGAAGCAAGAATTTTCTTTAGGTTAATTGCCCAGGAATCCCAATTGAGTATGGTTTCAAACATATGGCGTGATGATTGAGCAAGAGGGACATAATTATTTGGATAATCATTGAAAATTTTAAAGATAACCCTTGCGTACTCATCGCCTTTTGCATCATAAGGCAACCTGTAACCATTTTTTCCATTGTAAACCGCACCGCCAATTCCTCCGGTTTCGGTTGTTATCGAAGGTAAACCAAAGGCACTGGCTTCGCAGAAAACCACACCAAAACACTCCTGCCGCGTGGGTAAAATTAAAAAATGACTGTCGAATAGCAGGTTGTTAAAAATTTCAGCCTGTTCTGGAATGTTTTTGTTTAAAAAACTGTAAACCGTCATATCTTCGTCCTGTAAATATTGCGGAGGTTGGCACCCAACTACGGTCAGTGTAGTTTGTTGTCCCATTTTTTTTAACTCCTGAAGTGCCTCAAACGCAATTGAACCGCCTTTGCGTTCCCATTCAACACCAATAAAAAGAAGTTTACAGACATCGCTGGGCTTATTGAAGTTAATCTGTTGACGATCAGGTAAAACATCAATATTTGGCCCGAAAGGGAGAATATGAACTTTCTTCGGATCCGCTCCATAATGATTAATTGCTGAATTTGCTGCCCACTCGGAAGAAAATACAAGAATAGAAGATTTGCTGATGGCATTTTGCTCAATCCGATTGCCCTCCCACACCGAAACGCTCATGAAATTTGAAAACCACTCATAATAATTGTAAAATGATATGAATGTGGTATCGGTGTAGTAAACTATTGGGATATTTGTTTTTAAAAGTGCTATTTCGGTGGCCATTCGGGGTGCAAAAATGATGTCATACTTTTTCCCTTTGAGCATTTTGCTAAATTTCCGGGAAAACCACCAGGCCAGGTAGTAGCTGTGATTGAGGTTGTACTTTCTTTTCAGCCTTCCCGATATTCGCCTAACCAACCGTGTGAATGAGTTTGAGTACGACAACGGCCCCAAAACATCAACATGTTCAAAATGTTTATTTAATGTTCTTAGAACGGAATATGGCACCCCAGATAAAACTTTTTTATCATATGGATTCACTGAAGTCAAATAAGCAACTTTCAGATTCATTGGCAAAGTATGAGATTATTCATCAGAATTTTTTCTTCAACAAAGATAAATAATACTTTTGTGACGCTTAGGTGATAAAGTAAAAAGATTAGGGACTTGCTTTATTTCAACTGAAATTTTAATAGATTTGCAGGTAATGTTGTGGGAAAGTATTGTTGTTCAAAAAAAATCATTGCCTCATGAACATCCTGAATAATGTTTATTTGAGTATTTCGCTGGCATTTGCTATAGCTTTTGTACTGGCCTGGCTGGTAATTCCTGTAATTATCAATTACAGCAAAAGGCTAAACATGGTTGACGATCCGGAAGCTGATAAAGACGAAACCTTCCGTAAAATGCACAAAGTACCCATCCCAACAATGGGAGGCGTTGCCATTTTTATTGGTTTTGTTTTGTCAACATCGCTTTGGACTATTCTTCATGTTAATCCAACCATCGTAACCATGGTCATTGGGCTGGCAGTACTTTTCGCCATGGGAATTTACGACGATCGCCACAATTTGCCACCGAAAATAAAATTTCTGGTACAGTTTGCTGTGGCCTTGCTCATTGCCTACTTTGGGCTGAGGATAAATTCACTGGTTGGGTTGTTCGGGGTTCACGAGTTACCCGTTTGGGTACAATATGCTTTCACCGTTTTCCTGGTGGTTGGTTTAACCAATGCTTTCAACCTTATCGACGGGATTGATGGCCTTGCAGGAGGTCTGGCGTTTATCAATTCCCTGGTTTTAGGAACATTGCTTATCATTAATGAAAATTTGTATTTCAGCGTACTTGCTTTTGGCTTTGCAGGAGCCTTGTTAGGCTTTTTACGGTTCAACTTCAATCCTGCAAAAATATTTATGGGCGATACCGGGTCGTTGGTTATCGGTTTTATGATGGCAACGCTTGGCATTGCTGTAATTTTATCGTCAGACATGACGCCAGATGGCAACCTTGCCGGGATGACGATAATCGTTTTCGGCACAATGCTGGTTCCTGTTTATGATACATTAAGGGTTTTTCTTACCAGAATTCTAAGCGGGAATTCGCCTTTCAAAGCTGATAAAACACATGTTCATCATATTCTTATCGAAATTGAAGAAGAATCGAAAACCCTCAAAAATAAGGATGGTTCAAAAAAAGCAAAAGAAAAAAAGACTTTTACGGACTGGATTAAAATAAATCTCTGGAACTCCAACCACAAAAAAGCTGCAATTTCCCTTTACATTGCCGATATAATAATAATAGGTGTAGCCATTGTTCTGTACCAGTTTTTTCTGCCATTGTTTAATACAGAATCAAACAAATTATTGGGGCCAAACTTTTCCATTCTATTTTTGGTCATGCTTCTATTGTTACTGATGTCGAACAATTTATTTGGAAAAGGTTTGTCAATCTTTAAAAAAGAAAAAGAAAAAGCAGAAAAGGAATCAGTTAAACTGATTGAAGAAAATAGATTTTTAGACAGGTCGGATGATGAAATGTAAGTTTTTTAAAACATAAATAATCACAGATATGAGTAAAACAGAAGACATTAAGACATTTTTTATTGTTGAGGATAATAAGTTATTTGCAAAAACTGTGGTAAAGGGTCTTGAAAAAGAGTTTCCCAATTCTGTGGTAAAATCTTTCAATACCGGCGAGGAATTGTTGGCATATCTGGAAAACAATCCAAATGAATTACCAACAATCTACATTCTTGATTATTACCTTAACAGCGAGGTGCCTGATGCCATGGACGGAGGCGAGTTATTGGCAAAACTCAGGAAAAAGTATTCGGGACGAATTAATGAAATGCGTGTTATCATGCTTACTTCGAGCACCGAGATAAAACAAGCAGTCGAGTTACTGCAAAAAGGAGCATCGCATTACATCGTAAAGGACGAAGTCTTTTTTGATACATTAAAGCCAACAATCAGACAAATTCTGGATTATCAGGCCATTATAAAGCAAAAGTTAAATTACGAAAAGAAAGCCGGGTTTTACAAAAAACAGCTCATTTATGCTGGGGTAGTTGGCGGAATAATTGTGGTTACAGCGCTGATCATCTGGCTGTTATCAATGAAATAGGCATTTGTGGTTTTCACATAATAAAAAAGCAGGCCTGTACAGACCTGCTTTTTTCTTTTGAAAAAGACCATAGGTTAATCTTTCACTGACTCTACCACAGCTTTGAACGCTTCTGGATGGTTCATGGCCAGATCGGCCAGAACTTTGCGGTTGAGTTGGATGTCGTGCTTGTGAAGTTTGCCAATGAATGCCGAATACGACAATCCAAACGGCCTTACTCCTGCGTTGATACGCTGAATCCAGAGTCCTCTGAAATTTCTTTTCTTGGTACGTCTGTCGCGGTAGGCGTAAATGCCACCCTTTTCGTACGCGTTTTTGGCTACGGTCCAAACATTTTTTCTTTCCCCGAATTGACCTTTAACCCTTTTCAGGATTTTTTTTCTCCGGGCTCTCGATGCTACTGCATTTACTGATCTTGGCATGTTACTTTGATTTTTTTACGTTAGCGCCCCGCAAAACCGGGATCTTTTCTGCTAATCGCAAGTTAAACAATTTGATTAATTACTGAAGAATCATGTCTCTGACGTTTTTTACATCGGCTTTATCAACCAAAGTAAAGTAACCGAGGTTACGTTTACGTTTTGTCGATTTCTTTGTAAGAATGTGGCGCTTGTAGGCATGTCTTCTTTTAATTTTGCCTGTGCCGGTTAATGTAAACCTTTTCTTTGCACTGGCTTTCGTCTTCATCTTCGGCATTACTAAAAAGTATTAAATGATTAATTATTGAATAAGAATCACTATTTTTTTGGTGAAACAATCATGATCATACGTTTTCCTTCCAACTTGGGAAGACTCTCAACTTTACCAACTTCCTCCAATTCCTGGGCAAATTTGAGTAATATTATTTCTCCCTGATCCTTGTAAATAATGGAGCGCCCTTTAAAGAACACGTCCACTTTTACTTTTGCCCCTTCCTGCAGAAACTTTTTTGCATGATTCAGTTTAAAATTGAAATCATGATCGTCGGTATTAGGCCCCAACCTGATCTCTTTTACGATGACCTTGGCTGTTTTGGCCTTCATCTCCTTTTGTTTCTTTTTTTGCTCGTAAAGAAATTTTTTATAGTCAATCACCCTGCAAACAGGCGGGCTGGCGGAGGGCGAAATCTCAACCAGATCGAGACCCAAATTTTCGGAAATCTCTATCGCCTCTTTGATGTTGTAAATTCCCTGTTCAATATTCTCACCCACAACACGTACTACAGGTGATTTTATCTCGTGGTTAATTTTGTGCGGATTTTCGGTAACTTTACGTACAGGTCGTTTTGTGATAATCCGCTTGTTAAATGGTGTTGCTATAATTCAATCTCCTATCTTTTGTTAATAATAAATTTACCTGATATTATCTTAATCTTCAATCATCTTCTTTACTTCATCATTCACCAGATTGGCGAAATCCTGAATTGTAAAAGTTCCCAAATCGCCTTCACCTTGCTTCCTGACCGATACTGCATTTTCCTGTTCTTCACGTTCGCCAACAATGAGCATAAAGGGAATGCGTTTCATTTCAGCATCACGGATTTTTTTTCCTGTTTTTTCGCTTCTGAGGTCAATATCAGCGCGGACATCGAAAGTGCGCAGCAAAGATAAAACTTTTCCGGCATAGTCGTGATATTTTTCACTGATTGGCAATATGATAGCCTGCTCTGGGGCAAGCCAAAGCGGGAATTTGCCTGCGCAGTGCTCTATCAAAACAGCCACAAACCGCTCCATGGAGCCAAAGGGAGCTCGATGAATCATCACCGGACGGTGTTTTTCGTTGTCGCTGCCAATGTATTCAAGTTCAAAACGATCGGGCAAATTGTAGTCAACCTGAATGGTGCCCAATTGCCATTTTCTGCCCAAAGCATCCCTTACCATGAAATCCATTTTTGGCCCGTAGAATGCGGCTTCGCCGTGAGCAATAACCGTTTCAAGGCCAGTTTCTTCGGCAACTTCAAGAATGGCTTTTTCTGCTTTTTCCCAATTTTCGTCGCTGCCGATGTATTTTTCACGGTTGTTCAAATCGCGCAACGAAATTTGTGTAATAAAATCATTGAAATTTAACGCCTTGAATATCTTCATCACAATTTTCATCACCCCTTTAAACTCATCCTTCACCTGGTCGGGTGTACAAAATATGTGCGCATCGTCCTGTGTAAATCCTCTCACCCTGGTCAGCCCATGCAATTCGCCGCTTTGTTCGTAGCGATAAACGGTACCAAATTCGGCCAGCCGTAGTGGAAGTTCTTTGTATGAATGTGGTTTTGCGTTGTAAATTTCGCAGTGATGCGGACAATTCATAGGTTTCAGGAAAAAGCTTTCGCCCTCCACCGGTGTTGAAATTGGCCTGAACGATTCAGCCCCATATTTCTGAAAGTGCCCTGATGTTTTGTAAAGTTCAACATTTCCGATGTGGGGTGTAATCACCTGCAGGTAACCGGCCTCCTTTTGAACTTTCTTCAGAAAGCGCTCAAGTCTTTCCCTTAATTCAGCACCTTTTGGCAGCCACAGTGGTAATCCCGACCCCACTTTTTGTGAAAAGGTAAAAATTTCAAGCTCTTTTCCAAGGCGGCGGTGATCCCGTTTTTTTGCTTCTTCAAGCATAATCAGGTAATCCTCAAGGTCTTTTGCCTTTGGAAAAGTTATTCCGTAAATACGTGTAAGTTGTTTGCGTTTTTCGTCACCACGCCAATAGGCGCCGGCTATACTTGTCAATTTCAAGGCTTTTATAAATCCTGTATCGGACAAATGAGGGCCGCGGCATAAATCAACAAAATTGCCTGACTCATAAAAGGTTATCTGACCATCTTCGAGTTCGCTGATCAATTCAAGTTTGTATTCGTCACCTTTTTTTGTAAAATAATCGATGGCCTCGGCTTTTGAAACCTGACGACGAATAAATTTTTGCTTTTGTTTGGCCAGATCTTTCATTCTGGCTTCTATTTTTTCAAGATCATCTTCGGTGATCACTTTTTCGCCTGTATCGATGTCGTAGTAAAAACCATTTTCAATATCCGGGCCTATTCCAAATTTCGCACCCGGGAAGAGTGCTTCAACAGCCTCGGCCATAAGGTGGGCCGAAGAATGCCACATGGTGGCTTTGCCTTCGGCATTATCCCATGTCAACAGCTGAACCTGGGCATCGGTGTGTATTGGTCTTGTTGCATCCCACACCTCATTGTTAACTTTTGCCGATAAAACATTGCGTGCCAAACCCTCGCTGATGCTTTTGGCGATATCAAGACCTGTCACGCCTTGTTCAAACTGTTTGACACTATTATCAGGTAATGTTATATTTATCATCATTTTGACTTGTCTGTTTTCAAAAAAATTGGGCGCAAAAGTAATAATATTAAATGATTAGAGATGTTTTCACTTCCTTAAAAATTAAAAAATTAACATGAATTCACAGGTAAACAGTTGCTTTTTGACTGATTTAAGATGTCAATCGCGGTTTGTGGCAAAAAATACACCCTATTTCTTTTTTGTTTCCAGGATTTTGATTTCCGTCCGGCGGTTTTTCGACCGGCCTTCGGCGGTGTCGTTTGGGGAAACTGGCTTTAAAAATCCATACCCTTTGAAAACCAACCCCGAAGGTTGTACACCATTTTCAATCAAAAAATCATAAACAGCCTTTGCCCTGTTTTCCGAGAGCGTCTGATTGTATTCTTCTGAACCAACATTATCGGTGTGCCCGCTAATTTCGATTTTCAATCCGGGATTCTGTCGGATTAAATTCAGGAGGTAATTCAGTTCGACCCTCGATTCCTCCTTGAGAAAATATTGGTCGTTGTCGAAAAAAACATTGCGTAAAACCATAATTTCACCGGCAACAACCGGCTTGAGCGCAATGTTGAGCCTAAATGGCAACAAGGCTGCCGAATTAGCGACAAGGGCAAAGTTTTCGGAATGAAACAGGTAATTTTCCTTTGAAACGCTTAAAGCATAATTCCGGTTGGCCGGGATACATACAAGAAATTCGCCGGTGATTTTGTCGGAAAACGACCGAACAACTTCTTTCCCACTTTGAAGGTCGGTTAACGAAAAATAGGCTTCGAGAGGTTTTTGTGTTTTTGCATCAAAAACAAATCCATTAACATAAGTCGAAGGATTAGGCCGGGCATACGGTGGCAAATCGAACTCAAAAATATCGAATCCGCCTTTGCCTTCGTATTTGTCTGCCGAAATGTAGGCTTTGTCGCCTGTGGCATTCACTATGATGTTGATTTCATCCCCGGATGTATTAACAGGAAATCCGAGATTTACGGGCATACTCCAAACACCGCTCGAATCTTTCCGCGAGAAATACAAATCCATTCCTCCCATGCCGATGTGATTATCGGAAGAAAAATAGAGTGTTTGTCCGTCGGGGTGAATAAATGGAGCCATTTCCGAGCCTTCGGTATTGATGTTTTCGCCCAGGTTTTGCGGATTTGTCCACTCGCCGTTATCCTGCAAATAGCTGAAATACAAATCAGAATTCCCAAAACCTGAAAGCCTGATAGCTGAAAAATAGAGTGTGCGCCCGTCGGTTGAGAGTGAAGGCTGTGATTCCCATTTTGGCGAGTTGATTACCCGACCAAGGTTCACCGGATTCTCGATGACCTCGCCCGAAATTCTGGAAATGTAAATATCGCAACTACCATAACCATCAGGCCAGTGACAGCCTGCAAAGAGTAAGTAGCGCCCATCGGGAGTTATGGTAAGAGCGCCTTCATCGCCGGATGTATTAACAGGAGAACCAATTTTTTGTGATTTTCGCCATGGTGCGGCAACCTCGCTCCGCTTCGAAAGATAAAAATCATCACCGCCATTATTTTGAAGTGCTGATTTTCCGCGACCTGTAAAAAAAATTACCAACCCATCAGCCCTGAGGGCATTTATGTATTCGTCACCGGGCGTATTGATGCTGTCGCCAACATTAACCGGCTCGAAAGGCACAGGATTATTCATGGCATTGAGCGCAAACCGGCTGCAACTTATCAAATAGATGGCACGCTTCTCCCTTTGAGCGCTTCCGGTTGATTTTGAAATAAAAATGTCGAGGTATTGAATCGTTTTCAGGTAGTTTTGGAGCTGGTAAAAAGCATAGCCGGCAAAATAAAAAACCTCAGGGTATTTTTCGGGATTGATGGCCATGACTTTTTCGTAAGTTGCTGTTGCTTTTTCAAATTTTTCCCAGGCCGTGTAAACATCGCCCAACAGCATGGAAGCTTCGAGGAATTCAGGATCAACATCAAGCGCTTTCAGGAGGTTTTCCTCTGCCAAGGCGTAATTGAGTAAGTTATTCTGCCTGGAACCTTCTTTAAAAAATTTGATTGCACGGCCTGATTTGGTGGAATATTGCTGGGCTGATAATGATTGTACCCCAACTAATAAACAACACATCGTCAAACAAAATGCAAAAGTTTTCGCATTGATAATTAGAAAGTTTAAAAGTACCCTTAATCGATTTGCAAACCCGGACGTGGTCATAAGTTGCTTATGAGTATTGAGGATTTTTAACCTTTGGTGCAGGTTTTTGATTACGGAATATTCATGAATTTATGCGATTGCAGGGATATTTTCCATCGGGGATGCTGCATCACATATTCAATAATGGCCGGCGTCATAAAACGTGCCCGGCTCCATTCGGGCTGAAGGTAGAGTTTGCATTTCGGGTTCACTTTGTCGGCATATTTCTCGGCCCAGGCAAGGTCGCTGTCATTAAAAATTATGACCTTCAGCTCATCGGCAATCTCCAGGATAGCTGGTAAAGGAGCGTTGTTTTTTTTGGGAGAAAGGCAAATCCAGTCCCAGACTCCTGTCAATGGATAAGCCCCTGATGTTTCGAGATAGGTTTTAATGTTGTGTTTTTTAAGTTCACTGCACAGGAAATTAAGGTTATAAAGAGTAGGTTCGCCACCCGTTACCACAACTGCTTTGGAGGGATGAACAACAGCGTGATCTACGATCAGGTTGGTATCGGTTAAGGGGTGTATGTCAGGATTCCATGATTCTTTGACATCGCACCAGCGGCAACCCACATCGCAGCCTCCAACCCTGATGAACCATGCGGCCTCACCTGTATTGAAGCCCTCACCCTGAATGGTGTAAAATTCTTCCATCAGGGGAAGAAGTCTGCCCTGGTCCAGGAGCAGGTTTTGCGCTGAGTTTGTTGTTTTTGGCTTTAACAATTTCCAATAATTGTAAGTAAAAAGGAGAAAATTCAGGTGGACAACGCGGATTCGATATCAACTATTTCACCAGGCTTTTGTAGGCTCTCAGGGTATTCAGCAAGAGCCCGACACGGGTCATTGGCCCAACACCTCCCGGAACAGGCGTAATGTAGCTGCATTTGGGTGCAACTTCATCAAATTTAACATCTCCAATCAATTGAAAACCTGTTTTTGATGAGGAGGATGAAACCCGGTGAATACCAACATCAATCACAACGGCATTTTCTTTCACCATATCGGCTGTAACAAACTGAGGGCTGCCAATGGCGGCAATAAGAATGTCGGCTGTCCTTGTGTAATCAGCAATATTTGAAGTTTTGGAATGGCACAGTGTGACCGTGCAATTGCCAGGATTACTTTTCCGCGAAAGCATAATACTTACAGGAGTTCCAACAATACTGCTCCGGCCAAGCACAACACAATGCTTACCCGAGGTTTCGATGTTGTATCTTTTCAGCAATTCGATAATCCCGTAAGGCGTTGCTGGCAAATAGGCAGGCTGACCCAGCATCATTTTACCCAGATTTGTCGGATGAAAACCATCAACATCTTTTGCGGGATCGATACGCGAAATCACCTTATCAACATCGATGTGCCGCGGAAGTGGCAATTGAACAATGAATCCGTGAACTTCATCGTCATCGTTCAAAAAATCAATCGTATCGAGTAAATCTTCTTCTGTGGTTTGATGATGCAATTTGTAAACTGATGATGTTATGCCAACTGATTTACAATCCTTTTCCTTATTGCTGACGTAGGTCATGCTGGCAGGATCTTCGCCAAGCACAACGGCAGCAAGATGTGGCGCCGGATTGTCCTTATCGATAATTGCTGCTACTTCGGACTTAATTTCTTCTTTAATGTTTTCAGCGATTAGCTTTCCATCTATCAGTTTCATAAAAGTCGGATTTTAATGGTTAATATTTCTACTGCGATGATAACACTTTTTTTGTTGATAAAAATACATTGCAGTGCAAAACAAGAAAAAAAAGGAAAATTTTCTTTTGAGAATATTTCTCAGCTACCCTTAAAAGCTAATGATGAACCTGAATTGGCAACAGGTAAATCCTCTGCACGTTCAGTAGTTTCAGAATAAACCGGGATATTTTCTAAACAATCAGGTACTGGTCATGACCTGCGGCTGGTTTTAAACCCAGAATCAATTCTGCATTCCTTTCATTTTCTGCATCAGGCGCATCATGTTTTTTCCGCCGCCTGTGGCCATCTGGTGCATCATTTTTCGGGTTTCTTCAAATTGTTTCACCAGCCTGTTTACCTCGGTAACGCTGGTACCGCTTCCATCGGCTATTCGCTTGCGACGGTTTCCGTTAAGGATTCTGGGGTCTTCACGTTCCTTTGGCGTCATCGACAAAATAATGGCTTCAATTTCCTTGAAGGCATCATCATCGATGTCCATATTTTTGAGGGCTTTGGACATTCCCGGAATCATACTCATCAATTCCTTGATGTTGCCCATTTTTTTAATCTGTTTAATCTGAGAAAGGAAGTCGTTGAAATTGAATTCATTTTTGGCAATTTTCCGCTGAAGTTTGCGTGCTTCTTCTTCGCTGAACTGTTCCTGCGCTTTTTCGACCAACGAAACGATGTCGCCCATTCCAAGAATACGGTCGGCCATACGTTTTGGGTAGAAAACATCGAGGGCATCTATCTTCTCGCCAATACCCACAAATTTTATGGGTTTCTCGACCACCGAGCGGATTGTAAGGGCTGCTCCACCGCGGGTATCACCATCGAGTTTTGTAAGAACAACTCCATCGTAATCAAGGCGTTCGTGGAATGTGCGGGCGGTATTTACAGCATCCTGACCTGTCATGGCATCAACTACAAACAAGGTTTCGTGTGGGCTGATGGCTTTTTTCACATTGCTGATCTCGTCCATCATCTGCTCGTCGATTGCCAAACGGCCTGCAGTATCGACAATTACCACATTGTAGCTTTTCAGTTTGGCATAAGCGAGAGAATTCTTTGCAATGCCCACTGGGTCTTTACTACCTTCTTCGGTGTAAACCTCCACCCCAATCTGTTCGCCTAAAACCTGAAGCTGGTTTATAGCAGCAGGACGATAAACGTCGCCGGCAACCAGCAGAGGATGTTTACCCTTTTTCCGTTTGAGATAATTGGCCAGTTTTGCTGAAAAAGTAGTTTTTCCGGAGCCCTGCAAACCAGCAATCAAAACAATGGCTGGGCTACCCTTAATATTGATTTCTTCGTGCTCGCCTCCCATCAGTTCGGTCAGATTGTCGTGAACAATCTTTACCATAAGCTGACCTGGTGAAACCGATGTTAAAACATTCTGTCCCAATGCCTTTTCCTTCACTTCATCGGTAAACGATTTGGCTATTTTGTAACTGACATCGGCGTCTAACAACGCTTTACGCACTTCTTTGAGGGTTTCGGCCACATTGATTTCGGTAATATGACCGTGACCTTTTAATATCTTGAACGACCGTTCTAATTTCTCGCTTAAACTTTCAAACATAATCAGTTAAGTTTTTTCAGGGCGGCAAAGATAGGTTTTTTTCAACTGGTTAAAAATGCCGCGAATTCAGGAATGACATTTTTTGTGTATCTTGTAGGAATTGAAATTTGATTAACGCGGACATTTAATCCTAATAACTTCCTGCGCCATAGTAAACCACCTGCAAATTTTTATCTAAAACATGAAACCAACACAGCGCAGTTCACCTGAGAAGATTCGGGGACATCTGGCCGGCAAATTCATTCATGCCGTGAAGGTAGCAAATGCTTAAATTTCTCACCCCAGCCATATTAAAAAGAATGATTTACTGAAAAGAATAATTCATGGTATTAATGCCAAACAAACATCACTACCGGCGGGATAAGCAGCAAACATGCGATGATGAAAAAAGCGATGGACAGTGGCCACATAAATTTCAGCCATTTATCATAAGGTATTTTACCGATTGCCAAAATCCCCATGGTTACACCGCTTGTAGGATAAATGTTGGTAAACAGGCCGTCGCCCAGCTGGTAAGCCAGCACGGCTGTCTGTCGGGTAATACCGATTAGATCGCTGAGAGGAGCCATCAGGGGCATAGTAAGGGCTGCCTGCCCTGAGCCTGATGGAACAAAGAAATTCATGATAATTTGAAAGACAAACATTAGCTGAACAGAAATTACCTTAGGCACATTGCCAGCAATACCGGCAATACCGTGTAAGATGGTGTCGATAATATTGCCTTCGGTGGCAATGATCAGCATCCCGCGTGTGAGACCAACAACCAGGGCGGCGGTCATCATGTCGCGGGCACCTTCGATAAAGGCTCCTACTGAAGTGTTGGAAGGTAATCCTGAAAATATGGCAACAACCAGTCCCATTGCAATGAAAAGTCCGGCAATTTCGTTGATGTACCAGTCCCAGACATTTACACCAACAATCAACATAACGATGGTTCCCAGAAACAAAAGCAGGATGATTTTGCGTTTTAAACTGAAGGTCATATCTTCTTCGCTTTGCATCGTCGATAAATCCCGGGTTTTGTCAAGTTCAAATACGATGCTGCGTGACGGATTCTTCTCAATTCTGCGTGCATACCACATCACATAAGTAATGGCTATGGCGGTAACCGTAAGCCATACCACAATCCTGTATTCCCAACCGCTAAAAATGGGGATTTCAGAAATTCCCTGTGCAATGCCAATGGTGAAAGGATTGCTGAAAGCACCGGCAAATCCTGCCGCTGCGCCAATAAACGGCATGGCTATACCTGTAAGTGAATCGTAACCCATTGCCATGGCCAGCGGAATGGTGATGAGAATAAAAACCATCACTTCTTCACACATCCCAAAAGTAGCGCCTGCAAGTGAAAACAAAAACATAATTATCGGGATGATAAACTTCTTGAATTCTGGATTTTTACGCGTTAACTCAATAATACTTCCCAGCCCGGCATTGATAGCGCCTGTCCGGTTCAGAATACCAAAAGCCCCTCCGATGAGTAAAATGAATGCTATGATCTGAGCCGCTGAAATCATCCCTTTGATGGGCGCCATCAAAAATGCCATCAATCCCTGGGGGTTGCTATCCACAAATTGGAAAGTACCGGGTTTAACGACCATCCGTCCATTAAACTCCTGCCTTTCAAACTGGCCGGCAGGAACAATCCAGGTAAGAATAAGAAAAATTACAAGAATACTCCCCACGATAACCAGGGTATGAGGCATCTTCATCTTTTTGGTTAAAGCCATGTTAATTTGTTATTAATATGAATGTTGGATTTAGGCCTGCATTGGCAAGCGGTGGGCAAAAGTAAAAAAATAGTCAAATGATGAATTTATTGATTTTATTCACAATTAGTACCGGTTTTTCAAAATTATAATCAGTGTCAGCCATTTGAAGTCCCGTGGCAACAAGCCCTACAGCAAATACCCGTTCGATGGCATGCGCCATTGTGCCATCGTTTTGACCTTGTTCCTGTTCAAAATCAGCCTCCGACAAGTGAAGACCAAGCACCGGCAAGAGCGCTTCCTTCCTGGCATAAAACATGGAGCCTGCTACAAAATTGAGGTCTGCGAGTTGCTGATTTGTAACACCCATTTTGTTGGCCATCGTATGAACACGAAGCCCATTTGCCGCGTAATACAAATACATTGGCATAATATTGCCCGAAGGACCAATTATGCCGACCGAAGAATTCGACCTGAAGATTTCCATCATACGGTCAACACAACCACTGCCAGTCAGTTTCGCAAAAAGGTCGTTTCGCCAGTGATCACGGCGGTTAAGATGATTCGATCGTTTAGTGTGTAATTTTAAAACAATGGTGTACCCGTCGGCAAAAACTACGGGCAATATTTTTAAAAATGGAAGGATGTCACGACCATGATTTTTTACAGGAAAATATTTTACTGGTAATGGCTTCCCTGCAATTTCAGCCTTAATCTGGCTAAGCACTTGCTCAGGACCAGTGAGATAAAGCGAAAGTTTTGTTTTTTCAACCTTCAGTAGTGTCTGGTAAATCTCAAAAAAGATGTCAGCATAAAATGCATGAACTATCACGGCAAGCCTGTTTATTACAACCTTTTTGCTTCCGGTTTCGTTTACAGTTTTTATCCTGTAGGAATATTTATCAAATAACCTTCTTTTCCAAAAAGCAAATTGGTAAATTTTCAATCGTGTGTTACGGTAAACAGTTGCATTTCTCCAGTTTTGATAAATCTCCCAATGATTGAAAAGCTTTGGAAAATAAGAAAATAAAAAATTTTTAAGGGTTTCCTTAAAAGGCCTTTGGAAAGGAAAATATTTCCAGATTATGCTGAAATCGTGTTGTTTGAAGCTTTTGTCCCGTTTATTTTTTCTGTCAGTCATAAACCACCTATTGGCCAATAACGGCAATACATTACAAAGGTTGGTACAAAAAACGAAATCAGTATGGTAAAAATTGAAATGCCAGAATTTAAATTTCCAAATATTGTAATTGCCTGATTGTAAACCAATAACCAAAACAATGATTTGGGTAACTGATTAAAATATCCGGCGCCAGGATTGATCCTGATGATGAGAACGGTTTTCAGGTTGGCAAAAGAAAAGCTTTTTCCTGTTTCACGAAACCCACTGTCGAACGGTACAAGCAGGGATTCGCTACCCTTCTCAAACTAATCGCCAATGTGATTGTCGTTAAAGCGTTCGAAAAAATTATTTTTGGGATTGTGCTATGCTTTAAAAGAAGGCGATGATTTATCAGGTACCTGATCAGGAGGCGTCAAACCCTGCAATGATCATCCCCACAAAAATGGCAGCTATCAGCAAAAAGTTGTGGGCTAAATGTGGAGCCATTTTGTCGTCGGTCGGTTGAACCATTCGCAGAAAAAATGGGCATTTTGACTTATCGCCTGAATAATAAAAGCATGGTCTCAGCGGATAAGATTGCGTACTTTCCTGAAAGGAATTATTGGTATTTTATCCCTTAAATTCATCATTGGCAATTCCCAATATTTAAATAAAAGCACTGATCCCAGAATGGTTGTAGCCCAATATAAAAAGTACACAATCAACGACTTAATTTCATCTCCCGGAATGGTTAAGTGGTCCTTTATCAGTGGGATAAGAAGCAGCAAAATGAGCGAATGATGGATCAGGTACATCGAATAGGAAACCCTGCTTGTATTCGTCAGAATCCGATAGACCCATCCTTTCCCGATCTTAATTGAATAAAAGAAAGGCAAGAGGAACATGACCGCTGATGAAAACACTGAAAACGAGAAAACAGTTATGTAAAAGAATATTCCCGGAGTTACAGTTCTGATCAGCATAAAAGACAATTTGTAACCAATACTGAGAATTAATCCGGCAATCAGAAAATGAATCCGGTATCTGATAAATATTTCTGAATAATAATGACACAACCAGGCTGCTACAATACCATACATCAGGCTATCGAGCCTTGTAACGACCTGCTTTCGTATGCTATCATCCAATTGTGTAAAATTTGTAACAATCTCACGGGCGTCACGGTAGAATCTTACACCGGTCGAAAATAAAATGATTATAACAGCCACGATTAAAAACGAATTTTTTACACCGAATCCCAATCTGTTAATGACGAAAAGCAAGATGGGTGTGGTAAGATAAAACCATTCCTCCACCGACAAACTCCAGGCTTCCATAAAATAATAGGGATGGTCCCATGCAAAATTCTGAAAGAAAAAAAAGAATTCCGTTTCACGTTCATAATCAACTCCCAAAACAAAATGAAAGATGCCCAGCAGCATGAAAAGAATGAGAAAATAATTTGGCAGCGTTCTGAACCATCTTCTCATCCAAAACTGCGCAAGGGTTTTTGTCGTAGCACCTTGCTGTTCAAAGTTTCTGATTAGTATCTGCCCAATCAAAAATCCACTCAACACAAAAAAAATAGTGACCCCATCCAAAATAAGGTGCGACATCCACGACACATCAAAATGTTGCTCCAATAGTCGTTTTCCATGCCCAAAAACCACAACAAGAATTGCAACAGCCCGAAGAATATCCAATCCATAAACCCTTTTACCTGCATCCGGCAATTTAAGAATCTGCATAAACCATTCTATATTAATCGATTATAACACTTTTTCACATCTTGGCGGCCAGGCCAGGCTGAAATCTTCTTTTTCGAGTGTAAGATTGGGCGAGTAAGCAGGATCAAGGGTAAGATGATTTCCCCATTTTTCAATCATAAAAAACACCTCTTTCTGAAACCGTTCCAACCTGTCACCAACCAGGTCATCGCCCCTCGATACGCTTTCATGATGGTAAAGCTCGGCATAAGGTGTCCAGACTATTCTATGTCCATTTTTTCTGACTTTCAGGCAAAAATCAACGTCGTTAAAAGCTATTGAAAGATTTACTTCATCAAAACCGGCCGCTTCGATAAAAACACATTTCCTAACCACCATGCAGGCAGCGGTAACCGCAGATAATTCATGTATCAGGCTTACCCTTCCGAAATACCCTCTTTCGGCGCGGCGAAGATATTTATGTGAATGACCAGCTACGCCGCCAATTCCAAGAATAACACCCCCATGTTGAAGAGTTTCGTCAGGGTAATACAGCTTTGCGCCCACAATTCCGACCCCTTCCTGATTACATTGGCTCATCATCTCTGTCAGCCAGTCGGGTGTAATCACCTCTGTATCATCGTTCAAAAAGCAAAGAAATTCACCTCGTGCAACCCTGGCAGCGCGGTTGTTGATTGCAGAAAAATTAAACGGTGCGGGGTCATCAATGACCTGGAAATTCTTTATTTCTCTGATCTCATTCAAATAATCCAAGGTTTCCGGCTCATCAGAATTATTGTTGATTACGAGAATTTCAAAATTGGGATAAGTAGTTTTGCTCTGTATGCTGTGAATGCATTTTTTCAGTAACCTGTGGTTGTTTCGCGATGGTACGATTATGCTGACCATTGGAATACTGGAAGGAAGCCTGTATTTTACGCGAAAGTAAAACGATGGCAGGGTGATGAGTTCTGCATCTTTGTTTGTCCTTTGCAGGTGTTCAAATATTGCCCTGTATCCCGCATCGAGGCTGTAAGGTTTGACATCAGGGATTTTTGAAGTACTCAGCTTATGAATCCTCCAATGGTACAATACTTTTGGAATGTGAATGATTTGATGGCTTTTTACCCGTTCGATAAAACGTAAAGCCAGATCATAATCCTGCGAGCCCTCAAAACCTTGACGGAAACCGCCTATTGCCCTGACTATATCGGTGCGGTAAACCCCCAGGTGGCTAATCATATTCTGAGATAAAAAGAGGCTGTAATTCCAGTCGCATTTAAAATACGGATCGGTAAAATTGCCCTTGTTGTCCAATTTATCTTCATCAGAATAAATAAGGGCTGCTTCTGGATGTTGGTTTATAGCACTAACTATACGAAAAAGTGCATCCCTCGTAAGCAGGTCGTCATGATCCAAAAAAGCCAGAAAAACACCAGAAGCCAATGAAATTGCACTGTTTGATGATTGAGAAATATGGCCATTCTCAGTTCTGAACACCACTTTTATCCTCGAATCCAATGCCTGGATTTTTTTTAAGTATGAAATGGTTTCAACCTGTGTTGAAGCATCATCGGCTATGCATAACTCCCAAAACGGATAAACCTGATTGCGTAACGATTCGACAGCTTCACTCAGCCATTGTGGATTGCTGTTATATGTGGGCATGATTACACTAACAAGCGGCTTGTATTTGAAAGATTTCTGTAATTCCTTCATCCTCACAAGATCTTGCTCCGATAATTTTCCAAAAAAATCCAACCACTTCTGGTACGTTTCCTTATCATCTCCTAATTCAGAAGAAAATGTGTTTGGCCTTAGCCGATATAGGGCTTTGCGTAACGCCTTTTTTATTCCCCTCGGCAGCAACACCCTGATTATCCGTACAATGACGCCGGCAAATGAGTTATTCTTCAGCATAATATTTTCAAATTGTGAGTTGTTCTTTACAATATTCTTATCCCAAATTCCTGCCTTTAAATCATACAAATTTTCAGCTGAAAATTTTGCTACCCTCAATGGATTTTATTTGCTGCTTTCCTTAAAAAATGAAAGCTTATTCCTTTCAAGGTAGTCGAGCTTGTTTACAATGGCATTACTATCGGGGTAAATTTTAAAATTTGCCAATTTATCGCACCCCCCAATACAATGATTTTCAAGGTAGCAATTAACCCAGTTTCGTTTGCCTTCGCTGTACCAGTTGATTCCATTCGAAAAAAATACATTAGCCTCCTTGATAATGAGCAGAAAAAGAACCCCGTAAAGGATGGTAATATGTAGCCATTTTCTTGTTTTGACGAGTTTACCAAAAAGCAAAATCATGAAATACATGGCCAGTATTCCCGGAATTGCATAGGACACATACCTGGATGAAAACGCTGCCTCGAGTCCAAGACACAAGCGACCTACCGAAGTAAAGACAATAAAAAGCAAGGTAAAAGAACCAAGATAAAAAATTACAAGGGATTTAACCTCCTGATTTTTAATGATCAGAAAAGAAGAAAATGCTATTGATGCCAATAGGATTAAGAACAAACCGACAGCGTACAGCTTAAATAATTGGAGTAAAAATGGAAAATTCAATGGAATAAAAGCGCCCCAGGCTGAACCAAACTGAAAAACAGAGAACCAAACATATTCAAGAGGATGTTCAAGAGGAAACTGAAAACAATCAGTTGCTGGAGCGTGTTGATAATGAAAGAAAAATGAACCGAAGGAGGCCATTGAAAGGATCAAAGCTCCAATGTTGAACCATTTGTTTTTGACGGTTTTGCTCCTCCACGAAAAAATGAAGAGTATAATAATTACAGGTATTGCAGCGAAAAGCGCAAAACCAGTGTAGGTAGATAAAAAAACCAGTACAACCAGGCTCATGGCTCTTAAAGCCTGATTATTAAGTGTGAGCACCCAGGCACTTAAAGTAATCAGGAACAATGGAACAGGACCATGCGCAAGGTTGGAAGTACCAATAAATGCTTCGAATTGTAACAATGTAAAGAATGCCAGCGGAATAGCTATATCGCTCCAGTGAAGCAAGCCGAATAGTTTTCGTTTTATCAGCATAGCCAGGACACACGAAACTGCCACAAAACCAGCAGCAATAAACGCTTCAACCCTGACATTCCAATCCGTAAGCGGATAAACAACCGCCTGAATTAACCCACCCAACCCTTGTCGGGGAGGACCATGCTGCCAGCTAAATAATTGCCAAAGCGTAGTTTGACCCTTAAATAATTGGGTTAAAAAATCCCACTGATCCCAAAAAATGACGTTTACAGCGTAACGATCAACAAACCAAATCAACCTGAAAAACAATGCAAGAAAAACAACTGTCAGTGTCAACAAATGCAATGATTGATTGGCTTCCCGTAATTGGAACATTTCAAAATTTTTCGTTTTTCTTGTCAACTTTATCAATTATTATTGCTAAACAATAGCAAAACAGCAGATACTATTGGGGTCTTGTCTTTTGTTCCAACTTTAAAGTTTCATAGTTATCGTTGATCAACCTTTCCAACACCTCAAATATTACAATATCTGGTTTCTCAATCCTGATAAGGTTTGTATCAGGATTAGGCTGCCTGATAATTACCGTTTCACCAAAACTTTCTTTAACCAGTATTGCAAGATGCACAAAATATGAATCTGCGAATACCAATATTTTCTTTGATTCGGCGGCATTTTGAAATCTGGTCTCCCAATTGTTAAAAAATTCAGGCGGGCTGGTATCGGGAATTTTCAACTGCTTATCAATGAGTTGGGCATGTTCATTTGCCGGTAATACCAGAAATTCATAACTATTTGATTCCCGGTTTAACAGCTTTGCCAAATCCATGTTTTTAAGAATGTAAAAGCGATTTTCGATCTCATAAGGATTTAACTTTTTTACCCGCCAAAAATTAGTATTTATGGTATCCATCAACTGATTGTAAACCAACCATGCTCCAATACTGTTCCAATGGGTATCTTCTTTGCGGTAAAGTTGCATTTGATTTCCTGATGCCAGCGATTTTCGCACATCAATTGTTTTTATCCCCTTTTCCGCTGCTTTTTTTAGGATCAACTCAAGTGTAGTTGGCTGACTTGATTTTTTCAGAGGAACAAACTCATGGTAAAAAGATGTTTTTTCCTGAATGGGCAAAAAAATAAAAAAACAACCATTTTCCTTGCACCAACCATCCAAATTACTGAGGATTTGTGCAAAATCCTCGATTTCTTCATTCTTCATTCGTTCATATCCAAGTTGTTCGGACAACCCCCGGTTGAAGTCATCACCTGCAAACAACCAACCATTGCTGCCTGTAATCACCTTATCAGGAAATGGATCGACGCAAAAAATATTTGTCTTAACCGCTTGAAACAATTGCAGAAACTTTGTTTTCATTGGGAAATGACTGCTAAACCATGGAGCAAAATTGTTGACAAAATAAACCGCATCCAGGTAAGTACCTTTTATTTTACCTTTCAGACCTCTGCCATTGTGAATATGAAAATGATACTCTGGAGGAAGATCAAGTACCTGTTTTGTTTTCAAGGTTTCAGGAATTGCATCCTTTAAAACCTGCAAGGTAATAGGCAGAAAAATAACCCCAGCAAACAGCATTGTAAACGCCCAGCTATGTAGGTTATTGATTTTCATTAAAATCTGAAATAAATGAATGGATTATATGAACCCGCTGCAATGTAGGAAACGGATACAATGAACAGTACTATAAGAAATGAATATTTTAACAAAAGAAAACCATTTTCGAGTAAGGAAGCGGGTTTCAAAAAAGTATGCAACTTTTTTGCAACAAAGGGATATGCCGGCATGGCAAAAACAATTGCAACAATTAGTAACATAACGGTCTCGGTGTTGAAAATAAAAAAACTGAGATAATTCACCCTATCCACATTGCCATCATCAAACGAAAACATCTGAGAATAATACGCTAAAGCGTATTTCAAATCAGGTGACCTGAATAAAACAAAGGTGGTTATCCACACAAAAAGCAGGTAAAAATGTTGAACAGGCGTCCAACTTTTCTCTAACATACGCATAAATCCTAACCTTTCGATCATGATAAAAAAACCGTGAGACAAACCCCACAGCAGGAAATTCCAGGAAGCCCCATGCCAAAGCCCGGTGGCAACAAAAACAATGATAAGATTTAAATAAATCCTTGATGTTTTCGCAACCCTGTTTCCTCCCAAAGAAATGTAGAGGTAATCTTTGAACCAGGTTGAAAGTGTCATATGCCAACGTTTCCAAACTTCCTTTACCGATTTTGCAATGTAGGGATAGTTAAAATTTTCAGGAAAATCAAAACCGAGCATCCACCCCATACCAATGGCCATGTCCGAATAGCCTGAAAAATCGTAATACAACTGGATGACATAGGCCAACATTCCAAACCATAAGATTGCTGACGACAAATCGGAGGGTGTATGAGAAAACACCTGGTCGGCAACCGTCGCAAACGTGTTTGCAATAATCATTTTTTTTGCCAGACCAATGATAAACCTTTCTATCCCCAATGCAAATTTATTAATACTAATATCCCGGTTTCTTAATTGATTATGAATGTCAGCATATCGGACTATTGGCCCGGCAATTAATTGTGGAAACATGGTCACAAATGTGGCATAATCAACAAAATTCCTGTTTGCTTTAATCTTTCCTCTATAAATATCGATGGTGTACGACAGGGTTTGAAACGTGTAAAAACTTATCCCGATTGGCAAGGCTATGTGTGGCACATTTTGGAACGCAGTATTTGAAATACCTGTTAAATCAAGCAATTCTCTGAAATTTTCAAATGCAAAATTGAAATATTTGAAAAAACCGAGAAGCGACAGATTAACAACAAGCGATAATGCAAGCCCTATCTTTCGGTAACCACTTTCGATCGCCTGGGCACAATAATAGTCAGCTATTGTTGAAGTTAGAAGCACCAGTACAATCCATTTTTCGCCCCAGCTATAAAATACCAGACTTGCCATCACCATAAAAAGGTTTTTAAGCTTTAAGGGCAAAATCAGGTAGAGTGCAAGAACAATAGGCAGAAAAAGGAAAATAAAAATCAGGCTGCTGAATAGCAAAGTTTAAGTGATTTGATGTTAATTATCAGGCCTTTCAAATTAAAACAAGTATCCGCCGATGCTAATTTTTCAGATAACGGCTAAAAAGTGCACGTAATAGCTGCATTCCAAAGAACACCGTGAGCACAATAAAAATCAGAAAAAAATGATAAACAAAATTGAGATAGTGTGGTCCAATAGCATTAAACTGTGTAACAGCGAGGTAGGCAATCAGGGCAACCCTTGCATTTATCATCATAAACAATCCTGACAAAATCACCCATGGAATCCAAAATCCACCAAACCTGTGGCGAAATAACAAAAGTACCGTCATCACCATAAAGCAACACATCGAAATCAGGGTCAGCGGGAAGGTTAGCCAGGCGGTAACCCTTGCTATAATTTTCAGCATAGCATATTTCAAACGGCTCATCAGAGGCAGGTTCAAAAGCGGATCGGGAGCCAAACCTGATGTTGCAAGGGTAATATTCTGAAACCAGGCAGTCATTTCAGGGCTATTCTGGTGATACCGCGGATATGGATGATAACCCCTGAAAGTAGATGCAAAAATAAAAGCTTCTTTAAATTTTTGAATGAAGGGGTAGGTGTAACGTTGATCCCATGAGAAGGAAAGAAGCGAAATCTGGTTTCTTCGTGGCAACCTGCCATCGTCCAATGCTTGATTGATCTCGTTCGCCAATTCACGATAAAAATCCTGCGATTTAAGCAATGTCTGATGGTAACCGGCCTGATCGGCAGCCCACCTCAGTGCCCAATAAAACCATCCACCCTTGTATTCATCAGGGTAACCGGATTCAAATCCAAGAAAAATGTTGTGGCTGTCTTCCAGGGAAACCTGAAGCTCACGAAATTTCGGACTTACTTCATAAGCCTTCATCCTCATTTTTTTGGTAACAGGAACCATGAGTTTGTTCTCGTCATCCGCAATTTTTGTCAGCACGGTGTTCACCTCAGCAAAAGCACCCGACTTTATCTCGTTGACAATAAATTTACCGTACCAGAAATAGTTGATGGTAGCGATTGATGAATTGCCTATTCCGAGAAACAGAAAAGGAAGGATAAATAGACCCACTTTTTTCCAGGGTAACAATTCAACTGATGTTGACCCATCGGCAACGGCCAGGGTACGCCTTTTTTTTATCAACAGGAAAATTCCCCAAACCGAAAACCAGACTATTGCCGGTAGCATAATGACCCCCTCCTCTCGTGTATTCCAAAATGCAAATAATGCCAGTGAAGCCAGAATGCTCCACCTGAAAAGCGACCCCATGTTACCATTTCTGTTCACCAGCAAACCTATAAATGTTGCGAAAACCAAAACCCCAAGCGAAGAATAAATGCCTTCCCTCAGTACCCTGGTCATTGGCTCCACCGTTGTCATTGGGTTAAACAGGATAACAGCAAACAAAACAATTTTCCAAATTCGACTGCGTATTAAACCTGATAATGCATACACAAAAATTAAGGCCGTGACCACCAACAACAGAAACTGTGAAAAAGGCAAAGGAAGTCCCACACTATTGCTCAAAACAATAAACACAGAATACATGAATCCTTTGATAAGTGTAAACTGCGAATAATCGCCAAGCCATTGCCCGTTTGCCAGAAAGCAGGCCATATTGATATACAAAGCATCATCGTGCACGGCATTGGTAATAAAACACATTGGTTGAGCTGAAATCAGAAAAAACTTAAAGACGACCAGTGCAATTACCCAGGCTGCGTATTTTCTGTCGATGGCCAGAAAAAAGCTCTGCATGTACCCGAATATCGCCCTCGTGGCCTGTCTTATTTTTGTTGTAATCGCTTGTCCAAAAATTAACAATAATAACCAGACTATAACACAAACTACCAGCACAGCGAGCGTACGATTGCGGCTTTTTGTTTTGTCAACCAGATTGAGTGAATCCTGAATGTTTTCATTAAAATTAAGTATTGGATCATTTCCTTCCGGGATGAAATGTACATATTCAGCGCTGTCGGGCAAATTGCTGGCATGTAAACCCAACAGGCTAAAACGGGAGAGAATTTCCTGTCCCTTTATGACCACGGAATCTTCTAATCCTTTAAAACATATCTTCCTGATTGAAAAATGAACCGGATCGCTTGTCGGATCAAGCCTAAGCCTGCTTATATCAACAGCTGGCAACAAAAATGACAGGCGCTGAAAACTACCATCTCCTGAGTATTGGTTACGAACCTTTGCAATCTCATTAAAATTTCCGTCGGAAGAATAAAAAACCTCTCCATTGCACACAGTGTCGCATTTCATTTCTACCTCGACCTTAATGGGATAATAATAAGTCTTTTTAAAAGTCGCAAGAAACAACAATGCGATTAAAACAGAGAAAAGGACAAACTGCAATTGTTTGAATTTTTTCATGGAAAATTTACAATTATGAGCTGAGCTATAAAAACCAGTTTTTCGCCAGAAAACCTGTCTGCCTTCCTGCCTTTGGCAGGCCGGCAGGAATCTCAAATTTTATGACAATGCCTTTTCCGGCAAGTCAAAAGTTCTGACATCATAATACTGTTCAAATTTGTCGTCAGTCATTTCAGGCCAGAGATTACGCAAATTCAGTTCTACGCTTTCGACCATCAGTTTCCTGATATTTTTCGGTATCTCAAACTCGTCATGAATGAACCTGTGCATGTGGTAATATTCGGGTACTGTTAATGCCGCCTCATTTTTGGTTGCACCAATCACAGATTTTGCGTGTATTCGATGGAAGTTGAGATGCTGATGAAAATACGCCAGAGAGCCTTGCTTCAACACTGAAAGATACAATTTCCAGTCACCGGTTGTTTTCAGGCCTGAAATCCCTGAAAAATCAAGATGATCAAACACGCTTCGCCTGAAAAGTACGGCACTCACATTGGGAATGATGTTGCGGACAGCCAGTGCATTTTCAATTTCCTGCCTGCCGTCGGTGATGTAGTCATTTTGCCATCTTTCGCGCGGGAAACCAAGTCCATCATAATGACCTGAACGTAGGTAATGTTCGTTGGAAACAACGTCATTCTCATCAACACAATGCGACGCGCAATACGCCATCATCACAGCCAGGTTGTTAAAAGCCGGAATGAGAGAGGAGAGAAAATCATGACTGGCATAATCATCCCCTTCAGCTATCCAGACCAGGGCACCCCGAGCCATCTCAATACCTTTCTGCCATTGCCTTAATGGTGAACCACTGTTGGTTTCATTGCCAATAATACGCAAAGCAGGATGAGAAAGGTATTCTGAGGCAACTTCCAGGCTATTGTCAGTGGAGGCATCATCGAGGATAATGATCTCCACATCGCGGAATTGCTGTTTCAGGATCGAATCGAGACGGTTGCGAAGAAATGGCGCCTGATTGAAAACAGGAACAATCACACTAACAGCCGGGGCAGTCTTCATGGCCGCATGGCAAATCTTCAGTATCTGAGGCACAGCAATATCGTCGGTATGTCGTGCAAGCATTTTATTGCGGGCTGCTTTCCCTTTTTTAATTCTGGTTTCCTTGTCAGAAATAAGCTGGCCGATAGCTTCTGCTGCTTTCATGATGTCAAGGTATGGAACAATATACCCGGCATCTTCTTCCACAAAGGCAGGCATACCGCCAGCATCGGCAAAACAAATTACAGGAAGCTCACATTCAGCTGCTTCGAGACATACCAGAGGGTACGGGTCTTCACGGGATGGGAGATAAAACATGTCGCCTGCCTTAAAATACTCTTTCGGATTTTCTTTTTCGCCTGTAAACAGCACGATATCTTCCAGTTGAAGTTCACTGATGCGCTTTTCCTGCATTTGCCATTCACCCCAATCGGCCATCTCGTTGTTCCAGTGGTTTGACCCGATCCAGCAAAAAACAAAATCTACGATGCCCATATTTTTCAAAATTCCGGCTGTTTCGATGAATAAATCGGTTCCTTTTCTCCAGTAAATGGTCCCACATCCCCAGATAATTGCTTTATCAGTTGGCAAACCATACATTTGCCGGTGATGGATTTTATCGGCAGGCTCAAAAAAACCGGGCCGGATAAATTCATCAACCTGATGCAAAATAGCCGGCTCAAGGCCATGATTTACCATCAGGTTATTGTAAACCGGCAAGGAGCAGGCAATGTAGGTGGCAGTGGTTTTTTTCATCTGATTTCTGATTTCCGGAGTGGCGTAAATCTTTATCGATTCTTCCAGTTCGTGAATGTGTGTTATGACGGGTGCACCAAACCCAACCAGCCATCGGTAAACCGTAGCCGACAATATCGTATTTCCATAAATAAGGTCAACATTGCCTGTCAGCCCTTTAATCATGTCAAATGCCTCCTGCTCCCGGTGATGCGCCAGCATTTCATCCAACAAAATTACTTTTGCTGCACGACGGTATTCAGTCAACATTTTACCTCCGTCATTCCCCTTTTTTATAGCAACAACCGTTAGCTCGTAAGCAGTATGACGCTTCAGCCAGTTCAAAATATGAAGGAGTATCATTTCGGCGCCTGCCCTGAAAAGGTCATGGGCGATAAAAAGTATTTTTCTGGAACCTGCCCTGAAATCAATTCCACTTTCGCGCTCAGAATGAACCACTTCCCTGGGAAAAAAGACCGTTTTATGCTTGTAGCCTGCCATTTCAGCCATTTTGCCCATCATCCTTTCGATGGTGTGCGATAAGGCGCCGTCGATATCCCCGGATTCAACTTCAAAATCTTTTTGACTGAATTTCAACGTATTAAAATAACTTAGCGCCAGCGGACGGAACCAAAACATGTTTCCCACAGGAAAATGAAAGGGTTCATCGAGTGCTGGCGGCTGTAAATCGCTGAAATAAAGCATAGCATTTTGCCGGTTTTTCTCTCTGCTTAATGCTGGCCCCCATCCTAAATGGATACCCAGATATTTAAGATAGGGAAAAGGCAAAGGCCACACAATTCCGAGTCGTTCATCAGCCTCAAAAGCTGTGATGATACGCTTGATTATTTTTCGACTTCCCAGCAGATTTTCTAACAAGTAGGTGCGCCAGCCTTCGAGTTCTTTATTGTGAGAACTTTTTTTTGAATGAACCTTGCAAACCAGATCGTAATTGCGCAGGCAATCTGAAAACATGGATAAAAAAGGCGCAACATCCCGTCCGAGGTTGGGGACGGCACGAATGTTTATGTTGACATCCTTCATTTTCTGCCCGAAATATTCTTCGAGATACGACAAACTTTGTTCTGATGTTGTGATATAAAAGTCGCAGGGGTATGGTATCCGACGGAAATACATCATAAACTCATCAGCAAGTTCTTTGTGAAACAAGTGGCAAACTACAGCAATCTTAATGGGCTTTTCGATGGGTTCAATCATATCAGCATCCGTGATGTCAGCCTCTGCAATACACTGACTTTCATCATATTCAAAGGGTTTTGGTAAACGCCCCTCAGCTTCACCAAACTTTATATAATGAATTAGGGGATTTACTCCCATGTCTTTCACATCTGCATAAGTACTCAGATAATAAAAGGTCTCGAACAAAGGCCCTGGATTCCTGCGTTCCTTCCAGCCAAAATGATAAAAATGAAATTCCGGCGCAATGCCGCTCGCTTTCACATCGGCATTCACGCGTAAATAATAATCTGCATCAAAGTACCCGCTTTTTTTAATCATCTGAATTTCGGCGTCAACCAAACTACCGCTGGATACATTCTCGCCGTAAGGCCAAAACTGCGGGTTATCCAGCCTTGAAAGGTACCCTTCAGAGAATTTTTTGTAATCGATTTCACCCGTCTCGTTTTTCCCGTTTCCGTGCAAAAGAAAGTGAACCAGGGGATTCACTCCTGATTGCGCAACACCGGGATTGTAAATAAGGTAAGAAGAACTGTCGAATAGATCAGACGGATTGCGGCCTTCCAGGCCACCATAAAGCAAATAATGCCGAATGGGATTCAGGCCTGAATTTATGACGTCAGGATAAGACCGGACGTAAAAATCTTTGTCAAAGTAGCCACTTTTTTTCAGCAAACGGGCATGTTTACAATATGTGATTTCTGACCTGAACTTATTGATGCTCAGGATTGCAAGCAACCATCTTTTTACCCACCTTAACAGCCTCTGAACCCTGAAAGCAATGTTCCTGCGACAAAACATCAGTTTTCCTCCCCGGCTATCCGGTGCAGTAGGGCTTGGGGCAGATGAAAATTCATTTTCTACCGGGGAATTTTCTTTTCTGTCAGCACCATCCAATTGTTCCCTCAAAAAGTCTTCCCTTCCGGACGTCATCAGATCTTTTAAAGCATTTTGATTTTCATGCATTCACTACAATAATTTTCGAATAAGAAGAAGAGGTTTTAAAAGACGGTTTTTTTACTTTTCTACCTGGCGGCCATTTGTTTTTTAATTGTCACAGTTTGAAACCGGGCAGAAACAAGATTTCCCGTATTAATTCTTTGTCATTACTCGGTATTGATAAACCTTTTGCAAGGGCATGCCACCCGGTGGCTATGTTGTCATGCATGTCAATCTTTGGTTTAAGCTGGCTATGATAGGTTGTTACATTTCTTGCTACACCCGTTTTGAGGCCTCAACCCTGTCATTTTGTTGATGCTTGTTATGGTTCGTTGAGGCGGTAAATATTATTTGCTACCGATTCATCAAGTATCCAAGTCCCTCTCGACTCATCAGGAAAGAGTGTTTTCGGGCATGTTTTGGTTTCGTAATACGTTTTCATTCCTTCGGTTAACAAGGTTTTATGTTTTTCAAGTTTGTGAAAACCATACATTGTGCGACCAGCGTAAAACAGCAAACTACCGAGCATAATAGCCACCATGACCCATTTGTTGATTTCAGGAAAACACTGAAGTACCAGGATGTACATCAAGGCCAAAAATAAGGCAGTTATCAACCGGTAACGGTCAGCGGTAGCCACTTCTATCCCTATTCCTATTCGCGAAAAACTAATAACTGCTGCCACTGACACGATAAAAAACATTAAACCCAGGGTTACAGGATGCATTTTAATACATTTCCACCGGGATATGACCAGCCAAAGGCAAAACAGCAGGATGAAACACCCCAACAAGATAACCGGCAGGAGTTGTTTCCCAAAAAAAGGAAAGAAGTTATTGGCAAAGAAAGCAGCAAAAAACATCAGACTTCCGATGGAGCGATCGACATCATAAAAACCCGGTTTTCCCTGAGTAATTAACACATAATTACTGAAGTAACTGAGTACTGAAATTACGGCAAACAACGACCAGACAGCAATCTTATTGCGGCGCATTGGCTTCTCCAAAAACAAAATGATGTATCCCGCGATAAATACAAAAAGCCCGCTACCAAACGAAAATGTTGCTGCAATGGCAAGTATGACAGCCAGGATAAAAAACCTATGCTGACTTTTGTTTAAAAACCAAAGTGAAGCCATGATTAAAACGTATTGTACTACGCCGTTCATGGTCATTAAACTCATGTCGGTAATATGGCCCATAGGAGGAGTGAGCAACAGAACTACCGGAATAAAAAACAACATGTTTCTCTTTTCTGCCGGTAAAAAGTAGTATAAAAGTATGATTAAGATAATGATAGCCAAATTGCCTGCAATGGTCATGAACCGGAAATTGATTTCACCCATCATCAGGTAGTTGATTAAAACCATGGCATAATAGGAAAAAATACGGTGTTCGCCATGTTGCCGGATCAATAGTCTGGCTTTATCACCAATACCAGCCTCATTAAATTTTAACAACCAATCAAGCGCTGCATCAAACTCATCCCAAAAGGGAATATTGACCGCATAGTGAAATACAGCGATAAAATAAATCGCCAGTGGCAATACAATAGCCAGATAGCCTAAAATGCTTACCCCGGAATTTTTCGATAAGGGCAAACTAAGTTTCATTCCACCCAAATCCTGTTTTTTTTGATAAAAATATCCTGATACTATAAAGAAAAATTCCCATTGACAGCAAAGCTTCAAACATTTCGCCAGGGCCATAAAAACCTGCACAGGCCAAAAAGAAAAACAAAAGTAAAAAGGAGGGTGGAGGAATGAAAAGCTTTTGCAAAACGCCCTTGTTACCAGCCGGAAAAAACCAGGCGAGCATCAGTGCAAGGAAGGCGGTAATTCCGACAAATGGATAGAAAAGCGGCAAAACCGGGTTGATAAAATTATGCAAATTTGTTTCCTGCTGGTAATTGTAGTCTTTGAAAATCCCCTCTGCCTTCCATTTAAAAAAGTGTTGACCCCAGCTTAATTCTTCGCCAACCATCACAAGTATTACGAAAGCAAAAATCAACGAAACTGTTTTTATTAACCTGCGGTTGGCTTTCGATTTCATATTTTGATCGTTGTGTAGTGCTGAAATGAAGAAAAGTACCGACGACAGAAACAAAACTGACGTACTTACATCCTCATAAACTCCCTCGTAGGTTGGCAATCCATTGAACAGGAAAGTCAAATGCAAGGTAAAACCAACAATGGCGCTGGCCAACAGTGTAACTACATTAAAATTTACTAACGCCTTGTTATCATCATAAATAAAAAACCTTTTAACCCGGGCGGGATCAATAAATGAGGCAATACATCCATAGGTTTTTTCCTGAAGCAGAACAACAAAGGATTTGAGCCGGTTGGTTAAAAAAAGAATTCCAAAAAAAATGCAAAGCAACCCAAAAATAAAAACCGAACCTTGCAGGATGATTTTTGTAATGGCATTTATTTGGCCATCGGGGCTTGCATTGGTTTCCAAAAACTGAACGGCTCCTTCAAAATACAAAACACTGAAAACCAATATCACTGACCCAATAAATAAGCAACTTACACCTGTAACCTTCAAAAAAATTCCCATATCCCGGTACTTTTTCATCCTTTAAAAATTTGTGATCATTATATCAGGGATTCCAGTTCTTTTCGATAATTCCTTTACCGCAGGGTTACTTTTCATCCTGAATAAAACAGCCTTTTCAATCCCGAGCTTTTCAGCAAAAGCAATCTGGTTTTTAGTGTCGTCGAAACTGATGGTTCTGCCAGGTGGAAGCCAAATTGCTGCCGTTAGTTTTCCATTGTCCCCGACAAAAGCAAAAGGATTGGCAGCCAGGTAATTTAACAAGGCATCTGATTTTTTCAAAATGGTCATTTTTACCATTCCCGAATCCTGCCAGGGTATTCCAGCATCTATTTTCGCTCCAAGCCTTGCCTTTTGAGCATTTATCCCATTAAGCATAAACGCAGGAGAGCCACCAAGATGCAGCATATTAATGTCCTTCTTTTTGGCTTCAATCACAGCAAAATAGTACATTGCAGAGGTGTTCCATTTCAGTATTTCATTCATCACACCTTCTTTCACACCAAAAAAGCCAAGGGTTGGCCGGTTTTGCCAATAGTGCATGACCAATCCAGCTATCCGCTCACCATTTTTTTTCACCATGATGATTTCAGATTTTATTGTAGGGGAAAATATATTTTCAAAAGTCACAATCAGCGATTTGTCTTGATGACGTTTGGCAACAAAAGGCAGGTACATCCGATCATAAAACACGTGCTGAGCTTCCTCAGAAGTCTCAATTTCGTAATCAAGTTTTTGCGATTTCACCCAGCGGGCTATTCTTCCAAAACCAGACCGGCTGTTTTTCAGCATCTCATCGAGCGGTGCGGAAACATCCATCTGGGTGTTGATGAACCGGGGAATAATAAAGGTTTCACCACTGTTTGCGATTATCTTTTCTGGCAGGGAGTTTTCGGACAATAAAAGAGAACATTGCGGATGATAATTATTCAATTTCCTTATCAGGTTTTTTTCGGGAACATATTCGGGCGCACCATACAGTGGGTTTTCAAAAAACAAGGAGACCCAAAAACGTGCATTTACATAATCATAACCTAAGTAGGCAATTTCAATTTTTTCACCAGTGGTTTTTGCTTTGCCCCGGATTACAGTTACACTATTTTTGACCTTATTTTCTGTTGGCATTAATTAACGTTTTGACCATTTTTGTAATGGAAGGTTTTCGCGGGTTTTGAACTTAAGATTCCTTCATGATCAACTATCTACGGTCGTTAATCATTTCGCGTCAGTTGATTATCAATTTTCCTTTTGAAAATTACGGTGTCCTTTTCAGCAAAAATTTTCACAAACCCGTTTTTATCCATTTCTTCAACAATTTGCTTCCATCCTTTTTCCAGTATATGCGTTGAATGATTACCAGTCCAGTCGAAATTATCAGCCGATTGAACTACCGGTGCTTCAAATAAGACTGTTTGGATTTTTGCAGGAATCCATCGCATTAACAGCAGAAGTTCCCGCCATTTCAGATGCTCTATCATGTGTGTGGCAATCAGCGCATTATATTTTTCCGAAAGATCTAGGTTCCAAATGTAATCGCTCAGTGGAATCTGACGATAGCGGTTATCCTTGCATTTTTGGGTAGATTGATCGGAGATTACATCAAAATTATCCCACTCTTCAACAAACCCGTATCGTGATAAAATATCCCGTGCAAGATCGCCCCGCCATCCACCAATTTCGAGAACACGGGCAGGTCTCGGAACGTGGTTTTCGATCCATTGAAATACAAAAGGCAGTGTGTAGTGAGCCTGTTCAGGATATTTGTGTAATGAATCATTTGCAATATCTACAAGTTGACCGAAGGTCATAAGGTCATAGTTTTCTCTGAAAAGGTCCATTTCCCTGATGGATTTGGCCAAAGGGCTTTCCTCGTCAGTCTTCGGTAGTTCTTTGATGCTTTCTGCGGGTTGTCCGGTTTTGTCCGGAACTGGCAGCAACGCTTGTTTGGCAGCCTTAACCCAGGTTTTCAGCTTAACTGAGTTATAATCCTTACCAGCAATTATATAGCTAAACAGATCGAGCCATGCAATACGGCGGTTTGGAAATGTCTTTACCAGTTTCCAAAGAGCAATCATTCCTGCCTTTTTGTCTTTAAGCTGGTAACAGAGATTAACGTACACTTTGTGGTGCATGTAATAAGCATCCCAGTGATTTTTGAGAAAACCCCGGTTTCGGTCGATTATTTTTCCATAATTGACCATCTTCAACCTGCTGAATTTTTCATGCGTAAGCTGCCCATCACCGTGGTGATGAATTTTGACCAAAACCTCAGGGACCGTCCTGAAATTGTAATACTTCGATAGCCGCAACATAAAATCGGTGTCCTCGCCCACCCTGAGCGTTTCATCGTAAAATCCGGTTTTTTTCAAACATTCCCGCTTCACGCTCAGCCCAAAGCCATTGCCGATGGCCGTCGAAACCATCAACCCCTGTTCAAGGGTTTCAAAATCGGCCGGCCACAGCTGCGTTCTGATAATTTCCTCACCAGTGGCAGTATCTTTTACACGGGTAATGCCTGTCCACACAAAGCCGGGATTGTTGTTGGCCTCATCAAATGTTTGCCTGATTTTCATCAAAATATCCGGGAGGTACTCATCGTCATCATCCAGAAAGTTGAGGTATTTGCCGGAGGCGTTTTTCATTCCGGTGTTGTAAGCCCCAGCCGCGCCTTTTGAATTTTCGTGCACCAGGTATTTAATTCTCGGATCGTTGAACGATTCAACCATAGTTCGGGTTTCAAGGCTGTTTGCATCGTCCACAATAATTTGCTCCCAATTGGTAAACGACTGCTTTTGAACGCTTTCTATGTTTCTTCTAAGAAAGCCGGGGCGATTGTTGGTTGGTGTGATGATGCTGAAAACCGGATTGGGATTGAAACCGGGAGGTTCGTTTAATATGGAGGCCATTCTCGTCTCCATTTCCAGAAATCCGGCGTACACAGCATGCGACTTTTGATAAAGCTGCCGATGCCTTCGGAATGCCTGCAAGGAAGCCAAATCATGCAATTGTATGTTCATTAAGCGTCGTCCCGACCGACTGTCAACAGGATGCTGATAGGTCCTGATAAAAACAAGTGTTTCTTCAATTTTCCTTACCTCTCTTCCCAACTCAAGAATTGAGAGCCAGAAATCAAAATCTTCGTATCCGTGTTGCAGGAAACTGGAATATCCTTCGGTTTTCTCCCAGTCACACCTTCTGTAACAGGCATTTGCTATGATGCAATTTGCCCTCAACATACCTTCAAAAGTGTAGTCATGGATACGAAACGGTTCGTATTTATGGCCAAACAGAAATGCGTTTGAGTAAACTATGCCAACATTTGGATTTGTATCCATCACTTCAACACATTTGTGTAAAAACTCAGGCGCAATCCTGTCATCGGCATCCAGGTTAACAATCAGGTCGCCTTTGGCGTGGGTTATAGCCAGGTTTCGGGCATTGGCCGGACCATGATTTGCTGTATAAAAAATCCTGACTTTTTTGTGTCTGATTTTTTTCAGAACCGTTGCCGTTTCGTCGGTTGAGCCATCATCAACAATAATTATTTCATAGAATTGAAAGGTTTGATTAAAAATGGATTGTAGATTTTCGAGAATGTATTTACCATGATTAAAACACGGAACAACCACCGTTACCCGAACGGGCAAGCTGAACCGGATGTGAACTTTGTAAAGGGCTTTTTTAATCAGAAGCCAACTGTGGCGCATGATAAGGCCAACATGATACCTCCAGTCGTCGGGTGGTGGCGGCGGTGAATGAACAATTTCGCGTATCACCTCCTTTTCAACCACCTTTTCAACCTCGGTCACAACCGACCTATCAGCAAAAATATGGAAGTACTGTGCCATGGTGCCTCCATAGCTTCTCAAATGGGTTTCGATGCGCTGGATATCCGAACCTCCAAAATTGTAGTAACGAACCCTGCTGCTAAAATACCTGATGGCTTCCCAATTGGCCAGCGAATGCCCCCCGAGATGTCCGTACGTTGGATCGCTTGCACTGAGCAGAGCATATGCTGATTTTGGATTGAAAACCAAATAAATGGCAGCGTGAGGTGTTCCAACATTATCGAAAACAGTAATGATGCGCCTTTGATCTCGTTTTACAATTTCATCATCCAACAACTTAAAATCGTCGTAAGAAAACCGGAAGGTAAGGCCTTGCCGCTTATAGGTTAGCTCAACAAGTGAGTAAAATGCGCGAAGATCGTCCGTAACCAGTGAAATTAGATTGTGTGAAAGGGCTTTTCTAATGTTCCTTTTCCTGTTGGAATTTAACTGATTCCAAAGTTCCTTTTCCGTCTTTCCTTCAAAATCAATTAAATATGTGTAGCGCGTCATCTGCTTGTAGCCCCTCCACCTGAAAGGCAGCCAATCGATGAAGTTGTGAGAAGTACAAAACTGCTCAAAATCATCATAAGGGATCTCATCAAGCAGCAATTCAAGCCATTGCCGTTCAAGGGTTGACCTGTCGTGTTCGGATAAACGGCTCAGGTCTTTGAAAAGCGGACCCAGCGTTCGGGTAATTGGAGGCTCATTAATTTTCCCAAGATAATAAGCCAGCGGGATTCCGGCAACAATTTCATCGTTTTCAAATACAGCCAGGATTTTAAAATTCCCTTTGGTGATGGCGTCGAGCCACCACGAATAACAAAAGACATCGCCCTGTGGGGAATCATCCACAAAGCGGTTCCATAGGTCGAATTGAGCTGGCAGTAATTCAATTGCAAAACTTTTCATTTTCATTTTTTACATTTTACATTGTAAGGAGTTGGGAATTTTTCAACCACTCCACGCTCAGATCATTTCTTCAACCATCTTTTCCCATTTCTGGTGCATGTATTTTTGATCGAGTACTTCATGGGCATATTTTTTGGCAGATGCCGAAATGCGTGACCGCATTTCATCATCATTTTTCAGTTCGACTATACTTTTAGCAAATGCTTCATAATCACCAGGTTCGATTAAATATCCGTTGTCGCCATCATTAATCAAAGTAGGCAGCCCACCAACCCTGGAGGCAACTACCGGAACTCCGGCAGCAAGTGCCTCGAGTACTGCATTTGGACGGCCATCCATACGCGAAGGGAGTATGAGTACATCAGCCACCGATAACAAATCAACCGATTCGACAAAACCCGGGGTAAATATTACATCCTGCAACTCGCTGAGTGCGATAAGATTCTTAATGTCCTCGAAAAGTGGCCCATATCCACACATCACAAATATTATTTCTTTGCTCCTTGTCTTTTTGGCAATTTCAACAACCGCTTCCGGGCCTTTCTCTTCCGAAAATCTACCTAAAAAACCTACCACAAATTTGTTTTGGCATATTCCAAGTTGTGACTTTATCGTGTCCTTATCTCTTTTAAGCGAGAACTTTATGAGGTCAACACCATTGTGAATCAGCTTGATTTTATCCGGTTTTTCAGCATAATGGTTCAGTAATAAATCCCTGATCTTTTCATTTTCAACGACGTTCAGATCAATATACCGGGCATATTTCCGGTTGTTTTTCATGTGACCTTCTTCATTAAATATGAAATCAATTATTTTCAGGCAGGGATTTTCGGATTTGATGCGGGGAAGCAAAGGGTAAGTAACCACACTGCCAGCCTGAATCAAAACATCGGCTTTCTTTGCTAAGATCAGCTGGAGGATGAATTGCTGCATTTGTTGCTGCGTGGACAAAAATTTTGGCAGGTGATAAATTTCTTTTGTAAACTTTTCGTAAAAGGGAGTATTGTCGCCGTATTCTTTAGTCACCGGAACGGTAGTAAAAAATGCAATGTCGTATTTTTTGGAAAGATACCCGAAGATGTTGATAAAAATGGAGTCAACACCGCCAATAATCATGAAAGGCAGCGCCACCAGTATTCGTTTTCTGGTTTTAGTGTGACCCATATTAATAAACGGATGTTTGATTTTGAAGTTGGCTTCGACCGATTTTTGCCGGATACGCCGATAGGCTGGAGCATCCAGATAAACATTTTCCTGTCTGATAATTTCCTTTTGCTCATTAACAGAGGTTTCGCAAAGCTGCGAAAGGCTTTTATGGTGCACCCTGTAAAGCATGAGTGGTTCGGGAATTGCCTTAAACCGGAACCCTGATCCGGCTAATCGTACCCAAAATTCCCAATCCTCACTCACATGTCCTTTGCCAATAGGGTAATCCTTGTACCCACCAGCTTTTTCCCAGGCAGACTTCCTGAAAACTGCATTTGTCGCTACCAAATTCCCTTCAATGGTAAGGGTTTCGTAGGTCGCATCGGCTGTCTTCCAAAGCGTCTCCGACTCGCCAAAACTTTGCACCCAGGGATAAACCACATCATAATTCAGGGCTTCGAGATAGAACACTGCCTTTTCGAGGTAAGTTGGCAGGATGGCGTCGTCGGAGTCGAGGCAACAAATGTATTTTCCTTTTGCCAGTTTGATTCCAAAATTCCGGTTATCTCCTACAAGATGCCTCCCTCCTCTGAAATGCACCTGAATTTTGGGATGAATGATCTGCTTCAGAACCTCAACCGTTTTAGTATCATCCGAACCGCCGTCAACAACAATGATTTCATAATTAATGAAAGTTTGATTTAGCACCGATTCAATGGTTTCGTGGATGTATTTCCCATAATTATAATTTGGAATCACCACACTTACCAGCGGATCGCCTGCAGGCCATTTTTGGTTGACAATTGTTGTCCTGCGAAGTAATCGGATAGTATTGCTCACCTTCTTTCGAAGTTTCTCAGGCAGCAGACCCGTCCAAACCAAAGTTGATACGATCCCTTTCAAAATCAGATTGGTAATTTTACCCAGCATCGAATTTTTTGGAAAAACACTATGGTAGCTATTACGCAGGCTGTCAGCAATTTTCCATGATTTTGAGCTGAAAATCAAGTCGAGTGTTGACTGTAATTCAGCATTTTTCTGCTGGTTTTTTTGCAGCCCCATTGCCAGACCCAGTTTAAAAAAATCGTAATACTTCAGGCCGGGATTGTAGCTTTTCTGGCTTTCGATGGCTTCAAAAATATCGGTGTAATGTTTTTCATCGGCCAATCTGATCAGATCGTGATAAAAGAATGCAACCATCCGGTGACGTTCTTCAATGGTTTTGCCCTCCCATGTCCCCTGGGCTGTTACTGCATGATGCGCCATGATTTCATCCAGAAAATGAATCTTCCCTTTTTGTGCAAAAACGAGATGAATTGGCCAATCGGGAAAGGCTAAGGTCTTAAACAAATCGGGGAAATCGCTGTTGCAATTTCTGTAAACCACCGAACAGTTTGCGATAAAGTTTTCTTTGATCAAATCTTGAAACGTAAACCCGTTTTTTTGTCCAAATAGGTGGCTGTAAAACTTATTATGCTCCTCAAAATCCACCTCAGCGCCACCGACAAAACCCACGCGGTGAAAGCTAATGCTGTAATCCGGATGGTTCTGCATAAAATCAATCTGCTTCTGCAACTTCAGCGGGTCAGTCCAATAGTCGTCGCCTTCGCAAATGGCTAAATATTTACCTTTTGCCTGCGGAAAAACGATCTGCGTGTAAATTTCATACAGGCTTTTTCCTTTGCTAAACAAGTTTTCAGGTTGGATTAACAATCGAACAATCTCCGGATTTTCCTGCTGAAATTTTCGGATAATCAGTGTGGTTCCATCATCGGAGGCATCATCATGGATTAAAATCTCAACAGGAAAATCAGTTTTTTGCATCAGGAAGGATTCAATTGCTTTTCCGATGCAGTTTTTGTGATTGTATGTCAGGCAGCAGATGCTAACGAGAGGTTGTGTCATTTTTTTGTTAGTGATGGGAGTCGTGGGAAACGGGCAATTCAATTACACTTCAGGCACTTTCAACAATTTCAATTTCCTCCTCCGTCAATCCGTAAAGCTCATACACCAGTTGATTGATCCGGTTTTCGCAGAAATCAATTTTGCCTTTCAACAATTGTCGGTCGCTTTCGAGGGTGAGGGTGGGGAGTTGGTGATTACAATTTTCCAGTTGAGATACAAGATTGATAAGCTCTATCTGAATTCCAATCTCCTTATTATTTTTGCTATCAATATTTTTTACAGGAAAGGGCTTTATGTATTCAGGTGTAAGTCTGTAGGCATTTCCACGAAGAGCAGTGCCTGTGTTGGAAAGAAAAAACCAAAACAACCTCGAACCCAGCAATGCAGCGATGTATTTCATACCCAAACAGGAATACTCGTCTTTAAGAATTACACTATGAATGGCGGGCCCATGAAAAAATTCACCTTTTTCATCAACGGCAATTCTGCTTTCTACCAACAAATCGGGAATCAGAATTTTTGGTTTATTGTACCATCCAAGGCTTCTGGCAGCTGAATATTTGTAAAAATCTTCAGTCGTAAAACTCAACTTTCGCTTTTGTAAAATTGTCCTTACTTTTTTAAAATATTCAGAAGCCAATGGAAATTCCTTTTTCATTTTTTTGAACTCTGTTAAACAAACAGGTTCATGGGAAGAATAAGGAAAAATCAAATGCTTGTGATATTTCCCGATAGTGTATCTTCTTACATCAGAACCATAAAGAAAAGGCCTCAGCAAAGCGGTTTCTATCTGCACCCTTTCATGGAGAATTTCTGAGTAGAAAGTCGATATCTCATTATTGCTTTCCACAACATCAACAAGATAAACACTGTCGTTGCCGGTTGATGAACCCTTGAAGATTTTTAAACAGATGTCGTTCAGCAATAATTTGTTATGATTGATTTTCTCAAAAATCTCACTTTTTGATGAATCAACAAAATTCCATTTCCCGATAAGGCATTCAGAGTCCAGATTTTTCTTTTTTTCCGAATAAAGAAAATCAACCATATTGTTGACTAACTCAATCTTTTGATATGAAAAAGTTTCCACTGGAATATTTGATAAAAACAACAGACAGGTGTAGGTTGTTGCATTAGTAAATACTTGGTTTGTTGTGAAATTATTGATTTGACTTACTGCCTTTTTACCTGCTAACAAGAGTCTGATAGAATTTCCATATTCAGCAGTAAAAAACTTATTTGGAAGAATCATCCCGGACCGACCAGTACTATTGAGAATTTTTAGGGTTTTCTCAATAAATAATACATACAAATCATAATTTCCATAATTTGCACTGTGATAATACTTCTTAAAATAATTTGTTTGGGTAGTGTTGATTGTCTGAATTCTGACGTAAGGCGGATTTCCAATCACTACATCGAAGCCGCTTTTGAATTTGGCAACCATTTCGGGTTCGCTCGCCTGGCTAACCTCTTCTTCCAATTGCGAAACATACTCCAGTGTTTTTTGGGCATGATGCTTTGCTTTTTTGGCAAGCGTCAGCAAGTTTTCTTCCTTTCCTGGCTCAACGCCATATACAGCTTTACGCCGAAACACTTCGGGAAATGCACTTACCCAATTAAATGGCTTTATCTTTTTCTCGTCGCCAAAATCGAGTTGTGTCGAATAAAAATCGGTATCGATCAGGCTGTTTCCGCTCTGGATGTTGTGATCAAGCGAAGGCAATACCCTTTCGTTGAATAATTTGAATTGCGAGTTGATGCTTGCTTCGGTTTCGCCCTCGAGGCATTTGAGCAGCAGACTGAGTTTGGTTACTTCCACGGCATTTACGTCAATATCAACGCCATAAATGTTATTCAGAAGAATCCGTTTCTTTTCGGCAGTTGTGAGTGAACCTGTGGGAGTGAGCGGGTTGCTTTTGCTACCTTTCGATGGTTTACCGTGATTGCTGTAATAATCTTTGTGCCAGTCTAACAGAAACTGGTAAGCGCCTAACAGAAAACTTCCGCTGCCACAGGCCGGGTCAACAATTTTTAATTCGCTTACCTCTTTGGGTGTTTTGCCTTCGACCAGCGTGCCAACGGTGTTTTTTACAATATAATCGACAATGTATTGTGGTGTGTAGTAAACTCCGCCAGCCTTACGCACTTCGGGCTTTTCTTCAATTTTGGCATGGTGTGCCGGAGTAATCCTGATAATTTTTCCAAGAAACTGTTCATAAGCTGTACCCAGAATTTCGACCGGCATAACGCCAAATTCGTATTCGCTTTTGGGGTAGTAAAGTTCCTCAACAAGGTTTTTAATTACCTTGTTATCAATAATTAAACTGTGGCTAATCTTATCCTTGCTGAAATCGAAGAGGCCAGAGTTGTATTTTTCGTCAGCAATTTTGAATACCTGAAACAGATTTTGGTAAAAATCGCCCGACTGAATGCAGTGCTTGAGATTGTTTTCCGGTTCAATGCCCCTGTCTTCGGCAATTCTGAGAAAAATGACACGGTCGATGGTTTGCTGCACCACATAGTTAATTTCTTCTTCGGTAAGGGTTTTATTGTTCCAGCTCACTGATGTGGCCAGATAAGTGCGCCAGTTGTCCAACGATTGCAGGAATTCTTTATCAACAGTTGCCGTTCCTTTTTTGTGTGTATCGCTTTGGACAAACCTATCGAAACTCCCTTTCAAAACCTGCTCTTTGGCAAAGGTTTCCCAAAGAAAATCGAATTTTTCGTTGTATTCGCGGAAAGTGAAATAGGCAATCCGGCCAACGTGTGGTTTGTCGGCATTATTTGGCTTTTGGGTGCAGTCGTACACAGCAAACTCCTCAAAATCGGTAAGAATACATACCGGAAGTTTTGCATTCCAGCCATATCGCCTGACCTGGTAAGCTGGCTGAATTTCATCTTTTATGTAAACGGCTGGTTTTTTGGCTTCCACAAAAAACAGCCGCTTTCCTCCCACCAGCCTGAACGAATAATCGGGGGCTCTGTTTGATTTTCCATCCTTTACCTTGTCCTCGTGAATTACTTCGCGATAGCTTTCGGCATAGCCATTTTCGTTATCAACATCCCAGCCAAGCGCCTTAAAAAATGGGTCAATAAAATCGCGGCGGGTAAGGGTTTCGTTGTAGTCTGATTTTTTGTAAGATTCGTACTGCTCACCAAAGCGTTTGACGAGTTCAGAAACTTTTTGAAAAGCTGCTTCCTTGTTTGTCATATAATTTGTTTTGCATAAATAGGCACTTATCCGATGCTTTAAACATCGGGCAGATGTTACAACTCATCCCCAAACCCCGGTCGAAGCCGGGTGAAGGTATAGATTCCAAGAACAAAAAGCAAAATACTGATCATCCAAAAAAACACATTCATTTCGGGAAACTCAAAAAACCAGCGGCGTTCAACCAGGGCGTAACGGTAACCCTCGGTGATGTAAAAAAACGGATTGAGCAGTGCGATAAACCGAAGTTTGCTGTCACTTATCATCGTGTAGGGCCAAATGATGGGCGTTGCCCAAAACAAGATGGTGGTAAAAATATTAACAATGTGTGCCATGTCTTTGATGAAAACATTGATGGAAGAAACAAACCATCCTATTCCCGACAACAAGAAAATGGTTGCAAACAGGTAATAAAAAATCTGTATCCAATAAATGGATGGGGCAATGTTGAAGCTAAACATCAGCAAAAGCAAAATACATCCCATCATCACCGCATGAACAATCATTCCCGAAAAAATTTTAATAATGGGGATAAGCATTACAGGAAATTGTGTTTTTTTTATCAGGTAGCCATATTCAGTAATGGCCATACACGAAACGATGATGGTCTGGCTGATGAAAAGCCAGGGAATAAGTCCGGCAATGAGCCAGGCGCCATAGTGTATGCCCGATGATGTATATCCTGAGCGCAATCCATAGGTAAAGGCAAACCAAACCACCAAAACATACACTGCAGGTTGTACAAAAGCCCATGGCAACCCAATGTAGGATGAAAGGTATCTGCTTTGAAAATCGCGCCAGATTAGGGTTTTCATCAGGAAGCGATTGGTAAACAAGGCCTTTATTACTTCAAAAATATCTTTGTAAAATTTTTTCATTTACTGAATAGCGAATTAATGGGTTAAAACACTGCCCGGTTCCAGGTTAAAAACCCGTGCATCGGGTATAACAATCTGAGTACCCATGTTGTAAACCGGCTTTGGAATATCAACCGATACGATTAACCCATCCTCCTGGGTGTAAATAAATTCGATATGGCCCTTGTTCAACTGTGTTATGGCCAGCGAAATGGTGTAATTTCCATTGGCAAGGTTTGGAAAAATAAATTCGGTGACAATGATGTTGGGCTCATCTTTCTTCAAGGTAATGGTCTGCCCGTAATGATGGGTATTGATTTTGAACAGTTCGGTGCTGAAGTGACCGTTCATGGTTAACTGAAATCCTGGCTGGACAACATTTTCATGAGCCATGACCAGACACAAAACAAATACTTTCTGCCCTCCTCTGGCCTTTGTAATCGATTGTCGGGTATCAGCATCCACAATTGTTGCATGATAAATCTGCACCTGTCCATCGCCTTTCCACTGAAAATTGTCCAAATCAATCCAATTCAAACCTGCAAACAATGGTAATGATAAAATGCTGCTAAAGCCGTTTTTTGCTACCGTTCCTGCTTTTTCCCTTGTGGTGTTGGTTTGCACCATAAAAGCCTGGTAACTGTCAGTTACTGTAACCGGGTTACCATCGGCCACAATTTCGCCTTTGTTTATCCAGATGGCACGTGTACAAAAGTCTTTAACAGCGCTCAGGCTATGGCTGCAAAACACAATGGTTTTGCCCGACTCCTTTATTTCTTTGATCTTGCGATAGCATTTCTGCTGAAAACGCATATCACCGACCGAAAGCGCCTCGTCGATGATCAGTATATCGGGATTGATGTTGATGTTCATCGAAAAGGCCAAACGCACATACATTCCGCTCGAATAGCTTTTTACCGGCTGCCAGGCATACTCGCCGATGTCGGCAAAATCGAGTATGGCCCGCACACGTTCTTTCATATCCTTTTTACGAAAACCCTGCAAAGCTCCAATAAAAAAAATATTTTCCACACCCGTCATCTCTTCATTAAAACCACCTCCAAGTTCTAGCAGTGCTGTAACCCGGCCGTTGCATTTGTAAAATCCGGATGTGGGCGAAACTACCGAAGCCAGAATCTTCAGTAAGGTGGACTTGCCGCTGCCGTTGTGCCCTACCACACCAAGCACCTCACCCTTTTCAACGGTAAAACTGACATTGTTGAGCGCATGATGCCAGGTGTGATATTTTTTACGCAAGGGATGAAAAAACTCCTTCATCCGGTCGCGGTGCGATTGATACAGCCGATAAGTTTTTGAGAGTGAATTAACTACTATTACTGATTCTGCCTGCATTTAAGAAACATTAGTTATACCTTTTAAGCGCAGCAAAGCTATTGAGATTTTTAGTTTTTTCCTGGGAAATTATCCTGTTTATCTGCGGTATGGTATAAATTCAGCTCATGTTTTTTCAGATAATCCAACACATCCTGAATACTCGCATTATTAGGATGAACCCTGAAATGGCAAACCGAATCTGCTTTGTCAGCATCTTCGTACTTCAGATAGTTGTATTTCCAGTTTGATTTCATCGCATACCAGGCCTCCATGTCTTTCACCGATTTTACGGATGAGAGTTGCATAAAAATGATGAAAATAAAAAATACCGGAATCAGGAGTGATTTCTTGGGTAAACTCAGACTATTCAGATAAAAATAAACGCCAATGATTGATGGAACAAGGTAAACCATGTAACGGGAAGACCCAGCAAATTCAAAACCTAAACGAAGCCTTCCGAACGCCAGATTTACCACAAAAAGCAGTGAGTAAGCCACAAGAATAAACGACATTTTACTCATCAGTACCTGCTTTTCGTCCTGATTGGTTCTTGAGTATATTCCTATCAGGCTCTTTATCAAAACAAAAACAACAACAGAAAAAACCATGAATCCAAAAACAAATGGCAACATTCCGATATGCTTAAAACCGAAGAAACCAGCATAACTGTGTGATATGTATTGCAAGTATTGCCAGGGTTTGCTCCACAAGATCAAAATGTGAACACTCGCATAATCCGTTTTGTAGCCTTTAAAAAACAAGACCAAAGTGAAAACAGCAATCAGGAAAGAAACAAAGCCGATAAAACCGGACTTTTTTCGGCCACAGGTGAAATCAATAATGGTTTCTGACGCAAACAGCATTATCGTGACCAACCCCATAAAAAATCCAAAGGCCGACCAAACAAGGTTCAGATTTAAGAAAAGCAAAAGGATATTCCGTAAAAGCCGGGATTTCACGAAAAGTGTAAGACAAATCAACGATACCAATATTGCAGGCACCCCACTGTACGACAAAAATGGGGTTATGTTCAGTACTTCATACTGGGTAAATGACAAAACAATGACCGGAATGACAACATCAAAAAAATTGATGTTTCTGAATAACCTGTATTTCACAAAAAGGTAAACCAAAAAACTCAGAAAAATTAAAAAAGCTATTACAATCGAAATCCAGTTTGAATTCCAGCCGCTTAATGCATTAAGCCATCCGGTAATGACCAGACCGATGCCCATCCGGTGTGGCCCAAACTGAAAATGAAACTGCTTTAGCAAGGTGTAATCCCAAATAAAAACCCGGTGAAAATCCCAGGCATCTGAAAAAAGCAGGTTTACACTGTATTTTTTAACAAAATAGAACCAGCAGGCAGCGATACAAACAGAGGCCAACGCCGCCCCAACAGTAAAATATTTACTGTCAACAATTTTTTGATACAATTTTTTCATGTGTTAGTTATAAATGAGTCCAGTCTATGCAGGTCAAATTTTAGATTTTGCCACAAAAACTCTAAAATTCTAAACAGCACAAAACAATGTATTTCAACATATTAAAATTATAAAAATTTATGATTTTGTATTACTTCGTCAAGCTCAGTTCAGGCTTGGTGGCGAAAAATTAGTTTTTAGGCTGAGCACATAAATTGAAAATTCTTTTTTACGTGTTCTTCCCTACTCAATAAAATTCCTTTTCAGGAAGATTTCTGGATTTTTAGGGTGATAAACATGGCGAACTGGGGTGAGATGCGGCAAAGCAGGTTATCAATAAACAAAAAGGGTTTGAAAAGAAATCCCGGAACCATTTGCCTGAACGAAACTCCGCCACTCAAAAGGTAAAGAAAGGATGTGTGAAATTTCGGACTTTCGATGGTTAAACCCGGAAATGTGGATTCAAACCGTTCTCTGTCCCTGAAAAATACAATCCACGGCAACGCACAATTAGAATTACTCAGAGGATTTCCTTCAGGAAATTCCCACCCCCCGTTCACATCATGGTTTTCGTGATGAAGTTTGGCATAAATAAACCTTCCCCAAATGGTATTGGCGGGTTCGGTCATCACAATAACCCCATCTTTTCCGAGCACCCTGCAGGCTTCATGCAAAAAACCCGCAGAATCGGGGATATGATGAAAAACATTAACCATGCAGATCCCCTGCAGTGAATTTGCATCAAAAGGCAGCGCCTGTGCCGGAAAGCATTGATCCACACCTTCGATGGGCTGGATGTCGGAGGTAATTATGTCCGGCAATACTTCTTTTATAAAACCGCCTCCTGACCCAATTTCCAACAAGCCACCCTGTTTTTTTCCGGCAAACTCGCGGGCAATCTGATGATACCATTGAAGGTAAATTTTTTTTAGAAATGGTTTTGACCTGATGATCTTTCTGTGTATCAGGGTTCTTTCCACTGAATCAAGCGGAACTTCGAATTTGTATCCTAACATTTGATTTTGATAGCTTTGATAAACAATGACCCGGCGATCTCACGCAGGACCGGTATTTTTTCCAAATTAATGAGAAACGATGCTGAATATCTTGCAACCAATCCGGGAATAAAAGGGTGCATAAAATCGAATGGTTGGATGTGCACCTGCTCAAAACCGCCCTTCATCAGTTGTTTCTTTAATTTCCATCTGATAAAAGCCGTTTCATCTGGCGAATCGCCCATTTTTCTTTTCAGGTATGGCCAGTTTTTCTGAAGGGCTATCTGAGGATTTACCATGTTTGGCTCAGTAAAAACAAGTTTTCCGCCAGGGTTTAAAACCCTGTTAAACTCTCTGATAGCCAAATCAACATCAAGGTGATGAAATACGGATGAGCCAATCAGGATATCAAATGAATGATCCGGGAAAGTCATGCTGCAGGCATTCTCCAACCGAAAATCGATACCATTCTCATCATTGTTTTTCCGGGCAATTTCGATCAGGCTTTCCGAAACATCAATGGCTGTAAGGTGCACATCCATTTTGCTGATTTCAGCGGAGAGCAGGCCGGTACCACATCCAATTTCCAATACTTTCGACCCTGCAGAAATTTCGCTCAAAAGAAAATTTTTCCTTCGCTGCCACCTGATTTGTCCCGCAGGAGAATCCCAATTCCATATTTTCTGAGGATGGTTGGATGCAAGGAACTGTCCATGATGCTTTTCCCTGTCAATTCTTTGATTTAAAGGAATTTTACTCATTTAAAGATAATATCTTAAAAGTAACACACCTATCGTAACACTAAAAAAAACAACTATGTTTAAAAGAACAAACGCGGATAATAAGCCCGGCAAAGCATGCAATTTTCTATTGTGCAGCATCAATAAAAACAAAGGTCCGGCAGGAATAAAATATCGCCCTTGTATCCCATAAATAATTTTGCTGCCCAACGGGGCCCAGGTAGCATAAATAATGGTAAGAACAGAAAGGATAACACCGGCGGCTATGCACGAAATGATGATCTTTTGCCATACCCTAAATCCAAAAACGGCACTTGAGTCAAACAGCGCGGTGATGATCATTGCGAGATAAGCCCAGGATACAAATACAGGCGGAAAAGGCGTGTCATGCCAGCCCAGATTGCCAACCCATCCCACCGCGTAAGCTTTCCAAAACTGACCAAAAGTACCGACCACTACTGTTATAAATCCTGGCAAATTCTGAAACATCAGGAGTAGCTGCTTTTCAGGATGAACATCCTGCGGATAACCTTTATTAAAAGCATAAAGGCCATTGGTGACATCAACCTGTCCGAAAACATGTTGTAAATAAATGTGATTGATGACCATTGCTGCAACAACTACCGCAAGCGACCCGGAAAACAGGACAAACCACCTGCCTTTTGAGGAAAATCCTGACAATGGAATTATCAAAATCGAGGCAATCAGCACAAAATAGGCCGTCTTTGACAAAGACAGAAAAAAGGCCATTGTGAGCATCATGGCAATGTTTGCAACAGTAATTTTCCGGTTTTCAACGAACACAAGTTTAAGCACATAAGCGATGAGAAGAAAAGACAGGCCGTTCGTAAGTCCATCGGGGCTTAATGTCGATGCCTGAAATATGGACATTGGCATAAGCGGCAACATCACAAAAACCCATTTAAAGACCGGGGTAATGCTGATGGCAAGATAAACCAGGATTATCCAGAAAAGCAGGTTTCCAAGCCGACCTGAATAGAAAAGCAACAAGGGTGGCGCATTGAACTGAACCGGCAAAGCCATAAGCAAAGCCTGAGGAGTGTAGGGCACCGGAGTGTACTGGCAACTATTTGAATGAAATGTAAATATTGTATTTTCCGGATGTAAGGGGATATCAAAATCATTCAGAATTTTCTTAACAGAAACCTTATTCTCCGGGTTAAACGGGATTTTCTGATATCCCGACGTGAATTGAAAAAAACTTTCAGGCACATTGCCGCCAATCATATTTTCGTTAGCAAACGGCAATATTTTTAGCCTTGAAATCTGATAAATCCTGAAAAAATGAAAAAATTCATCCGGAGATTGAAATGGAGGGGTAACAAAAACCAATATCAGCCCCCAGACGACCGCGGCATAAATGAATACCTTCTGAGGTTTTATACATGTCAGAAAAGGCAACCAGTGAGGCAGGTTTAAAAATAATGCGATAACCCGGTTCCGGATTTCAGAAGAACAGTAAGAAAGTACGATGACCACCGCAAACATCAGAAGAATCTTTATGACCAGGAAGAATGCTTTCGTCCAATCGACCTGAAAGTCAATAAATTGCCGGATGTTTTGAGTGAATCCGATGTGCGAATCACTTCGGGTCGGTCGGACAATCAATTCGTTGTCGTCGAACAACAACCCGATATCGCTGTTCAATGTGGGCACATTGCCCGAAGGGTATTCAACGGCAAGGCAGGTTCGATGGTTGTCATGACAAAAGGTGATGCTGTCAACCCTGACTTTAGAGGATTTTGAACCCGGGTCAATCCTCAATTGTCTGAACCAGCTTCCCGGAATTTCAAATTCAATTTTGCCCGTATTGATACTATCCTTAAAAAAATTAACGGATTCCCGCTCGTTAATTCCAAATCCGGGATTGTAAAACAACCGAAACATATCCGGCTGACCTCCTGATGAATAAAGGGTTATGGAGGTATTTTGGTAACACGAGGTCCTGAATTCAAAAAAACCATAACCTGCGATGGCTGCCATGGCCAATATAACCAAGCATTTCCTGATCAGTTTCATCCTGCAAATTTTATTTTCCGTGCAACAAAAAAGCACATTTTCACCAGCAACCAACCATGCATGAAACGGCTGATCTGGGTGGTTCCATACCTTCGTTCACGGTAACGGATATTCACCTCTGCAATCTTCATGTTTAATTTTGAAGCGCCAAAAAGAAGATCAAAATCACCAAAAGGATCGAAATCACCAAAATACTGCCTGTTTTTTTTAATTTCTTCATAATCGCTTTTATACAAAACCTTTGTACCGCAGAGTGTGTCCTTCAACCGTTGCCCCAGCAGCCAACTGAACATCACTCCAAACATTTTATTGGCCATGTAATTCAACAGGCGCATCGACTGTTTTTCCATTGGGTAAACCAGGCGGCAACCATTGATAAAATCGCCGTGATTGGCAATCAATGCCTGGTAAAACCTGGGTAAATCCTCCGGAGGAACGGTCAGGTCGGCATCCAGGATCATCAGGACATCACCGGTTGCTGCTTCAAACCCTTCACGGACCGCATTTCCCTTGCCCCTACCCGATTGCATGAATACTTTGATGTCTTTTTCGGAATATTTGTTTTTCACCCGGACCATTTCATCAAAAGTTCCATCAGTGGATTCGCCGCAAACAAAGACAAATTCCTGGCGCTGACCAAATTGTGGGGTTCGGCGTATGGCATTTTCAATATTCCCGAATTCATTTTTAGCTGGAATTACCACAGAAACACTTTTTTCTGCAATGTCTGTTTTTACAGGCCTGGCAACAATCAAATTCACAAGGTTAAGCGAAGAAATCAACGGCAGATTTGCAAAGAAATGATTCAGCAAATAACTGATTCCCGGAATATTAAATGGAAATAACAACTTCCGGCTGACGGTTACAATTTCATAATTTTCGAGTTTTAACATTGCGGCAATATCAGCAGTCGAAAGCCAGTTTTGAGTGGGTTGTCGCAGTTTCAGCCGTAGTTTTTCAGCCAAAAGGTTGTAGGGTTCCCACATAAAATTGTAGTTGGAAATGACCAATCGTGTGTTTGGATGACAGAATTTTCGGGCATTTTTCAGTACCTGCTGCACATCCCACAAACTTCCCAACAGGTCGGACATAATGATGTAATCGAAGCTTTCGGTGGCTTCAACATGTATTGCATCGCCAACAACAAAATGAATGTGCGGGTGTTTTTCTTTGGCAATGTTGATGATGGTTTCGGAAAAATCCACACCTACACCATATCCCGGCCTTACCGCATTGAGCAGATCTCCTGCTCCGCAACCCATTTCCAGCACCCGTTTTCCCGGGGGGATGATGAAACACAAATATTTTTTAAGCGAATGGTGGTAATATCGGTTTCTACGATTCCATTTTTCGCGGTAACGGGCAGTTCGTTCAAAAAAATCTTTCCAGTCGGTTGGTTTCATGCACAAGATTTTATGCTTGACATTAAAATATTATAGATCAATCAGAAAAAATAAAAATCAGACTTTGGGAATATTGGGTAATGCAACAAATGCAAATGAGTAGAACGAGGTAAGCGAAATAATAACGATCATCAGTTTGACGAATATGGATTTAACAGATTCGTGATTTTTGGTGAACCAAAAACCGAAAACCCCCAATATTGACAATAAATACCTCCCTTGTGGCTGAAAATCGCTGACCCAGGAGAAATATGATGACCTGTAAATGATGAAAAATAAAAGGCTAAAAAAATCAAAGGAAGTAGCTTGATTGTGGGAAAACTATGAAGCAGTCTGAATACAACGATGAATCCAATTAAGATTGAAATTAATAAAACATGATCTTGTAATTCAATGGATGGCTTTTGATTGACTTATAGCCAAAAACACCAAAAAATGACATAGCGGTTTTTGTGTGCCAACTCCATTTCTCCGAATACAATTCGGAATACTTAACCCCCTTCTCCTTCAGGAAAAGCCCAAAACAAGATGTTTCAAGAGTTTTTTCAGCATGTTTGAAACGGGCGTGCGCATATTTTTCCTTGAATTCGGAAATCAATAAACGCCTGTTAAATCCATGCAATTTCACATCATACAAATACCTCGGCATCAAAAATAAAAGCGTCAACCCAATTAATGCCAGGCATTTTAGGGAAATCCTTGTCGATTCCCTTTATTATCCACTAAATACAAAAACACGATTATTGCAAAGAAGACAAGTATCAGGCAAAAATTTTTCTTTGAAAAAATCCGAAGTGCCAACAGGATTGCCATGATTACAGCGCCTTATAATATGGCCGTGGGTTTTGGGTGAAACAAGAAATTTGTTAAACGAAATGTTATCATTAACAAGCTGGTAAACAACAAGTATCGATAAAAATAAAGCGAACGCATCGGTGTTAACATACGAAAACAACTACCAGATTTGCGGAGAATTTTGCTAAACCAGTAGCAGGGGCTTTACTTTTCGGCTTCCTTTTAAAAACAGAACCATCAAACTTAAAAACAGCACTTTGTTGAATAATCTTATGGATAGCAGCGAATCGTTGACAATGTACCCAACCAGAACCGAGAATTTTCAATTAAAAAATAACAGGGATCAAAATCCGTCAACCGTGAATGCCCGTAAGCTGAAAAACCTCCCCTGATGTCCGGATCACTTACCACCGGTGTAAGCCAATGATTTTGATACTATGTAACCGCTTCCGCCTGGACATGTTCATCGGGATGTGCATTGAACCTGCTTGTGACAGCCATCGTAATTATGAACAAAAAGATGATTAAAAAAATGGTGCTTAGTAGCACATTCAATCCGGGATGAAGATACCGGCAAACCCGGTTTTTAATGGCAATTAATATCCTGCAGTTTTTGTATTTCATAGTTGCCCAATTTCAGATGTTGGAAGCCTGCCTTCTTTCTTTCCATATTTTATGTAATGAACCAGTGGATTCATCCCAACTTCTTTTACATCAGGATTTTTGGCCAGATAAAATACGGAATCGAATTTTGTTGACGGATTTCTACTTTCAAAGCCTCCGTAAAGCAGAAAATGCTTTTCCGCATCCATTCCCGATTCTTTAACATCAGGATTGTTTTGCAGGTAAAAATCCACCTCAAAAAGGCTGCTTTCACCTATCAGGCGGATGTTTCTTTGCAGTGTGATTTTCTTGTTAACCCATCGGTAAAATTTAGCGGGGTGAAGCAGTGACAAGCTTTTGGCAAAACGATAAACAGAACTGCGCTTTATAGAAACAATCTCATTTTTGAGCGCTTCAATTTTACTATTTAGTTGGCTTATTTCAATTTGATGATGCAATGTTTTCCCAACGAAATCTTCATTGAGCCTTGTCTCCTCAAAATTCATTTGAGCAGACTCATTTTTGAGGTTCCTGGTTTTTTCCTGCCTCTGTTTAATGATTATTTCGAGTGCATCAAAAACCTTTATTCCAGTCGCCAAATATTCTGCATCTATTCCAACATGGTCAAATTCAACAGTTCCTTCGGTTTCGATCAAAATCTGTGGGTCGGAATTTGAAAAATAATAAACCGAATTTTCGACTACACATGCATTTGAAGTGAGACGAAAATTGATAATAACCTCATTTTCGTTATCGAAAAACCTGATGGACTTTAGCTTTACAACAGCAAAATCGTTGAGCGGATCAAATCTCAGCCTCGAATAACATTGCCCAGTTGGCAATTTAAAAGGTAATGGATTATTAGAAATTTCGATACACGCCGAATTATCTTCGTTGAAGTCCCTACTTCCGGTTTGATAAAAAAGCTGTGCGAAATATTTTTTTTGGATAACGAGGCTTTCGAGAACCTGGGTTGGTAGCAATGAAAGGGTTACCGGATATTTTTGTTTCAGGTAGTAAATGAGGTGTTTAAGCTGGTCGGATTTGAAATTCAGCGATTTATTCAAATGGTGAACGCGGTAAAACGACAGTGGTTCCCCCGGAATAAAAGCAACCGTTCCGCCCATTTTGCCCACTCTCAGCCAGAGTTCATAATCTTCCCATCCATAAGGTGGCATCATGTTATCATACATTCCAGCTTTTATGAGTTCGAATCTGCGGAACATGGCCATTGCATCAATGTACGGAGCTTCGAGTAGTTTCAGGTAATCGAAAGGTTGATTTGATCGCAGGCCGCAATTTTCGCCAGTTTCATGTAAAAAATTCTGAATTGAGGCATAACAAGCCATGGCTTCATGATTTTGCCTCAAGGTGGCAACATGAATCTTCAGGCAATCCTTCCGGATGTAATTATCAGAATCGAGGAAAAATAAAAATTCACCGCGGGCATTAGCAATTCCACGGTTCCGGCTTGATATCAGCCCAAGGTTGGTTTCATTTTTTATCAGCCTGACAGGGAAAGGGCTTCCTTTCATTATTTCCTCAATTACGTTAACACTTTCATCAGTGCTGGCATCATCCACAATGATTACTTCCATTTTATCGGATTCAAAATCCGAATTAATCACGCTCTGCAGGCACTGCCCGAGGTAATGGGCATAATTGTAATTGGGGATGATTACGGAAACAAGCACGCTGTCAGAAGAATTATTGGAGGTGGCAATCATAATGAAATGCTTTAAAGTCCTGGTTGTATATTTCTACAATTCTTTGTCTTGTTTTTTTCGAAATGCGGGGTATGATCTCTGTTTTGCTCAATCCTGTTGAGTTTGCTAAAGGCAAGTTTCGGTTTTGGTACCTGAAAAGGCCGTTGGTTTTATCGGCAATCAATCGGAGCAATATGTTGAAATCGGCTTTAAAATGCTCGAATCTGCCAACGAAATTAATGGTGTGATCAACAAATTTTATCTGTGGCTCTTTGTGTGAATTGTTTAAGTCGGACAACACTTCCTCACACCAAAAATCGAAATATTGCGGGTCAAAATCAGCGGGTGATAAGTATTGCTTGTTGTTTCGCCAAAAAAACTCAGAAAGCAATTTCGTGTAAGGATTTCTCACGAAAGTAAACTTGAAATAATCATCGTAATCACTGATCAGTTCTTTTAAAACCTCAACAGGATAATGCTGAGGCTCATAAACAAGCTTTGGTGAACTGGACATAATCCGGTGCTTTTCCACAAAACTTTCACAGTCTCTGTCCCATCTATCAAACCAAAAGTTCCTGGCATGGCAAAGATCAAAGAACTGCTCAATGGAGGTTCCGCCCGTTTTGGGAATATGGACAAAAAGTATTTTCTGCTTGGGGTCGAAAGGCAAAACTGCTATTTTATATGGTTGCGAAACAGCCTTTTCAGGTAATTTCTTTTACTAAAAAATCCGTCATTATCGTTCGTACCGAATTCATTTTTTAACCGCTCGTTTCTTATTTGCAATGCTTTCTGGTACAATGCCATATCAGTGGCGTGAAAGGATTCTATTTCCCTTTTCAACGACTTATCCACGCAATAATGACCATCGCCGGTTCTGTGTACGTTTTCATGGTAAAGCATAAGTTCCTTACCGAAAAATTTATGGCTAAGATATTTTAAATCAGAGGAGTAATATTCGGTGATTCCGATAAAATCAAAATTTTCGAACGGAAAACCCCAGAAAAACTGCGAATAAACATTCCTGAAAATCTCACAGAGACAATATTTTTCGAGTGACCATTTTTCATTAACAATGCGCTGCTGCAATGGTGGCGAAAGTTCGTTTATGTTTCGCAAGGTGTGGTAATAATCCGAAATAATCCGCTCAACAGGATTGCGCATCCAGGTGATAAAGGTAAGCGGTTTCAGTTCGTTGAGCAACAAAAACTGAACAGGCAAAAAATGGCCATGAATACAATCCACGTATTCGTAATTTACCTCTGAGTTTTTAATGGCTGCAAGCAGGGCATTTTTGTTCCGCTCAAAAACAGTTCTGTTAAAAAGCCGGTCGCCGTATTTGAGTTTTAGCCGATCTCCAAAGCAATCCTTCAAGGCTAACCCGAAACTGGTACCCGCTGTTTTTGGCACGTGTACTGAAATAATCATCTTTTCATCTTTTCAATTTCTTATTTTTTAAAGGCTATGATGAAGAACTACCTTTTTACTCATAGCATCATGTTAAATCCCATCGAAACTTTTCACCAATAAGTTTTCTGAGTTCTCTGGCATCCTGATCAAATAATAAGGATACTTTAATTCTTGTTTCCAAGGTTAAGCCTGGATAAAAATTAGCATTTTTTGGTGTAAGTAATCCGGGAAAAACCTCTTTTATCCCTAAAAACCGATAAACAGCATGAAGTTCATTTTCAGGATTTTTAAAAAAATCCTCGCTTTTTATAAACATCATCTGCGAAAGCGGGAAGTGTTTTAACCACCGGTTAATTTGTCTGGCGTAAAGCCCACGGCTTATGTATGAAAAGCTTTGATGTGCATCGCTCTGTTTAATCCTGCCCGATATCAGGTATTCCTCATTTTCGGTTATCCGTTCATTTTCTTTCTCGATGGCCTTTTCAAAGTTTTCGATTATTTCGGTTTTATGCATGCGCTCATGGTGAAAATGCGAATAAGCCCTGTCAACCGGATTTCGCAATAAAACAATGAGCTTGATTTTGGGCAGATGGTGGGCAACCCTCTGCGGCACAAGCGGGTGAAATAAATAGTAAGGACTTGCTTCACCAGCTATGGTACCCCCGAAAAGACCCTTTGACCGGAAAAACTCTTTGTACCATTTCAGACCATTTTCATAATTCAAATCAAAAAAATGCACTTCCTTTATAGCTGGCATAAAAACCTTTGGATGTTGACTAAGATAATGGTAAAGCGTGGTTGTGCCTGCCTTTTGGGCGCCAATAATGAGGAAATCAGGAAGTTGCGAAAATCGAAAAAATGTCATCAATTAAGTTACTGCGAGCTAAATTTGGAGGAAGGTTGCCGATGGAATATTTTGTCCGTCAATTTTGTTTGGAATTTTTACATGAGCACAGTCTAAAGCCTAATTTTTCGCCACTAAATCCTGCAAATCGGGTAAGCCGGTCAAGGTTTTGTTCAATCTGGTCGGAACAGATTATCGGCAGCTTTTTTTCTGGATTACCTTCAATCACGGTTTTGTTGTGATAATACCAATATTTCAGGTAACCATCCAGGGTGTAAAGGTTGTTGTCCTTCATTATCTTTTCTTCGGGCGAGTGTGTGTATAAATCAGGACGATACCTGTAATCCCTGAGTTTTGTCCTGTATTTCGGAAGAAAATCTTTTCATTTATGTTTTAGAGCTTATTTTCTCTTAAACAATGCCATCAATTTACGCAGCGGCTTTGTAATTTTCCACGATCTGCTTAGCAACACTTCATCAAGTATTTGAGCTGTTGTGGTCAATCCGGCAATTTGTTCGTCCTTTTCCCGTAAGGTTTTTTTAAGAAAATCAATATTATCCTGAATTACATTGGTTTGGCTTTCGTAAGAGGGGGCAGCAGGCTGATTGATCTCAATAAATGTCACATTAGGAAAAACATCCTTCATCGAATAAGTATAAACAGCCTTTATTTTGTAATAATTGTTTGGGTACAAAACAACTTTTTTACCTAAAATACCAGCCAGAATGGCAATGTGAAGCCGGTCGGTTTTTACGGTTTCAAAAGCGCTCAGGTAACAGGCCAGGCTGTGGGTTACGTTTTTGGCAAAATCGGGGCGGTGCCAGAGTTCGCCATTCCACGAAAGCGAAATATCCACATTGTCAGCAGGAATAACAAACAAACCTGTACTCTCCATATCTGTCCGGAAACAGTTGGCAACACCTAAACCTTTTTGATGAAAATCCTGAAATTCGGTTTCCGGCAGCAGAAAAGCCATGTCGTGGGCAAGAAACAGCCGTTCGGGCGGAAATCCTGCTGCAGCCAGATATTGGTAACTGATTTTTTCCCGGCAAATGATGGTCAGGTTTTTGGCCGAAAGCAACAAATCATCATATCCGTGAACCGTGTGTGGCAACAGAATAATCTCCCGGTTTTGCCGGTAATTGTTATTGATGAAGTGAAAAGCATGCCTGTACTTTCCCTCAACCAGGTTACCCCCTCCACTGTAGAAAACAACTTTGTCCTTCACCACATCTTTGTACCCGATTACCTGAGGCCTGATGTTCAATTTTTCAAACAACTGAAAGGTAGCATGTGCCATTATTGCATCACCTGCATTTCCCGGGTTGGCGCAATAAACAACTTCTTGTCCCGGGTATTTTTTCAGAAAATCCTCAATTATTATCTCGTTGTAGTTGAATAAATCTTTGGAATTTCCATCCATGACGGACTTTTCAGCATTTATCCTGGTAATTTTTAACGAACCGTTTGAACCATCTGCAACAAAATGACCATTTACCTGTAACAGAAACTCATCGGTTGCCATTCTGCACCCTTCCCAATCGAAGTAATCGTCAACAATGATACTTCCGCCAGTTGACAATTTTGGAAAGATAGTTTGAAGGCAGAAAGCAACAGAATCGTACCAGTCAACATCAATGTGGGCGAAAGCGACAGGCTCATCTATTTGCATTGTGGCCCGGATAAGCCCTTTGACCAACGAAACGGAGTGCGTTTTTGGATCGATGCCAAAGGTGCTGAAATTCGATTGCACAACTTCCAGCAGGTTATCAACATATCCGTAATATTTATCCCCGCCAATTCCATTCGATTTTCCATCCGAAATAATATTGTAACGACGGTGAACCTCTTCGGGGTCATTATCTGATGGTGGAGGTATCATCCCAAAAACATCATAGATGAAAAGCTTTCGATGCCGGTTCTTAACAGAAGCAATCAGTATTGATGACCCGCCAAGTGCACAACCCGCTTCAATAAACACACCTGGAATTTCTGCTTTTTCTATTTCGGAACACGTTGAAGCAATACTTTGAAGCCGTTTTCCGGAAAGATAGGTGAGATTCCGGTCATGTATTTTATTAATAAGCACTTCTATATTTTCTTTCGAGATTATTTTGGTACGGATGCCGTATTGTTGAGATTTCATTTCATTTAAAAATCGTATGACAGTATTTCTGTCTGCTGTTGGCAGATTTGGGATAACACCATCAATAAAATCAAGCGTTTCGCTGCTCCAGACCAAAAAATCGGGTTTTAAATCCTCATTCAAAAAACTGTACTCAGGTAGCGAAAACTCCCTGCAAAGCCAATTCACATCTTCAGCGTATGCCTGCCAAACTTTACCACTCAGGCCTATTGGGAGCATGAATTTTTGTCCGGGCATTCCTTCAAAAAGTGTGTTCAATGCTATCATTCTTTCGGGATGTAGTTCATAACCCGATGTTTGCGGAAAGGTTTGGTTGATTGCATTGAGCAGAAGCACAGTTTCGTACGTTCTGGTTTGATTGTCCCTAAAAATTTCAGGTTTGATATTTTCGGGTAAACTGCCATCGACCATCTCCAGCAAAGCGCCAGCCGGGCCAAACTTATGAAGAACAAGATCTTCGTACTTAAGCACAGTAATGTTTTCGCGACCAAAAACCCCTGAAAGCTGATTAAGCAGATTCCGGTACAAACCAGAGCGGCTAAGATGGTAATCAGTTGCTTTTCCCATGGTCATACCAAAGTTGCAAATGCTGGCCTGCAGAGCACTCCTGAAGCGTGATACAGGATGCCGGCAAACCATGACAATCATGATATTTGCATCGCGGGAGGTGTTTTCTAACAAAAAAGATTTCAGGTTTTCAAGTTCATGTTTGTTAAGATGAGAAATATCTTCTCCCGAAATGATCAGTGTTTCACCTTCAAAAGCTGATAATTGCTCTTCCATTTGAATGTGATAATTCTGATGAAGCTGCTGGATTGCCTGTGGGGTCGTAAAATCCTGGCTGACATTGAAATGGTAAGTTTCGGGCTTTAGCATAAAAAGGCTGTAAAAAGGGATGGAATGGTTGCTGATGGCCGTATTGCCGACTTTGAACACGGGATATAAAACACCTTCTTCCATTAGTTTGACCCGCTCCCGGTGCAACGTGTTTTGTATGGTGGTGGAAGCGGTTTTATGCACCCCGATGTGGAGTAAAATGGTTTTAATCATTGGATTCAGTTACCCTGATTTAAGACATTTCTGTTTTGATACTCAAGCCTGTGCGCCTGCAGCCAACTCCAAAAGCTCATTTTCCATTGGCTGCCCAGGAAAAGGTTAAACTCATGGTCGCTGGTTGGCCGGTTATCCTGCCCGCCGTTGGGGTAAATGGTTATTTCCGACAGGTAAAATTGCTGTCGGTCGGCAAAAAAATCAATCCTCAAAAAGTCAAAATCCCTTCCTAACCTTCCTGCAGCTTCAATCATTTCAGGGAGGAATGGAGGTTTTTCAGGAATTGTAGCTGGTTCTTTTTCAAAATTGTTTTTCAGATTGAATTTATTCCAGTGCGCATCAAAATACACATTTTCATTGTTTTTGCGCATCGATGATGAGCCAATGCTGATGGCTGCCACCCTCCCCCTGAAAGTAAAAAGCCTGTAATCCAATATTTCTTTCCCAGGCTCAGGTTCAATGAGTTTTTCCACAAAAACTGCCGGCGGGATATTATTGTAAGCCCATTCGATGGGGCGGTATCTGGTTTGCAACCATAAGTGGCAGATGTCGATAACCTCGTTGGGCTTGAGTTTTTTCAGCGCCTTGTTTTCAAATTCATAAAAACCGCTGCTGGCAACACAATTTTCGCCATTAAAAAAGTCATAAAACTGCATCCCATATTTCAGGATATTCCAGTTGCAGCCATGGTTGGCTTTGATGAAACATTTTTCGGGCAAATCGCCGAAAGGAATGGTTTCGGGGTTTTGAGTTACAAAAATCACCTCTGCCGATTTTACTCCCTTTTCTGCAGCATATTTCTTAACAGCCAGTTTATCCTGCATCATTGTAAACAGCGGATTGTGGTCGTTTTTCATGCGCCAGCGGATTTTGGCGGCCAGAGTGAGTTTGTTGAACAATGCCATTACAATTTATGGGGGACTAAATTTAAATAGTTCATAATCAGTTGCAACTTCCAACAAATCGACATTTGGCCTGATATTAAACACAGCCAAAGTATCTGCTTTTTCAATTTCGGAAAGATATTTCAGCACTTCATGATAGCGTGGCCGGTTGTAAAAATCGTGGAATAGAATTTTTAAACCGGAATTTTTGTGGCAATGCAAAATTGTTTGTAAAACACTTGCAACCCTGAAACGGCCATCGATCAGCACACAATCAACTTTGGAAACATCAATTTTTTTGAAAATACCCGAAGAATAGTCGGGGAAAGAAAGCTTATGTTGTGTGTCAACAGGATAGCCCCATTCTTTGGTATTGCCAATATTTGCATAATAAATTGAAAGCCGTTTCAGTAAATGGAACCGGATAAACCAGTATTTTTTTAGTTTTCTGATCCATTCGAAATCCGATTCAACACTGTAAACCTTTGCTTTTGTGTTAGATAAGGCCAAAAATGTACTTCCACCCATTCCAAATTCCAGGTAGTAACCGGACTTTTTGATGTGCCTGACAAAAAGTTCACTTTCAACAGGCTTCATGAGCGCTTTTACATCAGGTTTGTATGAAAATCTAACAGGTAAATGCATAACTTTTACATCAGTAAAAAAATGGTTCTGCAAATGGGGTAATCGTATTTCAGCATCGATAGGATGCTAATACTGGCCTTCTGACCCATCACAAAAACCAATTTGGAAATCCTCATGAAGCTCTTTATTTCCGTGGTTAGTATTTTGAACCTGATGAAAATGTTTAAATGTCCTGCTGGTCAGGATAACTTTTAGATAATAGTCCTGATTTGGGGAAGTGGACTGGTCAGATAACATGAATTAGAATCCATGATCTTTCTTATCATTTCATTTGCATGGTTGAATTGATTCGCAATAGCCCGGGTTTGAATTCCGATTTCATGTGTTGACTTCTCAAGTTCAGCGATTTTTTGATTTTCGGTGACGCATTTCCTATTTTCCAGCATGATTCGTTGATCATAACCGGCAAGAAAAAAATGAAGTTGCCATACTTTTCATCATCCGGCAGGTTTCGCCACAAGTAGTAAAGGATTTATCTGAAAGTCACAGATTCCTCACAAACCGCATGTACACCAGATGAATTGGAAATATGATAAATACCCGTGATTTCATCATGATGACAGAATGTTGTTTTCATCGCTGTCGTATGAGAAAATCCCAATCTTCAAAGACATCGGACTGCTCGTCAAACCGGCATTTCAGCCTGATTAATTCACTCTGAAACAGCAATGCATGAATTGGAATAAATTTTTCAACCAACATTCTTTCAAAGATGAACCCTTCATTGTATAATTTTTTCAGATCACCGCTCAGGTTCAACGCTTTAATCGCAAGATAGGCCACAAATGCGACGTGGTTTGGCGGGCTTGCCTACCAAACCAACCCTTCATCCAGGTGATTCTTCGGTTAATCCGATGGTGTCCTGAAAGTGAAGCGCTTCGGGGCGACTGAATAATTACCTGGTATTTGAAATACAGTTGTTTACAAAAACTTGTCGATGGTATCGAAGTGAGGAATCAACCCAAAAACTGTCGTTGGCTCAAGGAATTTTGCGAATGAATCAGGTTCAAATTATTCCAGTGGGCTGGTTAACCATTTCATCCTGAAATAATGCTTATGTTGCTTTACCCCTTCTAAAACAACATAAGAAAATGATTTTCTACTTCCCGCCCGGCAGTTCGACCTTGGGCAAAGTTAATTTATGGCTGGGGTTGTTTTTGTTGGCCTGAATGATCAGTCATAGGCTGGACATTTGTTTTAGGATTGAACCATCGAAAACAATTCGATTCGGTGGATAAAAAAGCGCAATGGGTCTTCAGGCAGAAATTTCAGTATTGCAGAGCGGGCTTCTAAGCCCATCTTTTCCCACTCTTCTCTTCTTTGCCAGGCTCTTTCCAGCGCTTCATCAAGCGCCTCAACGCCTGGCTTTGCGGCAATAAAACCCGAAACATTATCGCTGATGACTTCGGTATGCGAGCCTATGTCGGTGGCTATGGAAACCCTGGCACAAAGCATGGCCGACATCAATACTATGGGCAGCCCTTCCATATACGATGGTAAAAATATGGCGTGGTTTTGCGCCCACACCTCCGTCAAATCATTGGCAAATCCGCAAAAAGTAACATTGGTGAGATATCGGTCGTAAACCTGCCTTTTAAGTTCATCCTCGTCCTGACCTTTGCCATAAATATTGAGGTGAACTGGCCGTACCCTCCATTTTTGTTTTGCAAAGAGTTCGATGGCTAATTGTTGCCCTTTGTGAATATTATGCAAATTGCCAACAATGGCAATTTGAAGTTTTTCGCCTGATTTTGGGTACGGAATGTTAATATTGCGTTCAGTGCCGGTTGGGTTGTAAAATATTCCTGAATTTGTGATTGGATGTCCAAGCCTTTTTTCCATCACCCTAAGGTTATTTTTTCCCGTAAAAAGAACGATTTCAGCTCCTTCCTGTCCTTTGATGAGTTTCGGCACAAGCTGTTCGTTCACTGGCCAATACATGGGTTCTTTGGTAAGTTGGTTAACAATAACATAAGGAATTTTTGAAGCACTGCATTGCTGATACCATTCGGTACCTTCGTCCTGATCGCCGATTGAAATTATCATCAGGCTTGGGTTGAATTCTACGATTTGGCTGAATTCGAAATAATTTTTAAACAATACTAAAATGCCGGCTTTCCTCAAATCATCAATAAAATCAGGCTCGGGTTCCCACTTTTTAATCACCACAATTACTTCATCGCCCCTTTCCTTTGTTTCGAGTGCTGCCTGAATCCAAAGTTTTTCGCTTCCACCCATCGAAGCCCCGTCGTTAGTAGTCAGAAACACCCATCGCTTCTGCTTTGCCTCCGCTTTGGCAGTCAGTTCTTTAATCTTATTATTGATGACATCATAAGGATAGTATTTGTTAAATTCATCCTCTTTCATTGTAGGGTAAAAAGCTCCTATTTGCTCATGGATGTGAAATTTCCATTTTTCAGCAAATTGCGGGTTTAGCTCATACAGATCCAGAACCCTTGCGTGAATTTTAGCTGCTTCCTGTAGAAGGGTAAGCTTTTTTTGTTCATCACTGTTGAACTGCGTGGTGAGGGTTTGGCGGTGGCGTCGGTGAAAGTTGAGTTTTTCATGGCAATAGGCTATTTGCCGGCCTTTTAATAATTCGATATAAAAAAGCCAGTCGCCGGAAAATTTGAACGCCTCAAGTTTAATGAAGATGTCGGGCGGTATGGCTTCTTTTCTAAAAATCACGCTGCTTACATTCAGGATGGAATTTTTGACACCCAACCCAAAGTTTATTTCCTGCGTGCTTTTCACCCTGTAATTGTATTTCCAGTGGTTAAAATCGAGTTTTCGATGATAATCGGTGTAGTCGCCGGTAATGTTATCGTTTTCATCAATAATATTGGAGTTGCAGTGCGCCAAAGCCACCTCGGGATGATTGAAAAACGGCAACATCAGTGCAAGAAAATCAGGAGCAGAAAAATCGTCGCTTTCGGCAATCCATATTATTTCACCTTTAGCCGCCGTAATTCCCTTTTGCCATTGCCGAAATGGCGAACCACTGTTAACCTTGTTTAAAACAACCGATGTATTTGGTTTCGACCTGTATTTTTCGATGATTGCCAAACTATCATCTGTGGAAGCATCATCCAAAATAATCACTTCAAATTCTTTGAATGTCTGGTTGTAAATTGATGATAACCTTTCATCGAGAAACGGTGCATAATTATAATTTGGCACAATTACCGAAACTACAGGATGAAAATTGCCTACCCGCAGGCATTTGGTCAAAATTTTGGGCGCCGAAATATCCATGGTATAGCCCGACAGAAATTTTTCCCTGGCTTTTGCACCAAGTCCGATTCTATGGTGCAGATGGGTTTTAAGAAATACCATTTTTTCAGCCGCAACATTCACATCTTCAAAGGGTACCACGAAGCCTGCATCATTTGCAACAAAATCGGGCATTCCGCCCGAATTTTCAAAACAAATTATTGGAATGCTGCATTGTGCCGCTTCGAGGCAAACAAGCGGGAAAGGATCTTCTCTTGACGACAGAAAGAAAATATCGCCGGAAAGAAAATATTCATAAAAATTCTCCCGCGTACTGAGAAAAGTAATATGATTTTTAACCTGTTGGACGACAATTTTTTGCTCCAGTTCGTCCCAGGTGCAGATATTATGAATACTCCGATCAACCTCCCAATAATTATCACCAATCCAGATAAAGTGAAAATCGGTCATTCCTTTTTGCTTTAAAACTATGGCAGTTTCAATAAAAAGGTCAACCCCTTTTCGCCAGGTGATGCTTCCGGCGCCAAAAACCAGCATGCCATCTTGTGGCAGTCCAAGTTTTTTGCGAAGCTCATTTTTGGAACTATTAAAATTCAAATCTCTTATTTCGATAAAATCGGGCACCATTTCTATTTTGCCAGGCGCAATCCCATGATTCTTTATCAAATTTTCGGCAACTTGATTTGAAGCAACCATAAATAGCGCCGTGAAATGCCGCATATTTTTAATTGCAGCGGTCGATTCATACAGCCTGATGGTATTTTCGAGTTCGTGAACATGCGTAATCACAGGGACATTCAGGTAACTCAATTCATCGTAAATGAAGGAAGAAACCATGGTATTTCCATAAACCAGGTCAATTTTGCCAACAAATTCGCGAATTGTAGCTGAAAAATTTTCCTTTGTTGGAGAATATTTTTTACACTCATCCCAAACCAGGGTGGGAGCAATAGCATGGTAGCTTTCAACAAGCTCTCCACCTGTTAAAAGAAGTATTTTAAAATCAATTCCTGTATTTTTGTAAAACCACTTTACTAAACTCAACAGTAGCATTTGGCCACCGCCAATTCCGGCATCGTGCCCAATAAACAAAATAGAGATTGACCCTCTGAATTTTAATATTTCCGCATGACTCAGCTCATCGTATTGATTATATTTTTTTGCTTTCCATCGCTCCTTCAAAACTTCCACAGATACAATGCTACTTATCCGCCTGTTTTCAGTTTTGCCGTAAAGCAAATAATGCAACAACGGGTTCATCTTGCTTTCTTTCACATCGGGGTACTGCTCGAGATAAAAAGCTGAATCGAATTTATCGCAGGGTTTGCGTCCTTCGAAACCACCAAATAGCAAGTAGTGGAAGGCAGGATTTATTCCTGAGGCATTTACATCGGGGTTGTTTTGCCGGTAATAGGTTTCATCAAACAAACCACTATCCTTTATCAACCCAATATTTTTAGAATGGTTATTCCTGGAACGAATTTTCTGAATAATTCTATCAGGAATTAAGGAATTTCTAAATTGACTGAATTTCATTGCGATTGAAGATGGTTTTCCAATCTTCATTTTTTGAATAATGAGTTTCCAAACGCTCAGTTGCTCTAATTCGTAAACCTTTTCGCTATATTGCTTCGATACAACTTCCAATTGTTTTTTCATTAGTGCTGTGTCTTCGCTTAAAGCCAAAAATTTATCATGATCTGTTTTCAGTTTTGTGGCAAGCACTTCCAAATCGTTGATGTTGGAGGTAAGGAATTTAATTCTTGCCTTTAATTGATTTACCTGACCGGATTCACTTATTTCAAAATAATCGAAACTCATAAGCAAATCACTCAATTGCTGAGCGTTTAGGGTCGGAATCCATTTATGATAGATATTTTTTCTCCCATTTTTTATCTGTTCCGGATTCTGAAAAACACCAGAGGAATTCGTGTCCCTGTAAATACCCCCTTTTTCCTGATGGAAAATAAATTCTCCGAGAGCGGCTACCTGTAAAAGAAAATCCCAGTCTTCATATATCTCAAATGAAACATCAAAATTTGCCCCTTTGCAAAGGATATCTGAACGATACAAAACTGCCATGTTGGGGATGTAATTTCCCCAAATTAGTTTTAAATAATCAAAGCTCGAATTGAACGATATCGAGGTATTGTTGGTATCGATTTTTTCGATGATGTCGTAAGCTGCAGGTGCTTTGGTAAAGTTTAGAACAGCGTATAAATTTTCGATGTGCTTAGGCAGGATGATGTCGTCTTCATCCAGAAAACAAAAATAGTCTCCTTTCACCTTATCCAATCCCGCATTTGCTGCCGCCGGACGGTTGAGAGGTTTTCTTTTTGAGACGACCTGCAATGGAAATCTACCACAGCGTTCACCCAAATCCAAAGGCTTTTCGCCCTGGGCATCTACCACTATTACCTCAAGGTTTGGGTAGGTTTGGCTGGCGATGGATTCGAGCGCTTCAGGAAGTTGAGGACGGTTCATGGTTCGTACAATGACTGAAATCAGTGGAAAATCTTCATCGGTTATTGTTTCAGGAAGATTTGGAATTTCATTCAATCGCTTTTCCTGCCAAAGCGTTTCACCTGTTTTCAATTCATCGCTTTTCATCAACCGGTAGGCTTCGGCAAACTTTATCTTATCGCCAAGTGTGTATGAACGGTATGCATGAAGCGATCGGATCTGGGTCTTGTAATCCTGTACCGCCTGTTGGCTTGTAAAGCAATCTATTGCTGAATCAAGAACGGGTTGAATATCAGTAATGTCGAGAAAAAAATTGGGGCGCAGCGGCTGGCCGATTTCATAAAAAAACAGGTTGACATTTTGGGGAAATTTTCTTGCAGCTTCAATCCCTGCTTTGTTTAATGCTAAATGATCGGGGTGAATCTCGGTGTGGTCGGGGAGGTAAACATTTTGCGGCTGAAACTGCCGGATAATATCTATAAGCCTGACAATCAATTCATCGTCTGCTTTTAGGAATCCATCTTTAAAACCTAAAAATTCAGGTTGCCCGTATCCTAAAATTTTAGCTGCTGCCAGCGATTCTTTTTTTCTGATTTCAGGATAATCCGGCACATTCTGGCTTTCGTGAACTGGCAAGCCACCATCGGTAACAATAACAACTTTGATTTTATCACCCTGCTGTAAATGGCGCATGATGGCGCCGCCACAACCGAAAATCTCATCGTCGGGGTGTGGTGCGAAAAATAGGGCATTTCCAAATAAATTGGTTGATGACTTGAAAGGTATTGGTTGTGATTCGGAAGTTTGTACCATTTGCATGATCTAAATTATCTGATTAAGGCAATGATTGATTTGGGTAATATTTTTAAGGAAAACCGACTGAAAACTGCATATCTCATCCCAAGTTTAAAGTGCTTCCAAATATTTTTATGATCAATTTCATCAAAGTTTTTATAATATTCCATCATGTGCTTTATCTTTTTACGAAGATGCCAAACAGCACGAAACCCTCCCCATTTCCAATAGCTGGTAAACATATTTTGTCCAATGAAAAAGTAACGCCAGGGTTCATGATAAATTAACAATTGCCCACGGGCGTTAACAATGGTTTTACCAAGGCTATGCAAAATTTGCGCTTTATAAACCCAAAAAAGACTGTACCCATTGGCAAATAACCTCATGTGATACTCATGGTCAACAAAATCGATAAAAAAAGCTTCACGAAAACCTTTTTCATTTTTTATTACACAAAGACTATAAAGTGCTCCTGAAGTCATCGAAGTGTGGACGGCAGTGTAGTTGTGTAATGAGTTTACGGGTTTTGCTACATCAATCATTTCCAGGCCATTCCATTTCCAGGGGGCAAGCAGATAATCCGGCCTGGATTTTAAGTAATGTGTTGGAAATAAAACAGAAGGATGAATTCCATCTGATTTTATATTGTTAGCCTCAGCAAGAAGATTTTCAAGGCAACCGGGCTCGCAAACACTATCCTGGTCGAAGAGCCACAACCAGTCGAAATTGTCAGCCACAGCCTCTTTCAAAGCCAGATTGTATGCAGCCGCTACACCTGCGTTGCGGCTCTGCAAATTGATCTTAAGGTTTTTGATTTGCAGTTGTTCTATGATTTTCAACGTTTGATCGGTAGAAGCATTATCAACCACAAGAAAAGCATCGGGTAAACGGGTCTGCTTTTGCAATGCGTTCAAGGTTTCCGAAATGGTTTTCGCCCCATTAAAGGTTACGATTGCAGCAAGTACTTTTTGTTGAGTTGATTGCATCGAAAAACCCTATAACAAATCTCCGTCAGCCATAGTGTAGAAAATATTCCTTGCAGTAAACTCAAAATCAAGGGCTTGATCAAAACATCTTCCGGTGGGAACTACCCCAAGTGGCTCATGTTTTTGAATGAACCCCATTTTATCAAGCATACTCGGCATGAAGTGATCTTTGGGTAACCAAATATTTACCATGCCGACTCCTGAATTCGATAATTCATTTTTTACCTTGTAAATAAGCCATTTGAATGGGTTTTCATCCAATCCTGAAAAAATATCGACAATGGAAGCTGAGCTTCCTTGTATTAATAAAACAAGATAACATTTAAGATTACCATTTGCAGTTTTGTAACTGTAAATCTGGTATTTATTAATTGGATGATGTGAAAACCGCCAGGTTAAAAAGGTTCTATTTCTGCAGACTGCAAAAGGGTAATGCACTTTGTTATTCTCCCACAAGTCGTCGAAGCGGATATTGAAATGATCGTTTTTTTCAACTTTTCCAAAATACATGATTCCAGGCTTTTCAACTTTTTTCAGGTCAGATTCGAGGTAAACGCCTCCATCGCCAACCACCCCATATTCAAGAAAGATTTTCCCGAGTTTAAAATGCTTGATCCCAGGGAAACCATAATGGTAAACCGAGGCTTGTTTTCCTCCATATAGTTCAAAGAAATACTTTGATGTTTCAACAAAAAGCCCCTTGCGGCCACTTATGACCTGCCGGTAACCGGGATGCGACATGTTATCAATGAGTTGTGTCATGCGAATGGATTTTCCGTTCCAGTTAGCCGTAAAAGGGATGCCTGCATACATGGCCACAGGCTCACCTGATTCATTCAGGCAAAGCATCATCTGCCGTCCAAAAGGGTTATCGTGGAATTTCCAACGCCAGATTGCAGGATTCATCTTTTGATTGAAAGCCAGTTCCCACAGGGCAATTACACTGGTTTCATCTTCATTCCGATATGGTCTCAACATGAATTTCCCGGAATGAGTTTCTATCGTTTTTTCCATTTCCATATTTTCAAAGTCTTATTTGCTGAATTTCTGACACGGGCGTAATATTCACCTGGTTTTAGGCGATTTATGACTGATTCAGGAATCTTAAAAAATTGTCCTTTCATTATAGCCTGTGCAAAAGGGACAAAATAAATATTAAGGCCAATTTCAAAAAAGAGATTAAAATGAAAATCATTTTTATCGACCTCAAAAGTTGTATCCTCGTTAATTGTCCCTATGTCGGCGATTGTGGCTTTTGTGGCAGAGATTTTTGCAGGTACACGAAAATCGGGCGCCTGGCCATAGTGTTTCAACAGAAATTTATTCCGTGATTCTTCCATCAGGCTTCCTTTTGCAGCCGAAGGCGACTGATCCCAGTAATGAACAACTTCGGCTTTAGGAACCACTAACATTGTTTTATTTTGTGCAAAAGCACGATAGCAGAGGTCGGTGTCTTCGTAATAAAGAAAAAATTGTTCATCAAAAATTTTTCCACCGGTAAAAAAATCCTTGTCGTTTTTTATCAGCATGCAAGCCCCCGAAATGAATGGTTCGAAGAATGGCTCATCCTGTTTCCAGAATCTGTCATGCCGCAAAATCCAATCATGACCGACTAATTTGGCATCTGCGCCACCGGTTTGTAAAAGTTGCATTTCAAAATCAGTTTTCCACGAATAGCCAAGTGCCGGCGGTAGCCTGAGAGTTTTGCGGTCGTCCCAGAAAAACCTCGGGCCGGCAATCAAAGCCTTGTGATGCCGGGCAACATCAAGCAGATGCCCCGCAAATCCGGTGTCGGGCAACGTATCGGGGTTAATCAATAAGAAATATTCAGCCGGAAACTCTTGTACTGCACGATTTACGGCAGTTCCAAAACCAATATTTTCATTAAAGTTCAAAATTTGGGTTTTGAAAAACTCAGCTGTCAGCAGGTTTAAATTTGATTTACTTCCGTTGTTGGCAATAACGATGCGATCAATGACCGGTTCGGCAGAGAGTATTTTCAGCAGGCCAAATAAAAAATCTTCAGTAAAATAATTTACAATGATGGCAACAACACCAACACTGTTTTCGGAACCTGAGGTTGCTGTTCTTCGAAAAAGCCACTTAAACATAAAATGCCTTCAAAGTTGTTAACACGGTAAATATTTGAAAAATGAGGACAGCACCAATGGCAACCCATTTCATTACTACTTCCTTAACAAACAATTTATGGTTGTAAAAAAGCAATAACAGAAGTGGAACAGCCGGAATGAAATACCGCCCTTGAAGGTTGATGATAACCGGATTGGCCACCTGATTGAACTGAACATACATTAACAGGCTGAAAGCCGCAATAACTCCGGCAAAAGCCAGTGCAATCACAGCTTTTTTCCTTGCCGGCAGGATTATTCCGGGCTTTGTGTTGGTGAGTGCAAGGACAAGTTGAACAAAAATTACAAAGTAAATAATCACATCTGGCATTTTGTGTTGAAGCCATCCAAAGGTACCGCCATAGCTGCTAATGATAAATCCACGCGATTCCCAATAAGAATGGATAGCAATGCCAATAAACTTTAAAGGATTTTCCAGTACAAATGCAAGTTGTTTATGTGGATTTACAACATGCATACCTATGATTTTCCCCGAAAGGTTCTCGTAATCAAGCGTATTAAGCAGGTGGTTGAGATATAACGCATTGGCACTGTAAACAATAAAAATGAGGCCAAAAAATAATCCTGATTTGATGAAAAAATCACGCTTCCCAGCAAATGCACTTTTTGGAATAAGAAACCATAACAACGCGATGGGAACATAGGCGTTTTTGAGCAAAGCCAGCATAACACCAAGAACGGTAAGCAGCGTGAATGATTTAGTGTTGATTTCGATGTGTTCGGTCAGGGCATTTTTAAGTATGAGGCTCATAAACAGGAACGCCACACCATTTGTTAACGCATCGCCACTTAATGATGCTGCCAAAAAAACGTTCATTGGGCTTAACGCCAAAACCACAAGCCACCATTTCAACACTGGTATGGCTTGTATTGCAAAATAAAACAGCATTATCCATACAATCAAATTTGCAAGCCTTCCTAAGTAGAAAGAAACAAGCAAAGGTAAATTGAGGATTCTGCCGATAAATACCCCCAGAGCCTGAGGGAAATAGGTTACCGGAGAATGAAAAGCACCGGTTGGGAAAAGCATGAATTTTCTTTCCGGGATTTTTGAAGGAAGCTTAAATGCACCATTAAAGTCCTCAGCGCCAACTCTTGTTTCGGGATCTGTCACAGTTTTTGCCCAAATGTTGTAAAATTCTTCATGAACAACCGGCAGGTCGCCTCCCAAACTATCTCCCTGAATTTCCGAAACCAAATTTCCTTCAGATAACTGATAGGCTCGCATGAAGCAACCTGGTTCATCGGGAACATGATATGGCGGGGTAAGAAATACCATCGGTATTCCCCAAAAAATGGAGAAAAACAGAAATACTTTGGGGGCGTTGAGTCTGCCACCAATCTTTGCTAATGTACTTTGCAAAGCATAGACATATTTGATCATTTTTTAAAACCGATTTGATTTACCGAAGCGACATCTCCTGATTTTTCATATCCTTGTATCTTCATAATATTTAAAATTTAACATGAAGATAAACTATCGGCTTAGTTCAGACATCTTTTCTACCCCCGGTAACGGAAAAAGATTCTTCATTATTCTGGTCTTATTGTTAGCCATTTCGCTGATCTTTTACTTTTCAGGAATTCAGGACTATTTTATCGCTGATTCTCTTGTTGGTTTATCCCTGAATTGGCGGGATGTGTGGACTGAGTTTGCATCGCAGGGAGGGGTTGATGGTTATCGTCCGCTGGGTGTTGCATGGTTTGTATTGAACAATACATTGTGGGGCGACTGGGTGTTTGGGCACCGTTTAATGGCACTTGCATTACACGCCGCTAATGGAGCACTGTTATTCCTGATAGCATATCGCCTGAAAAATAATTTAAAAATAGCTTCTTTAGCAGCGTTGTTGTTCATTACCTTGCCCGTACAGGTTGAAACTGTTCAATGGCTTGCCGCAACAGCTGGTTCAGCAACTTCTACTCTGTTTTTTTTGTTTTCTGTCTGGTTTTGGATCAAGCCAGCAGGCATGCCCGGCGTCAAACAAAAACTTCTGTCAGCGATCTTTTTTGTTCTTGCACTTTTCACCAAAGAAATTTCTGCAGCTTTACCCATCACTGTTTTTTTTCTCGATTGGCATCTCAACAAAGTCAAATCATTAAAGCATATTAATGATTACCTAAAGTGGGTAATTTCATACTGGCCTTTTGCGATAAGTTTCATCATCTATTTTTCAGGAAGTTATTTTTCAGGAACTTTTCATCAATCTTATGCCCAGACAACCAATGGATACAACAATTTTACTGAACTCTTCAACCGCTTCGACAATTTCTTTAATGTAATGCTACTACCTTTCAGCGGTTTCATCGAGTGGCGGATTGGTTATGTTTCAGGCCTATGGACAATCGTTTTTCTTTTTATTCTGCATTTAAGCAAGAGCGCCAGGATTTTTTTTGTACTCACCCTTCTTAACCTTTTTCCTGGCATCTTTTACTTTGCCGATAGGCTGACCTATCTTCCGATGATCTTTTTTTCGTTAGGTATATCCGTCCTTTGCATTGATCTTTTTCGGTTTTTACATCGAATTATTACTACTGATGTTCTTAAAAATCTATTTAAGGTGTTTGTTTTATTAGTTTTAACCATTCTTTTGGTTATGAATTATAGATTCGTAAACCGCAAATTAGAACCCTGGCACAATGCTGCCCGTTTATGTAAAACCATCCCCGAAAAAGTTTATCAGCTACTTCCAAATCCAGAGCCTCAATCGCAAATAATTCTTGTGGATATGACTTTTTCACCGGGAATCCCGGTCAAATTATGGGCAATTTTCAGAGAAACCGAAAGGCGATACAACAGGCCGGACGTTGAAATCAGGCAAATTTACGATGGTCCTGATGTGGAAAACCTGATCAATATCAGTTCTATTCCATATAAAAGTGACCGAACCAGATATTTCATCAAATATTTTATTCATGCTGACAGTGTAGGCCTGGTAAGTGCAGAGGAAGCCGGAGTCATACCGTCAGGTTAGTTTTTATTGATGCAGCAGCGGATTTATTCCCAAATCCTTCACCTCGGGTTTGTGCTTCAGGTAAAATAAAGAATCGGATTTTTAAAAAGATTTACTACTCATAAAAAAATCAACAGACAAAAATTGCCTGTGGGTATTTAAAAGCAGCATCTTCCTTCAGGATGGCTTTCAAATCATCTTTCTTTAAAAAATTAAGCACTTTGCATCTTTAATATGTCATAAGCTCGTAAGTTTCATTGTTTTTTCAGGCAGGTCCTTAAACACGCAGTCAATTTTTTGCTCATGAGGTAAACGCATTCATACTACAAAACTTTTCAGGATAAGGGTTTTTGCTGCAATGCAACGAA